>CAIMFT010000001.1 GCA_903840385.1 uncultured Holophagaceae bacterium
AGGCTCAGATGGACGAGCGCGAGGCCGGCAACGACGAGGCCATGCTGCTGGACCAGGACTTCATCACCAGCCTGGAGCACGGCTTCCCGCCCACCGGCGGCGAGGGCATCGGCATCGACCGCATGGTCATGCTGCTCACCAACAGCCAGAGCATCCGCGACGTCATCCTCTTCCCCCTCATGCGCCCCATCAAGCCCAGTGAGGCTTTGGCATCAGCTGAAAAGACGGATTAACCACGAAGACAGGAACTGATCACCGCCAAGACGCCAAGGACGCCAAGAAAAGCATTGCCCCTTTGGCGGGGCCACTTGGCGCTCTTGGCGTCTTGGCGGTGGGCTTTTCATCCCAACCCGCGCGCCGGCGCCCGGCATCAGATCTTCGTGGTCCGCGTTTTCCGCCGTTTTACACTCCGCCAATGTGACGGCTGCGGGCTGAAGCCGATGCCATACTGGCCGGCGTGATTTGGAGGCCCCATGCCTGTTCCGATGCTTGAGCTTGCCCCGCAGAATGCCGCCGTGAAGGCGCGGGTGCTGGAGGGGCTCTCGGGTCTCATCGACCGCTCTTCCTTCATCCTGGGCGACAACGTGAAGGGCCTCGAGGCCGAGATCTCCGCCTATGCGGGTGCCGCCCATGCGGTGGGCATGTCCAGCGGTACCGACGCGCAGCTGGCGGCCCTCATGGCCCTGGGCATCGGCGCCGGGGACGAGGTGATCGTGCCCAGCTTCACCTTCTTCGCCACCGCAGGCGTGGTCTCCCGCGTGGGTGCCAAGCCCGTCTTCATCGACCTGGACCCCGCCACCTTCAACGCCAGCGGAGCCCTGGTGGAAGCGGCCATCACGCCCCGCACCAAGGCCATCATGCCCGTGCACCTCTTCGGTCAGCTGGCCGACATGCCCGGGATCATGGCCGTGGCGGCCAAGCATGGCCTCCCCGTCATCGAGGACGCCTGCCAGAGCCTGGGCGCCAAGGGCTGGGGCAAGTCCGCCGGCCAGTTCGGGGACATGACGGCCTACAGCTTCTACCCCACCAAGAACCTGGGTGCCTTCGGCGATGCCGGCATGACGGCCATCCGGGATGACGCAGCCCTGGCTGCCCGGGTCCGCCGCATCCGTGTCCACGGCATGGAGCCGGTCTACATGCACCATGAGGTGGGCATGAACGGCCGCATGGACGAGTTCCAGGCCCTGGTCCTGCGGGCCAAGCTGCCCATGCTGGACAGCTGGCACGAGGGCCGCCGCACCCACGCCGCCTGGTACCTGGAGCGCCTGCAGGACCTCACCCCCGACGAGGCCGTCCTGCCGCAGGAAGTGGTCCCCGAAGGCCGCCACATCTACAACCAGTTCACCATCCGGGTTCCGGGTGGCCGACGCGACGGTCTGCAGGCCCACCTCCGGGAGCGGGGCATCGGCTGCGCCATCTACTACCCCATCTGCCTCCACGAGCAGCCCTGCTTTGCCCCCCTGGGCTACCAGACCGGCCAGCTGCCGGAGTCCGAGCGGGCCGCCAAGGAGGTGCTCAGCCTCCCGGTCTACCCGGAGATGACCCCCGCCATGCGGGAGGAAGTGGCTGTGGCGATCCTCGGCTTCTTCGGCCGAAGCTGAGGCAAGTCGGGCCTCAGGAGACTGTAGGTCGCTCGAACCAGGCCTCCAGGCCGGCCTGCTCAGGCGGTGCCATGGCCAGGAACTGGATGCCGATGCCCACCAGGTCGAGGGGCTCCTCCCCGGTGTGCCCACCCAGCACATAGGACACCACGGCGGAGATGGGGCCCTTGGGCAGGTCCAGGTGCCCCAGGACCAGACCCTCCAGGGTGGCGCCCCGGCTGAAGCGGCCGGCGTCCCCTGCCGGGACCAGGGCAAAACAGCCCCCTGGACTCAGGTTGGTGATGCGGACCTCGTGGTAGTCCCGCCCCTTGAGGCGGAAGGAGATAACGTGGTCGGCGCCCAGGATCGCTCGGCGGGCGAGGCGGCGGTCTTGGGGGTTGGTCATCCGGGCTCCGGTCTCTGGGAATCCATCCTTGGGTATCGGGCGTTCCCACGCTAGACTGGATTTTCTGATCGGCCTGAACCCACCGGGGGACAGGGCGGCCCCAGTGGGACCGACCCTGACGGCGCCTGACGCCGTCTCACCCAAGCGGGGACAACGCGAGCTGTTGGCGCTGGCCGCACCTACCCCCATCCATTGGAGTCCTCATGGAGATCCTCCTCATCGAGAACGTCACCCATCTTGGCGTGCGTGGCGATGTCGTCAACGTCAAGGACGGTTACGCCCGCAACTTCCTGCTTCCCAGGAAGATGGCCCTCCCCGTCACCGCCGGCAACAAGCGCCAGATCGAGCTCGAGAAGGTCCGGGCCGAGAAGCTGCACGCCAAGGAACTGGCGGATGCCAAGAGCCTGTGCGAGAAGCTTGAGGCTGTGAGCCTGGCCGTGGCCAAGAAGGCCGGCGAGGGTGGTCACCTCTTCGGTTCCGTCACCAACGCCGACGTGGCCGAGATGTTCAAGGCCAAGGGCTTCACCCTCGACCGCCGGGACATCACCGTGCCCCACGTCAAGGATGCCGGCACCTACATCGTGGATGTGCGCCTCTACAGTGGCGTGCACGCCAAGGTCACCCTCGAAGTCAGCGCCGCCACCACCGAGTAGTTCGCGGTCACACCCATCCCACCCGGCCGGACCCCCCTGGGTCCAGGCCTGGCGGAGTCCCGGCAGCCGGGCTTCCGCCCCTCCCATCTCAAGGAGCCCACCATGGCACGAACCACCAAGCCCGAAACCGAAGGCATCGCCGAGCTCGCCGCCAAGCTCGCTGGCGCCCAGGACATCTCCAAGGCCCGCGCCAAGGCCATTATCGACGGCGTCCGCGACCACATCGTCGACACCCTGCTGGCCGGCAACCGCGTCAACCTCTTCGGTGTGGGGACCTTCGAAGTCCGCGCCACCAAGGAGAAGATGGGCCGCAACCCCAAGACCGGCGAGAGCATCAAGATCCCCGCCGGCCGCAAAGTCGTCTTCAAGACTGCGAAGGGTCTCAAGGATCAGATGTAACCGACCGCCGGGTGACGGAGGACGCGCCAGTGGCGCGCCCGAAGTCGGGACCCGGCGAGGAGGTTATGCCAGGAGCATCGAGAAGGCCGCCATTTGGCGGCCTTCTGCATTATGGACAACCGCTTGTCGGAGGACACCCCACCCCCACCTGCGTCATCCTGTCTCCATGACCGACCTCGTCTACCTGCACGGCTTCTCCTCCGGTCCCGGGGGCAACAAGGGCCGCTTCGCCCGCCAGTGGGCCGAGGCCCGGGGCATCCGGTGCCATGCGCCAGACCTGAACCTGCCCACCTTCGAGACCCTCACCCTCACGGCCCAGGTGGCGGCGGTGGAGGCCCTGCTCCGGACCCTCTCCAGTCCGCCGGTGCTGGTGGGCAGCTCTCTGGGTGGCTTTGTGGCCACCGCCGTGGCCCACCGAGGGACGCCCCTGGCGGCCCTGATCCTGCTGGCCCCGGCCATCCACTTCGCCCGCCGCCGCAGCACCGGCGCCGACTGGGCCGAGTACCGGGCGCAGGGCTGGATGACCTGCCACCACCACGCCCTGGGCCAGCCCTTGCGCCTGGGGCCAGAGCTCCTCCACGACCTGCCGCACTGGCTGGACGATGACACCTGGCGCATCCCGGTGCCCACCACCATCCTCCACGGCCGGGCGGACGCCGCCGTGCCCCTGGCCGAGAGCGAGGCCTACGCCCAGCGCAACCCGGGCACCGTGCTCCATGCCCTGGAGGACGACCACGGCCTCCTCGCCCCCGCCTCCCTGGCCTGCCTCCAGGCTGCCCTGGCAGCGGCCTTCGCCTGAGGCTCAGGACCCGAACTCTTCCGGGCTCAGGGACACGAGGTAGCGGGTGAAGAGCTTCTGCTTCTCCTGGCCGGCTTTGACCCGCTTCTGGTAGATGGAGAAGCGGTCCTCGGCGGGGCGGATGGCGGGGAAGAGGGCCACCAGGTCCTTCCGGCGCAGCTCCTCCAGGACGCTGTAGCGGGGCACCAGGAGGGCGCCCATGCCCGCCACGGCGCCATGGATCATGGCCCGGATGTGGTCCACGGCGATGATCCGGTCCAGCTGGGGATGCTCGTGGACCGGGGTGGCCAGGAGGAAGCGATGCCACCAGGTGCCGGCCTTGTCCAGCGAGAGCACCGGCACCCGGCCCAGGTCCGTGGGGACCCGCAGGCGGTGGGCCTTGCGGAAGGCCGGGGCGCAGGCCACCACGTAGGTCTCCCGGAACAGCGGGGTCTTCCGCAGGGTGGGCAGGGGGTGCTCCTGGCAGTCCAGGATGAGGTCCAGCTCATCCCGCAGCAGAGGGCCCAGCAGGTCCTGGCTGAGGGTGAAGTCCAGGTCGAGCTCCGGGTGCGCCGCCAGGAAGGGCTGCACGTGCTTCATGAGGATGCTGGTGCCGAACTCCACCGTGGCACCGATGCGCAGGCGCCCCCGGGCCAGGGTCTGGTGGCGGCGAAGATCCTCGGCGGCCCCATCCAGGGTGGCGAAGGCCTGCTCGCAGGCCTGGTAGAGGCGGCGGCCTTCCTCGGTGAGGCCCAGGTCCCGACCCCGGCGGGCCAGCAGCGGTACGCCGACGAGGCTCTCCAGCTTGGCCATGGCGTGGCTGACTGCGGACTGGGTGCGGTGGAGGCGGTGAGCGCAGGCGGTGAAGCTGCCCGTCTGGGCGAGGGTGAAGAAGGTCCGCAGCTGGGGCAGGTCGAGCAGGGCATCCATGACCATGAATATGATTCATGTTTGGTGTGAATCGAATGAATTTCTTAATTGAAACAAAAAAAGTTACAAATGAACCAGGGAGGTACTTCATGCAAGCAGTCCTGAAGGCGCTGGGCATCGAGGAAGTCAATCCGGGCGGATTCGCCGGGCAGTGGGTCGGCAGCGGCAAGACCCAGCTGGTGCGGTCCCCCATCGATGGGACCCCCCTGGCCTCCGTGGTGAACGTGACCCCGGCGGAGTTCGACGCCATCCTGGCGAGCTGCCATGGCGCCTTTGCGACCTGGAAGCAGGTGCCGGCGCCCAAGCGGGGCGAGGTCGTGAAGGCCCTGGGTGATGAGCTGCGCAGGAACAAGGCGGCCCTGGCCGAGCTGGTGACCCTGGAGATGGGCAAGACCCTCCGCGAGGGCCTGGGCGAGGTCCAGGAGATGATCGACATCTGCGACTTTGCCGTGGGCCTGTCCCGGCAGCTCTACGGCCTCACCATGCCCAGCGAGCGCCGCCAGCACCGCCTGCAGGAGCAGTGGCA
>CAIMFT010000002.1 GCA_903840385.1 uncultured Holophagaceae bacterium
CCACGGGCGAGGATCACCGCGCCGTGGAGGCCCGGGCCGTGGCGCGCCTCGAGAGCCTGGGCCTGGCCCGGCACCTCCGCTCCTCCGTGGACCGACTCTCCGGCGGCGAGGCCCAGCGCGTGGCCATCGCCCGGGCCCTCATCAACGATCCCGCCGTGATCATCGCAGACGAGCCCACAGCCCACCTGGACTCCCGGCTCTCGGAGGATTTCATGAACCTCATGAGCCAGTTCAAGGACGCCGGCAAGACCCTGCTCATCACCAGCCACGATCCCATTGTCTACGACTCGGACCTGGCGGACCTCGTCGTCGAAATGCGGGATGGCCGCGTCGTGTCGGAAACATGATCCAGCACCCGGGCATCCTCGCCCTGCTCGTCGCCTCGGGCATCGTCAGCCTGCTGCTGGCCGCGGCGGGCTGGCAGGGCTTCCGGATCCTCCTGGGCTGGGACCTGCATAGCGGCAGTGAGGTGCAGCTGGACTTGGAGCGGCGCACCTACCTGGTGTCCACTCTGGTGGCCAACGCCCTGCTGATCCAGATCCTCTCCCTGTTCCTGTTCATCTTCACAGCGGAGGGCCTCCACAACCAGTTCGTGGGCGCCATGTGCGCTGCCGGGTCCCTGGCCGTGAATGCCTACGGCTACCCCACCCTGCTGATGAAGGTCGCCACCTGCCTCCTGGCGGGTGTCTGGCTCGTCCTCCACCGCGCAGATACCCAGGGCTACGACTACCCGCTGATCCGCCCGAAGTATCTCCTGCTGCTGGTGCTGGTACCCCTGGTGCTGACGGAGACCTGGCTGCAGCTGAGCTACCTGACGGGGCTGAAGGCTGACGTGATGACCTCCTGCTGCGGCAGCCTCTTCGGCCAAGGCCGACAGGGGTTTGCCGCCGAGCTCGCGGGGCTGCCGCCCCGGCTGATGCAACCCGTCTTCTGGGGCACCTTCGCGGCCCTGCTGGCGGCCGGCTTCCTGCTGCTGCGCTTTCGCCGGGGCGCCGGCCTGTTCTCGGTCCTCAGCCTGACCTTCCTGCTCGTGGCGGTGGCCGCGCTGATCTCCTTCTTCTGTCTCTACATCTACGAACTCCCCACGCACCACTGCCCCTTCTGCCTCCTCAAGCGGGAATACGGCTGGGTGGGCTATCCCCTCTATGCCACCCTCCTGGGCGGTGCCATCGCCGGCCTTGGCGTCGGTGCCCTGGGCCTCTTCCGAAATCGGAAGAGCCTGGCGGCGGTGCTGCCGGCCCTGCAGGCCCGCCTGGCCTGGAGCACCCTGATCCTGGCGGCCCTCTTCACCCTCATCGTGGGGCTGTGGATGGCCCTGTCACCCCTGCGGCTTTAGGCGCGACCGCTGAGGTAGCGCCGTAGGGCCTCTTCGGTGTCGGCGCGCTGGAGACCCGCCCGCTTAGCCGCGCGGATGGCCTCTTCCAGGGGCATCCCCTTATCGAGCACCAGCCAGGGGCATACCGCCGCGGCGGCCCGGTTGCCGTCACCACAGTGGAAGAGCACCCGGGCGCCCTTCGGGAGCTCCTTCAGGAAGCTGCGAAGGAAGTCGAAATCGCCCGCAGGTGGGGCCGTATTGATCGCATAGCGGAGGTATTGGATGCCCGCCTCCTGCATGCGCATCGACTCCGCCTCGCAGTTGAGGCTAGGCTCGCCGTCCCGCCGCAGGTCCACCACGTGGGTGAAGCGATACTTCTTGAGGGCGACGCAGGTCTCCTCGGTGGGGAGCCCCTTCAGCACAAAGACACCCGGGCGCACCTCGACGGCGCGGGGGATGACCGAATCCTGGGCTTGGAGCACCAGGGCCGGGAGCAGCAGGAAAAGGGCACGGGACATGGAACCCTCCGCGACTTGGCCTGGGCCACCAGGCGAGTTCGCAAAGACCACCGGCCGGGCCCCCCTCTCAGGGGCTGAATCCGAACCCGGCTGGGCGGGCCTCCACACCCCAAACATAGGCCTCAGGCCAGCCTAAACAATGCCAATCCCCTGAGGGCTCAGACCGTGCGTGAGAAAGCGGTCTTGGCACTCATTCCGGCCAGGTAGGCGTCGAAGGGCTGCACCAGGTTGCGCACGAAGCGCCGGCCCAGCTGGGTGATGAAGATGCCCTCTGGGCGGAGCTCCACGGTGCCCTGGGGGATCTCTTCCCGCAGCTGGGCCACCGCGTCGGCGAAGAAGACCGGACCATCCAGGCCAAAGCGCTCCTTCAGGTCGTCCCAGCGCAGCTCGAAGTGCCCCATGAGGTGGTGGATCACCCAGCGCCGCAGCTCGTCGTCCTCGGAGAGCCGGTGGCCCTTGTGGATGGCGAGGTGGCCCTCGGTGATGCTGCGCTCCCACTTGGCGAGGATCTTCTCGTTCTGAGCATAGACCCCGGCCACGTTGGAGATGGCGCTGGGGCCGAAGCCCAGCAGGTCCGAGCCCGCCGACACGGCGTAGCCCATGAAGTTGCGGATGAGGCGACCCTCCAGCACGGCCTTGGCCATGGGATCGCTGGGATGGGCGAAGTGGTCCATGCCGATGGCCACATAGCCGGCCTTCTCCAGCACCTCCGAGGCCAGCAAGAGCAGGTCCAGGCGGGTCTCCGGGGTCGGCAGGGTCTCCGCGGGGATGCTGCGCTGAAAGGGCATGATGCTGGGCAGGTAGGCGAAGCCGTAGATGGCCATGCGGGAGGGCGACAGCTCCAGGGTGGAGTCCAGCGTGCGGCGGAAGGTGTCCATGGTCTGGCCCGGCAGGCCGTAGACCAGGTCCAGGTTCACGCCCTCGAAGCCCAGCTCCCGGCACTGGCGCATGGCATCCAGGGTGTGCTGCCAGGTCTGGCCACGGGTGATGAGGGCCTGCACACCCTCGTCCAGGTCCTGCACGCCAAAGGACACCCGGTTGAAGCCCAGGGCCCGCAGGGTCGGCAGCTGATCCGGCTCCAGGAACGTGGGATCCACCTCAATGGCGATCTCGGCCTCGGGCAGGAACTCAAAGCGCTCCTTGAACAGGTTGAAGGTGCGCGTGAGGTCCGCAGCCTTCAGGTAGGTCGGCGTCCCGCCGCCCCAGTGCAGCTGCAGCACCTTGCGGCGGTCCTTGAGGTGGGCGCAGGCCAGGTCCAGCTCCTGGGTCACCGCCGCCAGGTAGGCTTCTACAGGGTCGTACTGGGGGCTCACCACCACATTGCAGCCGCAGTAGGCACAGCGGCGGGGGCAGAAGGGGATGTGCAGGTACAGCGAGAGGGCCTCGTCCTTCCGGAG
>CAIMFT010000003.1 GCA_903840385.1 uncultured Holophagaceae bacterium
AGCTTGCTCATGGGAGACCTTTCATAAAAAGTGCAAAAGGATTTACCGCCAAGACGCCAAGGACGCCAAGAAAAGCAGTTGCTCTTGCACTTCTTGGCGCCTTGGCGTCTTGGCGGTGATCATTCATCGGTTTGTCCACAGCGCCTCCTCGGCCTGGGAGTGGGCGTCAGCTCGGGCCTGGATCCAGGTGCGGGCAGCGGCGAGCTCGGTGGTGAGCTCATCCAGGGCCAGGTTGCCGGCGCCGCCCAGGTGGGTGGCGGTGAGGGCGCTGCGGTCCGGGGCGAAGGTGCCGTCCTGGATCTGCCGGGCCACCTCGCGGTAGGCCTCGCGGAAGGGCTTGCCCTCCTGCACCAGCACGTAGGCCTGGTGGGCGGCGTAGAGCTCGTCCGTGGCGGCAGCGGCAGCTGTCCCGGCCTGCACCTCCAGGGCCGGCAGCAGGGGGGTCAGCACGGCAAAGAGCTCCTCGGCGCTGCGCAGGGCGGTCATCAGGGGCCGCTTCAGCAGCTGCAGGTCCCGGTGGTAGCTGGAGGGCAGGCCCGCGGCAATCTGCTCCACCAGGCCGGCGGCGCCGCGCAGCTCGCGGCAGCGGCCCCGGGCCAGCTCCACCACGTCCGGGTTCTTCTTCTGGGGCATGATGCTCGAACCTGTGGTGAAGGCGTCCGGCAGCTTGAGGAAGCTGAACTCCTCCATGCTGTAGAGCGAGACATCCCACAGGAACTTCTCGAGCACCCCGGCGGCGGAGGCGGCCCACTGCAGCAGGGCGACCTCGTGGCGGCCCCGGCTGTTCTGCACATCGATGGGGCTGCGCTGGACCTTGGAGAAGCCCAGCAGGCGGGCGGTGAGGGCCCGGTCGATGGGCAGGGGCACACCGAAGCCCGCCGCCGAGCCCAGGGGGCAACGGTCCAGGCGGCCATAGACCCCCTGCAGGGCCTCGAGCTCTTCCAGCAGGCCCTCGGCAAAGGCCGTGGCCCAGAGGCCGAAGGTGCTGGGCATGGCCCGCCGCAGGTGGGTGTAGCCGGGCAGGGCCGTGTCCTGGTGGGCCTTGGCGAAAGCCAGGAAGGCCTCGGCCAGGTCCGCCAGGCGCAGGCCCAGGCGCACCAGGACGTCCCGCTGGTAGAGGCGCAGGGCGGTGATGACCTGATCGTTGCGGGAGCGACCCAGGTGGATGCGCGCACCGGCAGCACCGAGGTGCTGGGTGAGGTCCGCCTCGATGGCCGTGTGGCAGTCCTCCAGGTGGGCCGGGATGGGGAAGGCGCCCTGCCGGGCCAGGGCGGCGATCTCGCGCAGGCGGCCCACCAGGGCCGTGGCATCCGCGGTGGGGATGAGGCCAGCGGCGGCCAGCATCCGGGCGTGGGCGGCACTGCCCAGGGCGTCCCAGGCCAGCAGGCTCAGGTCCGTGTCCGGGTCCTCGCCCACGGTGAAGCGGTGGATGGCCGCATCCAGCGGTGCTCCCTTGGCCCAGAGGGTCTCGTCAGGCTTCATCGCGCACCTTCAGTTGGAAGAAGTCCTCGGTCAGCCTGGCATAGAACGCGGCGCCCGCTTCCAGTTCCGCGAGGGTGATGTGCTCGTTGGGGCGGTGGCTGCGGAAGGTGTCACCGGGGCCGACCTTCACGGTGGGGATGTTGCCCAGGAAGGCCCAGTCCGAGGTGGTGCCAGAGCCCACAGGCCCGGCCTTGCCTGCGGCCTGGAGGGCGGCCCGCACGATGGGCTCGGAGGCGGCCGTGGCCTTGGGCAGGTAGCGCTTGGAGTGGATGGCCACCTGGCTCTCCAGGCGGCCCTGGAAGTCCTGGGCCAGGGCGTCGTGGTCCTGGTCGGGGCCCGTGCGGAGGTCGATGAAGAACTCGCAGGCGTCGGGCACCTGGTTGCGCCAGAGGCCGCCCTGGATCTGGGTGACCTGGGCCTTCTGGGAGCCCAGCAGCTGATGAGGGGGGAACTCCATGGCGGCAATGCGCCCGATGTCCCGGGCCGCCTTGTGGATGGCGTTCTCGGCGCCCAGCATCTGGGCATTGGCCACGTGGCCGCTCTGGCCCCGGGCGGTGCACTTGAGGACGAGCAGGCCTCGCTGGGCAGCGCAGACCCGCAGGCCCGTGGGCTCGCCCACGGCGGCGCCGTCAAAGTGGCCCAGCTCACCCAGGACCGTGGCGATGCCGTTGCCCCCGGTCTCTTCCTCGGCGGTGAGGGCCACCACGACTTCGCCCGTGAGGGGGCGCTTCGCCAGTTCGAAGGCGGCGAGCAGGATGGCGGCCACGGAGGCCTTGGCATCGTTGGCGCCCAGGCCCTGAAGGCGGGTGCCGTTCCAGACGGGCGTGAAGGGGTCCCCGTCCCAGCCGGCACAGGGGGGCACCGTATCCAGGTGGGAATTCAGGAGGAGCCGGGCGCCGCCGGGGCGGCCGAAGCTGAACCAGATGTTGTGATCCTGCCGGTGCACCTGAAAGCCGCGGGCTGTGATCAGCTCCTGGCACAGGTCGGCGATGGCGCCTTCGCCCCCGGACACGCTGGGGGTGCCCACCAGGAGGGTGATGAGCTCGCCGGGGTTCATCCGACCACCGCCGGGGTGGGGATGATCATGGTGCCGCTGCCTTCGTTGGTGAAGACCTCCGCCAGCAGGGCGTCCGGAGCCAGGCCGCTGACCAGGTGGGCGCTGGAGACACCGGCGCGGAGGGCCTGCTTCACGGCTGTGAGCTTGGGCCGCATGCCCCCGCTGACCACGCCGCTGGCTTCGAGCCCGGCCAGCTCATCGAGGGTGGCGTGGGGGATCAGGGACGAGCTCTTGTTGATGTCCTGCAGCAGGCCGGGGACGGCCAGCAGGAAGAAGATCTTTTCGGCGCCCAGGGCCGAGGCCAGGCTGGCGGCGATGGTGTCGGCGTTGGTGTTGTAGATGGCGCCGTCGGTGCCGCCGGAGAGGGGCGCCACCACGGGGACGAAGCCGCCTTCCAGCAGGTGGGTCAGGACCCGGGGATCCACAGAGTCGATGTCACCCACCAGGCCGAAGTCCACCAACTGGGGCTCGGTGGCGCCGTCGGGCACCACGGAGACTGGGAGGCGCTTGTGGGCCTTGATCAGGCCCGCATCCACGCCGGAGAGGCCCACGGCGGGCACGCCCGCAGCCTGCAGCTCAGCGAGGAGGTCCATGTGCACCTGGCCCGCAAAGACCATCTTGGCGGCGTCTAGCACCTCGGGCGTCGTGACCCGCCGTCCGGCCACCTTCTTGATGGGGATCTGCATGGCCTTGCAGGCGGCATCCAGCTCCGGGCCGCCCCCGTGCACCAGCACCACGCGGATGGAGAAGCTCCAGAGCAGGGCGAGCTGCTCACACAGGCTCTTGCGCAGCTTGGGGTCGGCGATGATCTCGCCCCCGACCTTCACCACGAAGGTCTTGCCCCGCCACAGGCGGACGTACTGGGAGGCCTGCTTGAGGGCGGCGTAGGGATTCGGGGACAGCGGCATGGGATTCTCGCGGGTGGAAAGCGGGGCTTGGACTCAGGACTGGTTCAGCAGGCTGGCAATGGTGGCGCGCTGCACGTGGAAGCGGTTCTCGGCCTCGTCCACCACGCGGCTCCAGGGGCCGTCGAGGACGCTGTCGTGCACCTCCAGGTTGCGGCGCACTGGCAGGCAGTGGGTGAAGATGGCCTCCTTCGACGCCTTCTGCATGTGGGCGGCGGTGGGCATCCAGGCGGACAGGTCCGTCATGGGAGCGGCCTCCAGACCGGAGCTGGTGGAGGGGCCCCAGGCCTTGGCATAGACGGCGGCGCTGCCTTCGAGGGCGGCGTCCTGGTCGTGGGTGTAGGTGATCTTCCCGCCGGTGGCCGCGGCGTAGGCCTCGGCCTCGGCCCGCACCTCGGCAGACAGCTCGTAGCCCTTGGGGTGGGCGACGCGGATCTCGGCGCCGCAGGCAGCGGCGGTGAGCAGGAAGGAGTTGGGCACGGCCTTGGGCAGGGGCTTCATGTGGGGCGCCCAGGTGAGGGTCACGGGCACCTTGGTCGAGCCGTGGGCCTCCTGGATGGTGAGCATGTCGGCCAGGCCCTGGTGGGGGTGCTCCCGGGCGCTCTCCATGCTCAGCACGGGCACGGTGGAGAAGCGGCGGAAGGCGCTGATGACAGGATCGATCTCATCGGTGGCATCGCCCTCGCCACCGCTGAAGGTGCGCACCGCCAGCAGGTCGGCGTAGCGGCCCAGGACAGGCACGCCCTCGCGCACATGCTCGGCGCGGTCGGCGTTCATGATGGCGCCATCCCGGTCTTCCAGTTTCCAGGTGCCAGCGCCCACTTCCAGCACGATGGCGTGGCCACCGTGACGCAGCATGGCGGCCTCAAAGCTGGCACGGGTGCGCAGGCTGGGGTTGAAGAAGATCATGCCGAGGATGCGGTCCGCGAAGATCGCACCGGGGCGGGTCTTCTTCCACTCGGCGGCCACGGCCAGGATCTGCTTGACCCCTGCGGGGCCCAGGTCGGAGATGCGGGTGAAGTGCTTCATGGTTGCTCCGGCACAAAGGACTGGATGGCGGTGATGAGGGCGCTGAGGGCTTCGTCGCTCAGGTTGAGGGGGGGCATGAGGCGCAGGACGGTGGCATCGCCGGAGCCGCCCACCAGGATATGGCAGGCCAGCAGGTGCTTCTTGAGGGCGGCGGCGTGGGCGCTGCGCAGACCCAGCAGCAGGCCTTCGCCCAGGACCTCGCTGACCACGGAACCCACGAGCTCCTGCCGCAGGCGGGCGGCGGCCTTGGCGGCGTTGGCCATCATGCCCTCGCCGGTGATGGCGTCCACAGTGGCGATGAGGGCCGCACAGGCCAGGGGGCCGCCTCCAAAGGTGCTGCCCAGGTCACCGCCCTTGAGCTTGGCAGCCACGGTAGCGGTCATCAGCAGCGCCCCCATGGGCACGCCGGAGGCCAGGCCCTTGGCGCTGGTCATGAAGTCGGGCCGAACGCCATAGAACTGCGCAGCAAAGGGCACGCCCAGGCGGCCCATGCCGGTCTGGATCTCGTCGAAGATGAGCAGGGTGCCGGTGGCGTCGCACTTGGCGCGCAGGGCCTCGAACCAGGGCCGGGTGGCGGTCTTGATGCCGGCCATGCTCTGGATGGGCTCCAGGATGACGCCGGCGATGGCCGAGAAGTCGGCGGCAGCAAGTGCGTCCAGATCACCGAAGGGCAGCCGCAGGGTGGGCACCAGGTGGTCGGCATAGGGTTGGGTGATCTTGGGGTCGTCCGTGACGGAGAGGGCCAGCAGCGTCCGGCCGTGCCAGCCACCGTCAAAGGCCGCGAGGCGCTTGCGGCCGGTGAGCAGGAGGGCCAGTTTCAGGGCATTCTCATTGGCCTCGGCACCGCTGTTGCAGAAGAAGACCGAGTCCATGCCAGAGAAGGCGGTGATGCGCTCGGCGGCCAGATCCCGCACGGGCAGGGCGGCGGCGGCCGAGTAGAAGAGCAGGCTGGCGGCCTGGTCCGCCACGGCCTTCACCACCGCCGGGTGGCTGTGGCCCGTGGCGCAGACGCAGTGCCCGCCATAGAAGTCCCACCAGGCGCCGCCCGCATCGTCGAAGACCCGGTCGCCCTCGCCCTTCACCAGGGGAAAGGGATAGGGGGCGTAGGTGGGCAGCAGGGCGGGAATGGGGGTGGTGGCAGTCATGCGGACATCCTGTGCAGGGGCGTGCATAAGCAAAGGGCAGAACGCATATTATGCGCTCGTGGCAACGGGATTCAAGCAAAAATCCTGTGACGAATGTGGGTTTATTTGCATTTCCCTTGAGAAATTATGCATTTTTATGCATAATTTCTGCATGGACCTGGATGCCCTCATTCTCCAACTGCTGGACCGCACCCCCATCGCGGACCAGGGGGAGCTCCTGGCCAGCTTGGCTGCCCAGGGCCATGACCTCACCCAGTCCACCCTCTCCCGGCGCCTGAAGCGACTGGGGGTGCAGAAGCTCCAGGGTCGCTACCGCCGGATGGAGGCCCCCGCCGGCGCCCTGCCGGAGGTCACCCTGGCGGTCGCTCCGCCCAACCTGCTGGTGCTGCGCACGGCCCCAGGCTTCGCCCAGGCCCTGGCCCTCAGCCTGGACGCCCACCCCGTGGCGGGCCTGCTGGGCACCCTGGCCGGCGACGACACCGTCTTCGTGGCCGTGTTGCCCGAGCGCCTGGCCGACGTCGAGGCCCACCTCCGGCGGGTGCTGGCGGCGCACTGACGCACGGCTGCTGCTAGGGTCTGCGGCTGCGGTCGGTGCCCCCTTCCAGGTCCCGGCGGGCCTCCTGCAGGCGTCGCCTCAGGCCGGTCTGGCCCAGGGCTGCGTAGGCCGCCTCCAGGGGACCCGCCACCACGGGGCCCAGGTCTCGCAGCAGGGTGCGCCCTGGCTCCGCGCTGTTCCCCAAGCTCAGCAGCCCCTCCCAGGCGGGCTCGCACCAGGCCCGGAGCGCCACCCAGGCCTTGCGCCGCTGCAGCTGCTCCGTGACTCGGACGTGCACGGCGGGGGGTAGGCAGAGCTGGGTCGGGAGCCCGGCCCTCAGGCTGGGCAGGTGCTCCGCCAGCTCGATGGGCCCGCGGTGCGCAGGCACGAAGGCTGTCCAGAAGGCGAGGGCCCCCCAGCGCTCGTCGTCCACGGGCCAGCGCTGGAGGTGTTCCTCGATGGCCGGGATGGCATGGCGGGCTTCCGTGAACCACAGGCTCTCATCCAAGCCATCGGGGCTGAGGGCCGCACCCAGCAGGGACCGGGAGAGGTCCCCGGCCAGCATGGGTTCCAGGTCGCGGCAAGGCATCCGCTGCAACAGCAGGCTGATCCGGAGGCGGAGGGGCCCCAGGGACTCGGGCGCTCGGCCGACCCGGTCCGAGGCCACCCACAGCCGGCCGGGCCGACCTGCTAACAGGCGGTCCGCCAGCGCCTCGGGAGCGGGCAGTTCCTCGTCCCCGGTGCTGGCAGCCTCGCCCAGGGACAGGCGCCAAGCTTGGTTCAGCGACGGGCGGGGCAGCAGGTGCCACTCGGTGGGCAGCCACTGGTTCAGGCTGGCCCGCCGGGCCGAGGCCTCCCGAAGGAAGTCCAGATCCGTCGGGTTCTTCACCTCCAGCTGCCAAGCCGGGAAGGGGGCCGGCATGGGCGGCGGGGCCTGGGGGGGCAGGAAAGCTTGCTTGAAGAGGGCCTCGCGCTCCTCAGAGGGGGCGAGCGGCAGCCGGGCCCACCGCAAAGCCAGCCGGGCCAGCTCACTGTAGTGGCCCCCCGTCAGCCGACGCAGGTCTGTGAGGGCAGCGGGCAGGACGTCCCAGCCTTCTTGCCAGCTGCGGGCGGTGGCGGCGTAGGCACGCAGGGTGCCCTCGCGCTGAAGGTGCTGGCTCCAGGTGGAGGGATCCAGAAAGAGGCGCTCGGGCTGGCGCGACCAGACCCGCATCGTGTCCAGGAGCTCCGCCCAACGGCTATAGCCACCCAACACATTCGCTGCGGCGTGGATCACGGGCAGCGGCGGCCAGGCTTGCCCGGGAAGGGGCACCACCCCTGCGAGGTCGACGAGGAGACGATCGGCCTTCTCGTTATCTACCTCGGCCAGGGTTCTCAGAAGGAAGGCAGCGTTGCCCTGCAGTCGGGGGCTCGCCGGGTCCGAGGCCAGCGCCGCCAGGACCTCCTTGGCCATGCGCTGGAGTTGCGGCGAGAAGTCCCGCGCATCCTCAAAGAGGAGCCTGGCGAGCGGCAGGGCTGTGGGGAGGGGTCCGATGGCTCCAGGCACCCAAGGAGTCCCGGAGGTGGCGCTGGCTTGGCGGGTCAGGGGGGCCGTGGCATCCTTTGGGTCGGAGGCATATTCTCGGCTCCCCCCTAATTCCTGTCGACGCTCCGTGAGCGTCACTTCAGGAGCCCCGCCCAATCGGTTCCGGGGGAATGGATTCAAGGAAAGCTCCACCTGCCAAGGCCACCCGGGAACCGCCAGCAGCTTTTCCAGGGCGTCCTGTGCCTGGGGGAGCAGGACGGTGTAATTCATGGTCCGGGGGCGGGGGTCGCCAAAGTAACTGCGGCCGGCGAGAACCAGCGTAAATTCAGCCCGGGCGAGGCAGGCTTCTCCATGGTCGGGCCGCTCCCGGAGGAGGCCCTCCAGGGCATCCCAGGGGAGGGCCCCCAGTCGCTTGCGCAGGGCTCCTTCCACCTCCAGCAGGCTGGGCTGGCCTACCCCAGAGCCCTGAAGCTGGCCTGCCGGGTCCAGGAGCAGCCACTGGGTGGGTGTGTCCTTGAGACCGGCCCGCTCGCCCAAGGCGAGCATGCCCTCTGCCTGGGTACTCTCCATCCGCAGTCCCGACACGCCCAGGCGGGCCCAGGAGAGGTCAGGACGGCGATAAAGACTCGCTGTGAAGGCGGGGCCCAGGGTCACCAGTCGCCAAGCCCCGGTGCTGGGCTTGGTCAGCGCAAACAGGGTCAGCCCGCGAGGAGTGGCCTCTTCCTGAGCCACTCCAACCCCGCAGGCGAGGCCCACGAGCAGGGCGCTTCCAAAGCGTTTGAGGGTGGTCACTGGTGTGGCTGCCTTCCTGCGGGCGCCGCTGTTGGGACTGAGTCGACCGCTGACCCCCCGGGGCTATCGGCCGATGGCTTGGCGGGTGGGGCCTTCGAGTGCTGGTCGGGAATCAATCTAGCCCCTTCCCTGGCCAGTCCGTTTACCTGACGTGATCACCCCATGATCGTCTAGAAAATTGCGAACAGGGAAGGGCGCCGGTTCATCTCTGGGGGCGTGGCGAGTCCATCCAGCACTGGGAAAACCCACTGGTCCCATGCGCCTCCTCTTCCATGCGCCGGCGAGCCTGAACGTTCCGGGGTGGCTATCATCAATGGAGCATCTCTGGAGTCTGCATGGATCGGTTTGGGAGTTCAAAGCTGCGCATCGGCTGGGCGCTGGTCTCGCTGTTTGTGGCGGGGCTGGTGGCCATGGGGGTCCGGGGCCAGCAGGGCGACCTGGGCTCCCAGGTGCTCGTCTTCGGCACGGCGATCCCCCTCGGAGCTGACTCCCTGCGGTCCTATGCCCTGGGCAACCTGCAGGGGGCCATGTACTGGGCGGTCTCCCTGGTGGTCCTGCTGGGTGCCTTCGGCCCGCTGAGTCAGTGGACGGCCGCTTCGGCCCGGGGGGAGCGCCTCAAGGGCTTCTTCGCCGGCACGGGGCTCGGCTTCGCCCACGGCCTGTATCTGTCCCAGGTGGCCCTCTTGCCGGTGTGGGTACTGTCCTGGCGCCTCATGGGTGAGGTCTGGCCGGCGGAGCTGCTGCGGGCTGATCTGCACGGCCTGCTGTTGGGCCTCCAGATGCTCCTCTGGTCGGTGCTGCTGGCCCGCCTCATCAAGTCCAGCGCCGGGCTGGCCCTGCTGCTGACCCTGCTGCTGCGTGAGCTGGGCCCCCGCCTGAGCTTCTTCCTGGACTTCGGCGTGGACCTGGGCTGGAGCGCCGGTCAGGTGCGGGCCCTGGAGGTGCTGGTGCGCCTGTTGCCCATGGCCCAGCTGCCTTCGGACCCCTTCTCGCCCCTGGCCCTGCCGCTCTCCATCGGCGGTCCCCTCCTGCTGGGCGCCCTGGCCATGCTCTTGCCGGCGGGCGGCCGGAAGTAGCCGATGCGGCTGGGCCTCGTCCTCCTTCTGTCGACCCTTCTGGTGGCCCAGTCCAGTCAGGAGCCGGCGGAGCTGCGCCAGAAGCTGGCGGCCCTGCAGGGCCGGATGGGGCAGGTGGACCAGCAGCTGGAGCAGCTGAAGAAGCGCCGCAAGGGTGTGCTGGTGGAGCTACAGGGCATCTCCCTCCAGCTGGACCGGGCCCGAGCCCAGGTGGAGGGGGCCCGCCTCCGGCGAGATCAGGCCCAGGGCGAGGCCCAGGCCATCGGCCGGGAGCAGAGCCGCATCCAGGGTGAGCTGCAGGCCATCCGGGCGGCCCTGCGCCGCCAGGTACGCTGGGCGCAGGCAGTGGGGCCCATGGGCGACCTGGGCTTCTACGCCACCTTCAAGGACATGGAGGCCTGGCTGGAGCGAGGCCGCATGCTGGAGTGGGCCCGCATCCAGGAGCACCGCCGCCTGGAAAACATCCAGAGCCTGCAGGCGGAGCTGACCCAGAAGGCCCAGGCCCTGAAGGACGTCGTCGCTCGCATCGCCAAGGAGGAGAAGGAGGCCAGCCAGTTCCAGGCCTCCCTGCGCCTGCAGGACGAGCGGCTCACGACCTTCCTGGAGGGAATACAGAAAGACGAGGGCACCCAGAAGCGGGTCCAGGCCGAGCTGACCGAGGAGGCCCTGCAGCTGGAGCGTCTCCTGGCGGGCCTGCTCACCAAGCCCAAGGGCGAGACCTTCGAGGCCACCGTGGTCTTTGCCAACCTGCGCGGAGAGCTGCCCCAGCCGGTGAAGGGCACCCTGGCCCAGACCTTTGGCGAGCACATCCACCCGACCTTCCGCACCCGCACCCAGCAGAGCGGCGTGCTCATCGCCGCACCCTCGGGGTCGCCAGTGCAGGCGGTGGCCGAGGGCAAGGTGGCCTTCGCCGACTACTACCAGAGCTACGGACCGATGGTGATCCTCGACCACGGCGGCGGCTGGTTCACCCTCTACACGCACCTCCAGGGCCTGGCGGTGGCCCGGGGTCAGGTGCTGGCGGCGGGGGAGGTCCTGGGGACCGTGGGCGAGACCGTGGATGGGCCCCGTCTGGGCTTTGAGATCCGCCTCAAGGCCCAGGCCCAGGACCCGCAGAAGTGGCTGAAGCCGAAGTACCGCTAGGTTCCGGGGCTCAGCGCACCATGCTGCTGGCGTTGAACAGCGGCACGTAGATGGCGAGCAGCAGGGCCAGGACGACCACGCCCATGAAGAGGATCAGCACCGGGCCGATGAGGCTGGTGACGGCGGTGGTGGCCTTCTCCACTTCCTGATCGAAGAAGTCCGCCACGTGGTCCAGCATCTCCGGCAGGGCGCTGCTCTGCTCACCCACACGGACCATCTCCACGGCGAGGGGGTCGAGGACCTTGGCCTGCTCCAGGGACTGGTGGAGGCTGCCGCCGGCGCGCACCTTGTCGGTGATGACCGTGAGGGCCGCCTTCATGCGCTGGCTGGGGCTGGTGCGCTGCACCACCTCGAGGGCCTGCACCACCGGCAGGCCGCCGCTGATGAGCACACCCAGGGTGCGGGCGAAGACGCTGGAGTGGTACATGCGGTAGAGGGTGCCGACCTTCGGGACCATCAGCAGCAGGCGCTCCGTGAGCATGGCCCCGGCCTCGGAGGTGGCCATCCAGCGGCCGGCCACGAGCAGACCCACCACGACGATGCCCTGCAGCCAGAGGGTCGAGCTGACGAACTTGCCGGCCCCCAGCAGGACCCGGGTGAAGAAGGGCATCTCGATGTCGCCACCGGCGTAGAACTCAGCGAAGCGGGGCAGCACCACGTTGAAGATCACGCCCAGGGCCAGGGTCAGCACCAGCACCAGGAAGGTGGGGTAGAAGAGGGCCTCGGTGATGCGGCGACGGCTGGTCTGGGAGAACTTCTGGAAGGCCAGCCAGCGGGCCAGGACCTCCGGGAGCGTGCCGCTGCGCTCGCCGGCCACCACGTTGCTGCGGTAGATGGGGGGAAAGGCCCCGGCCTGCTCCAGGGCATCCGAGAAGGACATGCCCTCTCGCACCAGTTCCACCACCTGGGTGAGGCTGCGGCGCAGCTGGGGATCCTTGCCGTGGCCCACCAGCAGCTCCAGGGACTGCAGCAGGGGGATGCCGGCCTTGAGGAGGGCCAGCAGCTCCTGGTTGAAGAGCACCAGGGACTCAACCTTGAGCTGGGTCCGGTTGCGGAAGGCCGTGTCGGTGCGGGTGATCTCCAGGGGGAAGCCCCCCTCTGCCTGGACGCGCGCCCTCAGGGCCTCCTCGCTGTCCGCTTCGTATTCGCGGGACAGCACTTCGCCGTTGACATGGGTGAGGCGCACTGTGAATCGCATGGACACCTGGGCAGACCCTTGAGGATACCGGATAACCCCTGGCCCTGCGCCTGGGGTAGGCTCGGAGCATCTGGAGGCCCTGTGCCGAGATCCCCCCTTGTCCTGCTGCCCGCCGCCCTGGTCAGCCTCACTGCGGCCGAGCCCCGCCCGGCGCCGCTCCGCACGGGCGTGCCGCTGCCGGTGGACCTGGACCTCACCGGCCTCGAGGCCAGGGATCTGCTGCCCCGGGACAACCGGGACCCCGCCCAGGTGGAGGCGGCGCGCCGCCGCTGGATGACACCCATCGCGGGCCTGAAGGGGGTCGCCGAGGTGCGCCTGCGCCTGCCCCGGGGGGTCTCCCGCCTGCCCCTGCTGCTGGCCGCGGCCCAGGCCCTCAAGGCCCAGTCGCCCAGCCAGCGCATCCTCCTGGGCTGGGACCTGGGGGCCGAGCCCATCCTGGATGAGACCGCCTGGGGCGCCCTGGATGGCGGGGCCCTCCTCCCTGAGGATCTGGGCACGGATGCCAGCCAGTGGCGCACCCGCCTCACCCAGGCCCAGGACTCCTTCCCAGGGCGGCCCTGGACCGCCTGGCTGCCCCGGGATCCGGGCCCTTTGACCTCGGCCCTGATGGGGGATGGCGGCCACCTCATCGTGCCCGGCGACGGCCCTGCGGCTCGCCTGGCGGCGCTCGTACCGCCGGGCTTCACCGAGGTGGAAGGTGGCCCCGGCGACCTCACCCTCAGCCACGCCAGCGGCGAGGCCCGGCGCTGGCGCTTTGTCGAGGGGGCCTGGCAGCCGACGCCCCTCCCCAAGGACCGCACCGAGGTGGCCGTCACCGCCGCCGCCACCTACGACACCGGGGCCCTCCTGGCCCGGGTTCGGGCGGCGGGGCTGCGGGCGCGGGCCGGGGTGCAGACGGTGCAGGCCCGGGCCGACCTGGACCTGCACATCCAGGGCCCCACGGGCCGGGGCGGCGACCTGGGCTTCACCTTTGGCTACTTCGAAAAGGCCGGGGAGTGGCCGGAGCTCCTGCAGAAGGAGGTCCGCTTCAACGGCGTGAAGGCCAAGCTGGATGGGGAGGTGCAGCTGCCCCTCATCGAGAGCCGGCGCTCCGTGGCCCTGCCGGTGGCCCTGGGCCTGACCGAGAGCTACCGCTACCGGGATGGCGGCCCCGCCGGCCCGGGGCGGCGCCTCCTGCGCTTCGCCCCCGTGACCCCGGATCCCCTGGCCTACGAGGGGGAGCTGGAGGTCGAGGAGGCCACCGGGAAGATTCTGGAAGAGCGCCGCGAGCGGTCTGGCATGCCCGGCACGGTGAAGAGCGAGCGGGAGATCCTCACCTACGGCGCCGTGGCGCCGGGCGTGTGGCGGCCGGTCTCCGTGCAGACCTTCGAGCGCTGGGTCAGTGCGGATGGCGTGATCCAGGTGCAGCGGCGCTTCACCTACCGGGACTTCGACCTGAATGGGGCCGGCTTCGAGGTGGCCCGAGCGGGGGCTCGCACCTCCCCAGCCACCATGCTGAAGGTGACGCCCGAGGGGGCCCGCTACTTCACCCGGCAGGGAGACGGCACCCGGCGCATCGAGGAGAAGCCCCGCAGCAGCGGGCGGGCCCTGGCGGGGGTGGTGCTGGTGGATCCAGGGCTGGCACCCCCGGTGATGCCGCTGGGCGGCTTCCTCTACTTCGACTACGACGCCTTCGGCAAGGGTGTGCAGGTGAATGCCCTCACGGCTGTGGTCTTCAACACCGCCACCGTGGCCATTCCCCGGGCTTTCGGGTCCTTCGACTTCGGGGCCAATGCCACAGCGTTTTTGCTGAAGGGCACGGAGCGGCCCGTGGCGAACGGCAAGCTGCTGGAGCGGGACGGCGTGGGCCGGCGCTTTGGTAGGCTGGGCCTGGAGCTGGGTCATGACCTGGGCCTGGGCTTCCGCCTGGAGGGCCGGACCGACTTCGCCTACGACGCCTTCTCCGAGGGGGATGCCAAGTACCGCACGCCCGGCTTTGTCCTGCCGCCCTCGGGCCTCACCCGCGTGGGCACCCTGCAGGCCTCCTGGCTGTTCCGGGGCCTCCAGGTCCGGGCCTACGAAGGCTGGGGCCGCCGTCCCGAGGGGGACTACGGCACAGCGGCCAGCCCGCAGTCCGTGCCGGAGGATGGGGCCTTCCGCCGCTGGGGCGGGAGCCTGGGCTTCGACCGGGAGCTGACCCTCGGGCTGTGGTTCCACGGCGAAGCGGGCTGGGCCGGGGGCCACGCCTTCGATCGCTTCAATGCCCTGGATGTGGGTGGTATGGGGGGCACCGTGCGCATTGCCGGCATCCGCGCCAATGCCGTGGCGGCGGATCAGCTGGCCTACGCCAAGACCAGCCTGGCCATTCCCACGGGCCCGAAGCTGCGCCTGTCCCTCAGCCTGGAGCACGCCCGGGCCCGCAGCCTGGATGATGGCAAGACCTACGGCATGAGCGGCCTGGGCATCTCGGGGGATCTGCCCGGCTTCTGGTGGTTCACGGCGGTGCGGGTGGACCTGGGCATCGGCCTGCAGAGCGACATTGCGGGAGTAAAGGCTGCCAACGGCTACGTGGCACTGCTGCGGGTGTTCTAAGCCCGTCGGGGCCTGCCGGCGAGCCCGACCGACGAGTCGGCTATCATGAAGGAGACTTCCGCGAATGCGCTCGCTGCAGCCCGTTCCACAGGGCCTTGCAGCGCTGCAGGAAGGCGAACGTTTCCCGTGGCTGAAGGGGGATGCAGATGCGAGACATCACCCTGCTCCTCTTGGCGGCCGGGTGTTGGATTGTGGCGGCGCTCCTGCCGCTGGTCCCGCCCCGGAAGGAAGGCCGCTTCAGTACGGTGGTAGGGGCCACCGGGTCGCTGCTGGCGATCTTCGCCGCTGCCCATGCCCTGCTCGGCGGGACGCCCACCCACGTGGACTTTTCCTTCTGGCAGGGACCGGTGCGCCTGGAGATGGATGCCCTCTCGGCGGCCTTCCTGCTGCCCCTGCACCTGGTGGCTGGGCTGGGGATTGTCTACGGGCTCGAATACTGGCCCGTCCACCTTGCCAAGGGTTCCGGGCGCTCCCTGCGCTTCTTCTTCGGGCTCTTGGTCACGGCCATGTCGCTGCTCTTCGTCACCCGCAACGGCCTCCTGTTCCTGGTGGCCTGGGAGTGCATGGCCATCTCGGCCTTCTTCCTGGTAAGCACCGAGCACCTCTACCCCGAGGTCCACCGGGCCGGCTGGGTGTACCTGGTGTGCACGCACACCGGCACCCTGGTGCTCACCGCCTCGGTGATCCTCCTGGCCCAGCGCCTGGGAGGCTTTCCGTGGGTGCCGCTGCCACCGGGCCCCATCGGGAGGCTGGATGTCTGGATCCTGGTTCTCTCGCTCCTCGGCTTCAGCTTCAAGGCGGGCCTGCTCCCGCTCCACTTCTGGCTCCCCGCGGCCCATGCCGGCGCCCCCAGCCACGTGTCGGCCATCCTCTCCGGCGTGATGCTGAAGACCGGCATCTACGGCATCCTCCGCGTGTCCACCCTGCTGCCGGGCCCGCCCGGCTGGCTGGGGGGCGGCCTCCTCTTGCTGGGTGCGGGCAGCGCCGTCTACGGGGTCTGGAACGCCCTGGCCCAGCGGGACTACAAGCGGCTGCTGGCCTACTCCAGCGTCGAGCACCTGGGCATCGTGGCCATGGGGGTCGGCTTGGGCTGGGTGGGCCGGAGCAGCGGCGATCCCCTGCTCACGGCCCTGGGCTTCGGCGGGGCCATCTTTCACATCTGGAACCACGCGATCTTCAAGACGCTCCTGTTCTTCGGCTCCGGCGCATTGCTGCACGCCACGGGCACCCGCAACATGGAGGCCCTGGGGGGCCTGGCCGCCCGCATGCCCCGCACGGCCCTGCTGATGTTCCCGGCGGTGCTGGCGGTGACGGCCCTCCCGCCCTTCAACGGCTTCCTCAGCGAGTGGTTCCTCTACCGGGGCCTCTTCGCTTCCCTGCGGGGCGGCGACTCCTGGTCCGCCGGCGTGGCGCTGCTGGCCCTGGTCTTCACCGGGGGCCTGGCGGCGGTGGCCTTCGCCCGCTTCTACGGCGTGATCTTCCTGGGCGAGGCGCGCTCAGCCGCCGTGGACCATGCTCATGACCCCTCGCTGCTCATGCTGGTCCCGATGGGTATTCTGGCTGTGCTGGCCCTGGCTCTCGGGCTGTTGGCCCTGCCCCTGCTGGCCGTGCTGGACCGCATCGTGGCTGTGCTGGCCCCGGGCTCCGCCACACCCCTCGCGTCCCTGGTGGGTCGGGACCTGCGCCTCCTCCTGCCGCTGGAAGTTGGCCTGCTGGCCCTGGGCGGGGCGCTGCTGGCTTGGCTGCCTCGGCGGGCTGCGCAGGTAGAAACGCTGCCGACCTGGGACTGCGGGTATGCGGCACCCACGGCCCGCATGCAGTACACCGGCAGCTCCCTGACTGATGGCTGGTCTGTGCTGTTGCCGGGCGTCACCCAGCGGGTGCGCAGCATCCGGGCCCTATTTCCGCGGGCCCACTCCTTTCATTCCGTGGTGCGGGATGCCGTGGGGGATGACCTGGTGACCCCGTGGTTCGGTCGCCTCACCGCCCGCCTCCTGCGCTACCACCGGCTTCAGCAGGGCATCCTCTCGATCTACATCCTCTACGTGCTGGTCGCCCTCATGGCGGCCTTCCTGTGGCTGCTGCTGCGGGCGAAGCTGCCTGGATGATTCTCTTTCTCCTCGCCGTGGGCCTGGCAGCCCTCTCTGGTGTTCCGGGCCTCTTCGGCCGGGACCGGGAAGGGCGTACCGCCGCGATGCTCATGACAGCCTCGGCTGGTCTGGGCACCTGGGCCGGTGTTCGAGTGCTCCTGGGCGCTCCTGCCCCGGCCTTGCGCTTGCCCACCCTGGCGCTGGGTTCCCAGGGCCTGCTGGTGCTGGACCCCATCGCTGCCTGGTTCCTCTTGCCAGTGCTGCTGCTCTCCGCCTGCGGCGCCTGGTACGGCGTGGCCTACTGGCACAGCCCCCAGGGGAGCCCCCGCTGGGTGCGCCTGGTGTTCGGCCTGCTCACGGCGGCCCTGGCGGTGCTGGTGTGCGCCGCCCACATGTGGGTCTTCCTCCTGGCCTGGGAGGGCATGGCCATTGCGGCCTTCCTCCTGGTGATCACCGAGGACCGCCTGCCCGAGACCCGCCGGGCCGCCTGGATCTACCTGGTGTCCACCCACACGGGGACCCTGTTCCTCTTCGGCGCCTTCGGGCTCCTGGCGGGTCTCACGGGTCACTGGGATCTGGCGGCCTGGCCCCGGGGCTTTGCTGCCACCAGCCAGGGGACCCTGTTGTTCCTGCTCTTCCTGGCGGGCTTCGGCATGAAGGCCGGGGCCATGCCGCTGCACATCTGGCTGCCCCCGGCCCATGCGGCGGCCCCCAGTCACGTCTCCTCTCTCATGTCCGGCGTGCTGATCAAGATGGGGATCCTCGGCCTGGTGCGCCTGGTCGCCTGGGTGCCGGATCCTCCCCTCTGGTGGGGCGGTCTGGTGGTGGGCCTGGGCGCCCTCTCCGGCATCCTGGGGGTGGCCTTCGCCCTGGGTCAGCACGACCTGAAGCGTCTGCTGGCGTATCACTCCATCGAGAACATCGGGATCATCCTGCTGGGCCTGGGCCTCGGCCTGGTGGGCAAGAGCACCGGTCACCCGGCCCTCCAGGCCCTGGGCTTCGCCGGGGCCCTGCTCCATGTCGTGAACCACAGCCTGTTCAAGGGCCTCCTCTTTCTGGCCGCAGGTTCCGTGGGGCACGCCACGGGTACCCGGGATCTGGAGCAGCTGGGCGGCCTGGGGCGTAGCATGCCCTGGACCTCGGCGGCCTTCTTGGGCGGCTCCTGGGCCATCTGTGGTCTGCCCCCCCTCAACGGGTTCATCAGTGAGTGGTTCATCTACCTGGGCTCCTTCCGCGCCCTGGACCTGCCCCGCTGGCCCTGGTCTGTGGGCATCCTCGCCGCCCTCGCCCTCATCGGCGCCCTGGCCCTGGCCTGCTTCGCCAAGGCCTTCGGCACGGTGTTCCTCGGGACGCCCCGCTCGGCGGCGGCGGCAGAGGCCCACGAGTCCCCCCGCGCCATGCTGATACCCATGGCAGTGCTCGCTGGGGCCTGCGGGGTGATCGGCGCATTCCCGGCCCTCATCGTCCCGGGCCTGGACCGGGTGGTGGCCACGCTGGGCCCTGGCCTGCCTGGTCTTGCCGGCCTGACCCGCTTGCCCCTCCTTACGGGCCTCGCCCTGGCCCTGGTCCTGGTGGGCCTGCTCCTGGTGCGCTGGCTCCGGGGCGGCCGCAGCACCGAGGCCGTCCCCGCGGATCTGCCCACCTGGGACTGCGGCTACAGCCAGTCCGTCCCCCGGGCTCAGTACTCTGCCTCTTCCTTCGCCGATGGCCTGGTGAGCGGGGCCCGCTGGGTGCTGTTCCCCAAGGTCCACGCTGCCAAGGTGCAGGGCCTCTTCCCGCGGTCGGCGCGCTTCAGCAGCCACGTGCCGGACCCGGTGCTGGACCGCACCCTGGATCCCCTCTTGCGCCTGAGCGTGCGGGGGCTCTCGTACCTGCATGCCATCCAGACGGGCCAGCTTCCGGTCTACCTGCTCTACGTTCTGCTCACGCTCCTCTTCCTCCTGATCTGGATGGTGGTCTGAGATGTCCCACACCCTGGCGTCCACCCTAATGAATCTGCTCCTGCACACCCTGGCGGTGCTGGTGCTGCCGCCGCTCATCCCGGGCCTCATTGCCAAGGTCAAGGCCTGGCTGGCCGGCCGGAGTGGTCCGCCGGTGCTGCAGCTCTACTACGACCTGGCCAAGCTGGCCCGTAAGCAGGCGGTCTTCAGCCGCACCACATCCTGGGTCTTCCTGGCGGGCCCTGTGGGCACGGTGGCGGCACTTCTGGTGGCGTCCTTGCTGGTCCCCTTCGGCCACACCCCGGCGCCCGTGAGCTTCGAGGGGGACGTCATCCTCTTCGCCTACCTGCTGGGTCTGGCTCGCTTCCTCACGGTGCTGTCGGCCCTGGACACGGGCTCGGCCTTCGAAGGCATGGGTGCCGCCCGGGAGGTCTCCTTCAGCGCCCTTGCCGAACCCGCCCTCTTCTTCGGCTTCGCTGCCCTGGCCAAGGCCACCGGCAGCCTCTCCCTGGCACCCATGCTCCAGGCCCACGGCATGGGGAAGGTGGGGCACCTCTCCGGGCCGCTCATCCTCATCCTGGCGGGCTGGGCCATCGTCTACCTGGCGGAGAACGCCCGCATGCCCGTGGACGATCCCAACACCCACCTGGAGCTGACCATGATCCACGAGGTGATGGTGCTCGACCACTCCGGTCGGCCCTTCGCTCTGGTGCTCTACGGTGCCAGCCTCAAATTGGTGGTGCTGGGTGCGCTTCTGGTGGACCCCCTGCTTCCGCGCCTGGCCCAGGGCTGGCTGAACTGGCTCGCCTTCCTCGCCGCCCTCGGCCTGCTGGCGGTGGTGGTGGGCGTTGTCGAGAGCTCCACGGCCCGCTTCCGCATGACCAAGGTGCCGCAGTTCCTGCTAGCGGGCGTGCTCGCCTCGGCCTTCGCCTTCCTGTTGCTGCTGGTCTAGGGAGCTGCCATGTTCACGGATTTCCTCATTGCCCTCACCATGCTCACCAACTTCACGCTGGTGGCCACCAGTCGCGTCAACAAGGCGATTCAGCTGGCGGTGTTCCAGGGCATTCTCCTGGGCCTGATCCCCATCGCCATGGGCCTTGGCAAGCACCTGCACATCCTGCTCGTGGCAGCAGCGGCCATTGCCGTGAAGGGCTGGCTCATCCCCTTCCTGCTCCGGCGCGCCGTTACCCAGGCCCATATCTACCGGGAGGTGGATCCCTACGTGGGCTACACCGTCTCCCTCCTGCTCTGTGCCGCAGGGACGGGGCTCAGCCTCATGCTGGCCCACAGCCTTCCCCTCAAGCCCGGGAGCACCCCCACCTTTCTGGTCCCGGCCGCGCTGGCCACGCTGTTCACGGGGTTCCTGCTGCTGGTGTCCCGGCGCAAGGCCCTCACCCAGGTGGTGGGCTACCTGGTGCTGGAGAACGGCATCTACCTCTTCGGCCTGCTGCTGGTGGAGGACATGCCGGTGCTGGTGGAGACGGGCATCCTGCTGGACCTCTTCGTCGGCGTCTTCGTCATGGGCATCGTCATCAACCACATCCATGTGGCCTTCGATTCCACGGATACGAGCTACCTGGCTGAGCTGAAGGACTGACCCATGGCCCTGCTGCTCATCCTCCTCCCCCTGGCCGCCGCCGCCCTGGCCGTCCTGCTCAAGGACAGCACCCTGCGGGTCCGCCTGCTCCCGGCCACCGGCGCCCTCCACCTGGTGCTCCTGCTGCTGGTGCTCCGGGCCTGGCGGGAGCTGCCCCACAATGCCTGGCTCGGCCTGGACGCCCTGGGTGGCTGGGTGCTGCTGGTGGTTAGTGTCTTGTTCCTCATCTGCGCCCTGTACGCCCCGTCCTACCTGTCCCTCCGGCCGGACCGGGACCACCGGGTGTTCACCGTCTGCATCCTGGCCTTTCTGGGCCTGGCCTCGCTCCTGGCGCTGGCCCGGCATCCAGGGGTGGTCTGGGTGGCTATGGAGACCACGACCCTGGTGACCGCACCGCTGGTGTACTTCAACCGCAACCGCCGGTCCATCGAGGCCACCTGGAAGTACCTGGTGCTTGGCTCCGTGGGCATTGCCCTGGCCCTGCTGGGCACCCTCTTTGTGGCCTACTCGGCCCACATGGGCGGGCTGGAAGAGCCGCTGCACTTCAACCGCCTCATGGCCGCCGGCGCCAGCCTCTCCCGGCCCTGGCTGCGGGCCGGGTTCGTTCTGACCCTGGTGGGCTACGGCACCAAGATGGGGCTGGCCCCCCTCCACAGCTGGAAGCCGGACGCCTACGGCGAGACGCCGGGCATCGTGGGTGCCCTGCTGGCGGGCGGGGTCACCAGCTGTGCCTTCCTGGCCCTGCTCCGCATCTACGCAGTGGTGGTCGCCGCCGGCGAAGGCCCCTTCGCCCGGGAGCTGCTGCTGGGCTTCGGCCTCCTCTCCATGGTCTGGGCCCTGGTCTTCATGGTGGGCCAGGTGGACTTCAAGCGCCTGCTGGCCTACTCCAGCGTGGAGCACATGGGGATCCTGGTCTTCGGCATCGGCATCGGTGGCCTGGCCGCCCGCTTCGCCCTCTTCCACCTGGCGGCGAACGCCCTGGTGAAGAGCGTGCTGTTCCTGTCGGCGGGCAACATCCACCGCAGCTACGCCAGCAAGCAGCTACCCCAGGTGACCGGGGCCATCCGGCGCACACCCGTGTCGGCAGGGCTCTTCTTCCTGGGCTTCCTCGCCATCACGGGCCTGCCGCCCTTCGCCCCCTTCATCAGCGAGTTCCAGATCGCCTCGGCGGCTCTGACCACGGGCCACCTGGCCAGCGGTGCGGCCTTCCTGGTGTTGCTGGGAGGCATCTTCCTCACCATGAGCGACACGGTGATGCAGGTGGTCTTCGGGGTCCCCAGCCCCCAGCGCATTCGCACGCCCTACAAGGACACCTTCGCCACCACCGCCCCGCTGGTGCTGGCCATGGTCCTGGCCCTGGCCCTGGGCATCCACCTCCCGGCGCCCCTGCGAGCCCTGCTGGAGGGCGCCTCCTCCGCCCTGGAGGGCAACCCCCCTGTCCCGGTGGTGAGTCTCACTGGGGTGGCCCAGGTGGTGCAGACGGAGGTGCGGCCATGAGCGCCCAGGCCTTGATCCCAGTAAAGAACGGGCACGCCCTGCCCCTGGCCGAGATCCCGGAGCTGTCTGTGGCCGCCTTCCGGGAGGCGATCCTCGAGGCCGTGTCCTTGGGCCAACGCCTGGCCTGCCTCTGCGCCGATGGGCAGCGCCGCCTCTTCGCCGTGCTGGCTGATGATACGGGAGGGCTGCTCCATGTCACCCGCACCCAGCTGAACGAGCCCCGCTACCCGGCGCTCACGCCGACCTGTCCCCAGGCCCATTTGTTCGAGCGGGAGCTGGCGGAGCAGTACGGCATCACCCCCGAAGGCCACCCCTGGCTGAAGCCCGTGCGCTACCAGCGGCCCTGGACCCCGGCTGATGCCGAGCCCGCCGCGCTGCCGCTGCCCGGCGTTATGGACTTCTACCGGGTGGAGGGCGAGGAGGTCCACGAGGTCGCCGTCGGTCCGGTGCATGCGGGCGTCATCGAGCCCGGCCACTTCCGCTTCCAGTGCCACGGCGAGACGGTCTTTCACCTGGAGATCGCCCTGGGCTACCAGCACCGCGGGGTCGAGCAGGCCTTGGAAGGCGGGCCCCATCCCCTCAGCCTCAAGATGGCGGAGACCGCTGCCGGCGACACCAGCATCGCCCACGCCTGGGCCCACTGCCGGACCCTGGAGGGCTTGGCCGGGGTGACGGTGTCGCAGCGCGCCGAGCGGGTGCGCGGTGTGGCGCTGGAGCTGGAGCGCATGGCCAACCATGTGGGCGACCTGGGGGCCCTCTCGGGGGATGTGGGCTTCCTGCCCACAGCCTCCTTCTGCGGCCGCCTCCGGGGCGAGTGGCTGAACCTGACGGCCGAGGTCTGCGGGAATCGCCTGGGCCGGAACTGGCTACGGCCCGGTGGCCTCCAGCAGGACCTGGACGGGGGCATGATCGCCCGCCTCGCTCCGCGCATGGCCCAGGCCTGGGCCGAGACCCAGGACTCGGTGGCGCTGCTGTGGGAGGCCGCTTCCGTGGTGATCCGCTTCGAGGGTGCCGGCCACCTGACCCCCTCCCAGGCTCGTGAGATCGGCGCCGTGGGCGTGCCGGCCCGGGCCTGCGGGATCCCCATGGACGTTCGCCGGGACCACCCCTTCGGGCCTTACGGGATGCACCCGGTGGAGCCGGCCCTCGCCGAGAGCGGCAACGTTCACAGCCGGGCCTGGGTGCGCTGGCGCGAGCTCTTCGAGAGCCAGCGCCACCTGGCGGGGGCCTTCGCCGAGCTGGCCAAGTCCCCCTGCGAGCCCCGGCCAGGGTCCCTGCCGGACCTGGCACCAGACAGCCTCTGCGTGGCTCTGGTGGAAGGGTGGCGGGGCGAGGTGCTGCACCTGGCCATCACGGACGCCGCTGGCCGGTTCGCCCGCTACAAGATCGTGGACGCCTCCTTCCACAACTGGTTCGGTCTGGCCCTGGCGCTCCGGGGCGAGACCATCTCCGACTTCCCCCTCTGCAACAAGAGCTTCAACCTCTCCTATTGCGGTCACGACCTGTGAGACGCCCATGATGCACATCCTGCTGTCCCGCTGGCGCCAGGGCCACCGGACCCTGGCCTACCCCAAGACGATCCCCGCCCTGCCGGTGCGCTTCCAGGGCCTGCCCAGCTTCCGTGCCGAGCTGTGTCCCGAAGGCTGCAGCGACTGCGCCAAGGCCTGCCCCACGGAGGCCATCACCCTGAAGGCCGGGGCTCCCAGCCTGGACCTGGGTCGCTGCGTCTTCTGCCCCGCCTGTGTGGAGGCCTGCCCCGAGGGGGCCATCACCTTCACCCAGGACCACTGCCTGGCCGTCCGTACCCGAGAGGACCTGGTCCTCACCGGGACTGAGGCCTACCACCGGGCCGAGGCCCTGGGGGGCGAGCTACAGCGCCTGCTGGGCCGCTCCCTGAAGCTCCGGGTGGTGAGTGCTGGCGGCTGTAACGGGTGCGAGGTGGACGTGAACGTGCTGGGGACCCTCTCCTGGGACCTGGGCCGCTTCGGCATTCAGTTCGTGGCCTCACCGCGCCATGCGGATGGCCTGCTGGTCACGGGCCCCGTCACTCGCAACATGGCTCTGGCCCTGCAGAAGACCTACGACGCGGTGCCCGGACCCAAGATCGTCATCGCTGTGGGGGCCTGTGCCATCCAGGGTGGCCCCTACCACCAGCGCGAGGAGCAGCTGGGCGGCGTGGCCAGCCTGTTGCCCGTGGACCTGTATATCCCCGGCTGTCCCCCGCATCCCCTGACCATCCTGGATGGCCTGCTGCGGCTGATCGGAAAACTGAAAGAGCCCCGCTGAGGCGGGGCTCTGTTAGGGCTGCAATCTGCCTTTAGGCGTAGAACCCGCGGTACTTCATGGCCTGGGCCACGCGATCGAGGGCCAGGATGTAGGCGCCGATGCGGGGGTTGGTCTTGTACTTGTCGGTGGTGGCGAAGGTGGCCTGGAAGGCGTGGGTCATGTAGTCCACCAGGCGCTCGTTGACCTCGCGCTCCCGCCAGTAGAAGCCCTGGCGGTTCTGGACCCACTCGAAGTAGCTGACGGTCACGCCGCCGGCATTGGCCAGGATGTCCGGCACCACCAGCACCCGGTGCTCCAGGAGGATGGCGTCCGCCTCGGGGGTGGTGGGCCCATTGGCGCCCTCGACGATGACCTTGGCTCGCACCTGGGGGGCGTTCTCGTCCGTGATCTGGTTTTCCGTGGCGGCAGGGACCAGGATGTCCACCGCCAGGGTGAGCAGGTCCGCCGGGTCCATGGGCTCAGCGCCCTTCACCCCGGTGACCGTGCCGGTCTCGCTGTGGTGCTTGAGCAGGGCGTGGATGTCCAGGCCCCGGTCGTTGCGGATGGCGCCCTTGAGGTCGCACACGGCCACGATGCGGGCCCCGGCCTCGTGCATCAGGCGGGCGGCCTGGCTGCCCACGTTCCCGAAGCCCTGGATGGCCACGGTGGCGCCGGCCAGGGGCTTGCCCAGGCGCTGCATGGCTTCCCGGGCGGTGATGAGGACGCCGCGGCCGGTGGCCTCGTTGCGTCCCAGGCTGCCGCCGAGGCCCAGGGGCTTCCCGGTGACCACGGCATTCTCAGTGCGGCGGACGTGCATGTTGTAGGTGTCGAGCACCCAGGCCATCGTCTGGGCGTCGGTACCCATGTCCTGGGCTGGCACGTCCCGGTCGGGGCCGATGATGTCCATGATCTCGGCGATGTAGCGGCGGGTGAGCCGCTCCTTTTCTCCGATGCTCAGGCGGTTGGGGTCGCAGACGATGCCGCCCTTGCCGCCGCCGAAGGGGACGTCCACCACGGCCGTCTTCCAGGTCATCCAGGCCGCCATGGCCTTGACCTCGTCGAGGGTGACGTTCATGTCGTAGCGGATGCCGCCCTTGGCGGGGCCGCGGGTCAGGTTGTGCTGGACGCGGTAGCCCGTGAAGACCTCCCACTGGCCGTTGTCCATGAGCACGGGCAGGCTGACGATCATGGACCGGGTGGGGGCCATGAACACCTTGAAGAGGGCGTCATCCAGTCCGTAGAGTTCCGAAGCGACACGCAGGCTGGCCTGCATGGCCTCGTAGGGGTTGATCTCGCGGTGCGTCATGGAGGGCTGCTCCTATGTCCTATGGTTGGGGCTCGGATTCGGGGTGCTCTTCGGGGGGCAGCTCCAGGTCGCGGCCTGCGCTCCACAGGCCCTCCAGGTTGTAGTGCCGCCGGGTCTCTTCGTCCATGACATGGACAACCAGGTCGCCGTAGTCCAGGAGCACCCAGTTGCCGTTGGCCTCGCCCTCCCGGCTGATGGGATGCTCGCCGGTCTGCCTGAGGGCATCCTCGATGGCTCCGGCGATGGCGCGGTTCTGGCGATCGCTGCCGCCGCTCATGAAGGCGAAGGTGTCAGTGAAGCTGGCGATCTCCCCTACGTCCAGCAGGCGGACGCGGAAGGCTTTCTTGGACCGAGCGGCTTCGACGACGGTCGCAAGCCGGGAATCAAGGGACATGCAGGCTCCAAGTCAATTTAACGATACAAAGTTTCCGAGCGAATGGCAGAGAGAACTTGCGGGGGCAGGCCGGCGGGGTCCTCCCCCGGGGCATCCCGGAGGCGGTCGCGAAGGGTGGTGGAGGCCAGGTCCAGGTCTGTGGTGGGCAGGGGCACCAGCTCCCCAGGGCCCCCACTCCAGCGGTCCACGAGGTGCAGGCCCGGGACTTCCGGCACCTGGAAGGGGGCCCCGGGACGCTGGGCCACGGCGGCGGCAGCGAGGGCAAAGACCCGCTCTGGGCGGCGCCAGGCAGGCAGTCCGGGCAGCTGGTCGCTGCCCATGATGAGGATCCATTGGGTGCCGGGCTCCCGCTGGGTCAGGGCCTCCAGGGTGTCCACGGTGTAGCTTCGGCCGCCGCGCTCCAGCTCCAGGGGGTCCACCCGGCAGCGGGGATCCAGGCCCACCAGCGCCAGGTCCAGGAGCTGACGGCGGGCCTGGGGGGCCGGGCCGCCGGGGTCCTCCTTGTGGGGGCTGAGGGCCGTGGGGACAAAGCGCAGCTCGTCGAGCTCCAGATGGGCCAGGGCCAGGCGGGCCAGCTCCAGGTGCCCCTCATGCGGGGGGTTGAAGGCGCCACCCAGGAGCCCGATGCGCACTACTGGGCCTCGGCCTTGAGGAACGCATCCACGGCGAAGGCCAGCTCTTTCAGGCCCTCCCCAGTGACACCCGAGATGAAGAAGGCACGGTGGCCGCGGGCAGCGCAGAGGTCCCCGAAGGCCTTGCGGCGGTCGTCGTCCTGCAGGGCATCCGACTTGGTGCCCAGCAGCCAGCGGGGCTTGGCAGCCAGCACTGGGCTGAAGGCGTGAACCTCCCCCTCGATGACGCGGATGGCTTCCTCGGGCTCCGTGACGGGGTCCGACAGGTCCACCAGGTGGAGGAGCATGCGGGTGCGCTCGACGTGGCGCAGGAACTGGATGCCCAGGCCGGCGCCCTCGGCGGCGCCTTCGATGAGGCCAGGGATGTCGGCGATGACCCAGCTGTCCAGCACGTCCCCGCCGAAGCGGTCGAGGCTGACCACGCCCAGCTGGGGCTCCAGGGTGGTGAAGGGGTAGCCGGCGATCTTGGGGCGGGCGGCGCTGAGGCGGCTCACCAGGGTGCTCTTGCCCGCATTGGGGAAGCCCACCAGGCCCACGTCCGCGATGAGCTTCAGCTCCATGTCGAGGATGCGCTCCTCGCCGTCCTCCCCGGGCTGGTGATGGCGGGGGGTGCGGTTGGTGGAGCTGCGGAAGCGGGCGTTGCCCAGGCCGCCACGGCCGCCACGGGCCACGCAGACCACCTCACCGTCCTGGAGGAGCTCGGCCAGGGTCTCGCCGGTCTGGGCGTCCTTGACCAGGGTGCCGCGGGGGACCTCGAGGAGTACATCAGCCCCATCCGAGCCGTGGCGCATGCAGCCCTCGCCCTGGGAGCCCCGGCCAGCCACGAAGTCGCGCTTGTGGCGGTAGGGGTTGAGGGTGTTCAGGGCGCGGTTGGCCTTCAGGAAGATGCTGCCGCCCTTGCCGCCGTCCCCACCGTCAGGACCACCCTCCGGGGCAAACTTCTCCCGGCGGAAGCTCATGGCACCCGAGCCCCCGTGACCGGCGGCGATGGTGAGCTGGATGTGGTCGAGGAACACGGAGGACCTGCTGTTCAGTCAAGCATTGAAGAAATAAGCACAGGCCGGGCTAAGCCCGGCCTGTGCTCGGGGTTTCAGAGGGCAGGCGCAGCGCGCATACCCCCGAAGGCCAGTCACTCTTGGACAGGGTCGATGTGGATGAAGCGGCCGGAGCGGCCCTTGTCCTGGAAGCGGACCTTGCCCAGGGTGAGGGCAAACAGGGTGTGGTCCTTGCCCATGCCGACATTGATGCCGGCCTTGAACTTGGTGCCGCGCTGGCGGACGAGGATGGAGCCACCGGGGACGAGCTCGCCGCCGAACTCCTTCACGCCGAGGCGCTGAGAGTGGGAATCGCGACCGTTGCGGCTGGAACCAACGCCTTTTTTATGTGCCATGGGAATACCTCTTCATCTGAATGTCGAATTGATCAGTAGGTTTCTTTTCACATCTAACTTTTTCGCAGGCGAAAAAGTTAGCCGTTGATCGCCTTGATGCGGACTTCGGTGTAGCCCTGACGGTGGCCCTTGGTGCGCTGGTAGGTGGTGGTCTTCTTCTTCTTGAAGATGATCACCTTCTTGGCGCGGTCATGGGTGATGACCTCGGCCTCGACCGTGGCACCGCTCAGGGTGGGCTGACCCACCTTCAGCTCGCCGGCGTTGTCGATGAGCAGGACTTCCTCGAAGGTCACAGCTTCCTTGATGTCCTTCTGCAGAGTCTCAACGCGGATGATGTCACCCTCGGAAACCCGGTACTGCTTCCCGCCGGTCTTGATGATTGCGTACATGAAAACCTCTTTGGTTGGGGCACATGGGCGGCAGTCCTGTCGGACGCACTTGGGAGCCCACGGCCAGGGCAAGGCCCATCAGTATGCGGGGAAAGGCCTGTTCACTCAAGGGAAAATCCTGCCGTGGCCCCTGCCGCCAGGCCTCCGGGTGAGCGGCTGCCCAGGGTTTCATTCCCTCCCCCGGGTCCGGGATGGGATGATCGGAGGCCGGAGACTCCCATGGGCCGTGACTTCCAGACCTTCCTGAAGACCCTCGAGGCGGCGGGTGAGCTGAGCCGGGTGGGTCCGGAAGTGGATCCCTTCCTTGAGATGGGCGCCATCGCCGACCGGGTCTCCAAGCAGCCGGGGGGCGGGAAGGCGCTGCTGTTCGAGCACCCCACAGGCAAGAGCGTCCCCGTGGCCATGAACGTCTTCGGCAGCCTCAAGCGCATGGAGATGGCCCTGGGCGTGGACCAGGAGCCCCGGGGTCTGGATGCCCTGGCTGATCGCATTGAGGCCCTGGTGCAGAAGGCCATGCCCAAGCCCGGCGCCACCCTCTTCGAGAAGCTGGGCAAGCTCATGTCCCTGGTGGAGGTCGGCTCCTGGCTGCCCAAGACCGTGCGCAAGGGTCTCTGCCAGGAAGTGATCCTGACGGGCGACCAGATCCGCCTCACGGACCTGCCGGTGCTCACCACCTGGCCCGAGGATGGGGGCCCCTTCATCACCCTGGGCATGAGCCACACCCGCAACAAGGAGACGGGCCACCGCAACATGGGCCTCTATCGGCTGCAGGTCTACGATGACCGCACCCTGGGCTTCCACACCCAGCTGCACCACGACGGGGCCCGCAACCGCCACGGCTACGACGCCGATGAGCGCATGCCTGTGGCCGTGACCTTTGGCGGCGATCCGGCCCTCACTTATGCCGCCACAGCCCCCCTGCCACCCTTCATCAGCGAGGTCATGTTCGCGGGCTTCCTGCGGGGCGAGGGCATCGAGACCGTCCGCTGCATCACCAACGACCTGGAGGTCCCGGCGGACTCGGAGCTCGTCATCGAGGGCTATGTGCTTCCTGGCGAGCTGCGCCGGGAGGGCCCCTTCGGTGATCACACCGGCTACTACTCCCTGGCCGACGACTACCCGGTGCTGCACGTGGAAGCCATCACCATGCGGAAGCACCCGGTGTTCCCCGCCACCATCGTGGGCCGTCCCCCCCAGGAGGACGCCTACCTGGGCCTGGCCACGGAGCGCATCTTCCTCCCGCTCCTGCGCATGGTGCTGCCCGAGATCCGCGACATGCACCTGCCCGCCGCCGGGGCCTTCCACAACCTGGTGATCCTGAGTATGAAGAAGGAGTACCCCGGGCACCCGCAGAAGGTCATGAGTGCCATCTGGGGCACGGGCCAGATCATGTTTACCAAGGGCATCGTCATCGTGGACGAGGACATCGATCCCCATGACCTGACCGAGGTGCTCTTCCGCCTCACCAGCAACGTGGATCCCAAGCGGGACCTGCTCTTCACCGAGGGGCCCCTGGACGTGCTGGACCACGCCGCTGACCGCTTCGCCTACGGCAGCAAGGTGGGCGTGGATGCTACCCGCAAGAACAAGCCCTGGGACGGCTACCCACGAGAGTGGCCCCGGGACCTGGCCTTCCCTGACGATGTTCTGGAGCGGGTTGCCCGCCGCTGGACGGAGTACGGGCTGTAGGCTGATACCTGCACCCCACGAGAGGGAGTCCTGAATGCTGCCTCCGCAAGTCACGCCCTTCCTGCTCACCCTGGCCATCAGTGCGCTGATCGGCATCGGCCTGCGGGACTACTACGAGTCTGAACAGAAGTTCGAGACCTTCGGCACGGTCCGCACCTTCGTCTTCATCGGCATGCTGGGCTTCATGCTCTGCCAGATCCCGGGGGCGGGCACGATGGCCTTCCTGGTGGGCATGGCCGCCCTGGTGCCTTTCCTGGTGGTCTACTACAGCAACAAGGTCCACCAGCAGAAGAGTCCCGGCATGATCGGGATCCTCATTGCGCTACTGACCTATGCCACGGGCCCAGTGGCGCTGTATCAGCCCCACTGGTTCCTGGTGCTCTATGGGGTCTCGATCCTCTTCGTGCTGCACTCCAAGGGCCGGGTGCGCCAGTTCACCGACCGCCTGGAGACGGGCGAGGTGGTCACCGCCTGCAAGTTCCTGGCGATCGCCGCCGTGGTGCTGCCGCTCATCCCAGAGCTGAACACGGCCACGGGGCTGGTGGGGTCCCTGCTCCGCAACCTGCCGGTCAGCCCCCGGCAGATCTGGATGGCGGTGGTCATCACCACCTCCATCTCGTACCTGGGCTATGTCTTCCAGACCTACCTCTTCCCCAAGAAGGGCGTGCTCCTCACGGGTCTCATCGGCGGTGTCTACTCCAGCACTCTGGCGGTGCTGGTGCTGGCCAAGAAGTCCAAGACCGACCCCGGCCACGAGGTGGAGAGCGCTGCGGCGATCCTCATGGCCGTGAGCATGATGTACCTCCGGGTGCTGGTCCTGGTGGCCATCTTCCGCTTCCACTCGGCGGTCCAGCTCGGGCCGGCCCTGCTGGTCCTTGCGGCAGGTGCTGCGGCCTATGGGCTCTGGCTCCGCCGGGAGCCGGCGGAGTCCACCGCACCGGTGCCTGCGGCGGAGTTGCCTGCCGAAGGCCTCGAGCCCTCCATGCGCAGGAACCCCCTGGAGCTCAACTCGGCCCTCTTCTTCGCCCTCATGTTCGTGGTGGTGTCCCTGGCCACGAAGTACGCCCTGCTCCACTACCAGGGCATGGGCCTCCGGGCCCTGTCCTTCCTGGTGGGCTGCTCGGACATCACGCCCTTCATACTGTCGGTGCTGCAGGGCGACCTGGGCCTGGGGACGCCCCAGATCCTGCAGGCCATCATCCTGGCGACTGCCAGCAACAACGTTGTGAAAGCGGCCTACACCTATCTGTTCGGCGCCCGGCGCACGGCCCGCCTTGCGGCCACAGGCCTGCTCACCGGCGCAGCCCTGTCCATCCTCTACGCCGTCCTCGCCCTCTAGCCGGGCCTCAGAAGCGGAGCGTGACCTCCGCCTGGAGGGTGCTGGCGGAGAAGACCTGGGAGACCCGGCTGTGGCCGTAGCGCAGCTCGGTGCCGAGGGTCTCGGTCCACAGGTGCCCGATCCCGAAGGAGACACCGGGTCGGGTCCCGGCCGAGGTGGCCTGGCTGGTGGCCTGGGTCGTCCGGAGGGACCAGCGCTGGGCGGCGAGGCCCAGGGCGAAGTAGAGGCCCTCGGGCTTCCCCTCGACAAAGAACAGATAGTCGCTGCCCAAGCTGTAGGACGTGGCCCGCTGACGGCGGGCGCCGAAGGTGGCTTCCGGGAGGCTGGCGTAGTCCAGGCGAGGGCGCAGCAGCTGGCCGTCCCCCAGGTCGATGGTGGCGTGGAGTCCTGCGCCAGGTCCTACCTTGCCGTCCACGAAGGTCTTGAGCTCTCCCCGGGGGGACACCACCTGGAGCTGAACGCCGAGGCGGGACTCCTCGGCCCACAGGGACCCCGTAGCCAGGGCGGCCAGCAGGATGCGAGTGGCGAACTTCATGGCTTCTCCTGGAACGTGCGGCTGCTTCCGTTGATTCTGGCACAGGGTGGCATCCCCCAGTCCTTGTCCTGGAACAAGGAAAGGGCGCCCCACAGGACGCCCTTTCCGGATCGCTTGGAAGCGAGGCTAGTTGACGGTGCGACGCTCTTTGAGGCGACCGGCCTTGCCCAGCTTGTCGCGCAGGAAGTAGAGCTTGGCGCGGCGGACCTTGCCGTGGCGCAGCACTTCCAGCTTGTCGATGGTGGGGCTGTTGAGGGGGAAGATGCGCTCCACACCCACGCCGCTCGCAACCTTGCGGACAGTGAAGGAGGTGCGCATGCCACCGCCCTTGATGCTGATGACGATGCCCTGGAAGAGCTGGATGCGCTCCTTCTCCCCTTCCTTCACCTTGACGTGCACCTTGACGGTGTCGCCGGGCTGGATGCGGGGCAGATCGGTGCGAAGCAGGGTCGCTTCGAGGCGGTCGATGATGTTGGTCACGGTGGCTCCTGGGCCAGCGGTCCCACATGGACATGGCTCGAAAGTCCCCAAGCGGGGAGTCCACCAGTCTATCGGAAAGGCCGGAAAAGGGAAGCGGCGGCTTTCCTTGGGCCTACCGCCCGGTCCAGCCCTTCCACCCCTTGGGCTTGGGGCGGTCCCAGTCATCCGGATGCTCGACCTGCCAGGCGCACCACTGGGCGGGGCGGTCCAGGTCGACCAGGCGGTCGTGCCGGTAGCTGGCCCAGAGGTCTGGTCTCAGGCGCTTGGTCCGGGCCATGGCCTCCCGCAGGCGCCACAGCCGGATGGCCCCATGGTCGCCGCCCTGGAGCACGGCGGGGACCTCCAGGCCCTCGAAGGCGGCCGGGCGGGTGTAGTGGGGGTGATCCAGCAGGCCCGTGGCGAAGCTGTCGGCGGTGGCGCTGCCCTGGTTGCCGAGGACGCCGGGCAGCCAGCGGCAGACGGCGTCGATGAGGAAGAGGGCGGGCAGCTCCCCGCCGCTGAGGACGGCCTCCCCTATGCTCAGCTCCTCGTCCACGCAGCGCTCCACGGCCCGCTGGTCGGGGCCCTCGTAGCGGGTGCAGACCAGGATGAGCTGATCCAGGGCCGCCAGCTCCAGCACCTTGGCGTGGGTGAGGGGCGGGGCGGCCGGGCTGAAGTGGATGACCCGGCCCTTCCCGGCACGAGGCACGGAAGCCAGGGTGTCCCGCAGGACCTCGGGGCGCAGCACCATGCCCGGGCCACCGCCGAAGGGCGTGTCGTCCACATGGCCAAAGGCGTTCCCGGCGAAGGGACGGAAGCTGTGGGTGGCGAGCTCGTGCCCCAGTTCCCGGAAGGCCCGGCCCGTGATGCCCAGGCGGGCGGCCTCGAAGAACTCCGGGAAGAGGGTGAGGGCGTCGAAGCGCATCAGCCCACCAAGGCGTGGAGGGCCTTCAGGTAGGCCTTGGCGATCAGGCTGAAGCTGGAGGCGAAGTAGACGGTGTTGCCCACCATGGCGGCGGCGCCGATCCAGGCCCAGGTGGGGCGCTCCTCCAGGAGGGCGGCGCCCAGGAGGCAGAGGATGGCTGCGGGCAGCTGGTTGCCGAAGGGCAGGGGCACGGGAATGGCCAGGAGGAGGCCGGTCCAGGCGATGCAGAAGCCCACCCAGCGGTGGCTGAGGGGCCGCTGCTCGGCGCCCCTCCAGCGGAACCGGTTGAGCTGGACCTCCAGCCGAGCCAGTGCGTCCTTGATGCGCCCCTTGTGGATGGGCTGGGCCTGGATCCGGGCGGGGATCCAGGGATGCGGAGTCCCCCAGGCCAGCTGAGCCCCCAGGCCGATGAGGCCGATGCCACCCACCGGCGCCAGCCCCAGGTTCAGCCCCGGCACCAGGTTGGGCAGGGCGAGCAGGAGCACCAGGAACCCATAGGTCTGCTCGCCGGCGGCTTCCAGAAGCTCACCCAGGGTGATCTCCCCCTCGGCACCGAGGAGCGCATGCAGGGTCTGGAAGAAGGGCTGGGGGGAGGGTTCCACTCCCCAAGCATGACTGAAACAGGCCCGCCGTCCTCAGTCTTCGGTGGGGGGCGGGGCTCCCTGGCCCTGGCGCACCAGCTGACCGCAGGCCCCCGAGATGTCCTGGCCCCGGCTGCGGCGGACGCTCACGGGCACCCCGGCGTCCACCAGCAGGCGGCAGAGGGCGCTGATGCGGGCCTCGTCCGGAGGGGCGTAGCCCGTCCCCTCATGGGGGTTGAAGGGGATCAGATTGATCTTGGAGGGGAAGCGGCGGGCGAAGGCAGCCAGCCGCCGCCCATCCTCCATGGTGTCGGTCTCGCCGCTCAGCAGCACGTACTCGAGGGTGATGCGCTCGCCGGACTGCAGGGGGAAGTTCCCCAGGGCCTGAGCCAGATCCTCCAGGCCCCAGGCCCGGTTCACGGGCATGATGCGCGAGCGCCGGGCGTCCGTGGTGGCGTTGAGGCTGAGGGCCAGGCGGGGCCGCCGGGGCAGGTCGCCCAGGCGCTCGATGCCGCTCACCAGGCCAGCGGTGGAGACCGTGATGCGGCGCGGCGGGATGGCGAGGCCCTCGGGGTGGGTGAGGGTGTCGAAGGCGGCCAGGAGCTGATCGAAGTTGTGCAGGGGCTCGCCCATGCCCATGAAGACCAGGTTCACCGGCCGGTCCGCCGGGTGGTCGTGGTGGTTGAGCATGGCCACCACCTGCCCGACGATCTCAGCAGCGGTCAGGTTGCGGGTGATCCCCATCTGGCCTGTCGCGCAGAAGGTGCACCCCATGGCGCAGCCCACCTGGCTGGAGAGGCAGAGGGTGGTCCGGTCCCCATACGGCATATTGACGCCTTCGACCTGGCGGCCATCCCGGAGGCCGAAGACATGCTTGGTGGACCCATCTGCCGAGGCCTCGCTCTGCAGGATGGCGGGCCAGGCCAAGTCCACCTCAGCCTCCAGGCGGCTCCGCAGGGCCTTGGAGAGATTCGAGAACTGGTCCCACCGGACCCAGCGCTGGCGCTGCAGGCCCTGGAACAGCTGCCGCCCTCGCCAGGCGGGCTCGCCCAGGGAGGCGGCCAGGGCGGAGAGCCCAGCCAAGCTGAGACCGGCGGCATTGGGGCGGGGGGAGGAGCCCCCTTCCGGGGCTGGAGCCTCCCAGGGATGCAGCAACTCAGTCCACCCGGATCTTGAAGGACTGCATCAGGCGCAGGTCGTCCTCAGAGAAGGGCGTGGCGGGCTCCAGGCCCTCCCACTCCGCATCCTCGGCGGCCTTGTGGCCCAGGGGTGCCGCCTCAAGAATGAGCATCAGTCCGTATCCTTTGGCCTGGATCTGGAAGGCCAGGTCCCGGCAGTGGTCATCCTCGGCGAGGGCCTTCACAAGGGAATCGCCCAGCTCGCTCACCAGGTTGTGCAGATGCTCTGGCAAGTCCATGAGGCCTCCTCGGCCGATTATACCCCTGGCGCCCCGCCGCCCCGCCGGAGTTCCTGCGCCTCCCGGAAGGCCTGCACCACCCGGCGTGGCTCCCGCTCCCAGAAGGGACGGATGGCGGCGATGCCTCCCAGTCGGGGGTGGGCCAGGCTGGTCGCGTTGGCTGGCGTCACCCCGCCCAGGGCCAGCAGCCGGGGCCCATCCGGGGGCAGCGTGTCCAGGAAGGCGTGGAAGCGACCGGGTTCCCAGGGGGCGCCCTTGCCTGGGCTGGCGAAGACCGGGGACACGAGGAGCTGATCCGCGCCCCGCCGATCGGCCCACTGGGTTTCCGCATGGAGGGGGCGGGACAGGGGTCCCAGGCCTGGGGCCAGGTCCGGGTAGGCCTCGGGGGCATGGACCCCGCAGCCGGCCGCCAGGGCCACGTCCAGCCGACCCGCCACCCACAGGGCCAAGCCCGGAGCCGCATCCTGGCACCACCGGGCGGCCTCCAGCAGGCGTCGGGCGGAGAGGCCAGGCTCCCGGATCAGGAAGCCATCCACGCCGGCATGGAGCACAGCCCGCCACCGCAGGGGCTCGAAGCCGAGCCCCGGGGTGATGGCCAGCAGGAGCATGGCGGGCCTAGCCGTCGAGCTCTTCCTTGATGCCACCAGAGCCCATGGTCACCAGGCGGTCCGCCGCCCGGCGGGCCCACTCGGAGCCAGGGTAGCTCTCCACCAGCTTCTGGTAGTAGCTCTTGGCTTCGGTCCGGAAGACCTTCACCCGCTCGGAAGCAAAGGCCGTCAGGACCTTGTTGTACTCAGTGGCCTCTTCCTTGGACAGGTCCCGGAGGTCCTCCCGCTTGAGCTTGGCGGCATGGTCCTTGTTGAACTGGGTCAGCTCCTCGTCGGAGAGCAGGCGCTGGCGCAGGGCCTCGCCCAGGTAGTAGTAGGCCCGCTCCCGATCCACGTGGTCGGGGTAGGTCTCCAGCAGGTTCTTGAGCCGCCGCTCGGCGCCGGGGTAGAAGTAGGTGTTTACGTAGAAGACACCCACCACCAGCTCGTGCTCGGCGATGCGCCGCCAGCACTGGACGATCTTCGCCCGGGCCTCGCGCACGTAGGGGCTGCCCGGGGACTCGGACACCAGCTGCTGGAAGCCCTCGAGGGCCTTGCGGGTCTCGGCCTGGTCGCGCTCGGCGCTCTCGATGGCCGAGAAGTGGCAGAGGGCCCGGTGGTAGATCGCATAGTCCCGCCGCTCGTGGCGAGGGAAGTAGTTCAGGAAGCTGGTGTACTCCACCTCGGCTTCCGGGTAGCTGGGGCTGGGCTGAAAGAAGTAGCTGTCCCCCAGCATGAGCTTGGCCTTGGGGAACTCCGCCGAGCCCGGGACGTACTGCTCCAGGTGCCGGAGGGTCAGGCGGGCGTCGTTGAACTTGCCCTCCTTCATCTGCTTGTCGGCCGTGGCCAGGAGGTCCACCGAGGAGATGGTCTGGTCGGCGGTCTTGGGCTTGCGGCAGCCCATGCCCAGGCCTGCCAGGAGGGCAGTGAGGGTGAGGGCGGTCAGAAGGGGCTTCATGCGGACTCCAGGGGCGGCACTTCAGTCATGGCGGGACGGGGCGAAGGGTTCCAGCGGTGGAGCAGGGTGGTGAGCCAGGGCTCGACCAGGGCCTGGGCCTCGGCCCGGCGTCTGTCGTGGAATATCTCATGGAAGACGCCCGGGAGCCTGTGGCGTTCCAGGAACTCGGGGGGGACACCAGCCCAGAGGGCCTCCGAGGCATCCGGGTCCACCACGGTGTCGGCGCCGGACTCCAGGAGGAGGATGGGCCGGTCCAGCTCGTGCCCAAGGGGCAGGAGTTCCGTCCGGGCCTCATCCAGGGCGTGCCCGAAGGCGGCGGTCGCGAAGCGGTGGCAGAGGGGGTCCGCCTCGTAGCGCTGGACCAGCACCGGATCTGAGCAGACCCGGTGCTTGTCGCCGTGGAGGTGCACCGGGTGGTGGGGGAGGACCCAGCGGAGGACCCGGGACAGGATGAGCAGGAGATGGGAGTTGGACCGCACGGCCACCGCGGGGCTGGAGAGGATCAGGCCATCCAGGGTGTCCCCATGCCAGAGGGCGGCCAGGAGCGCCACCAGGCCGCCGAAGCTGTGGCCGAGGACCACCTGGGGGCAGACCGGCAGCGGCGGCATGGGCACCCCATCCACCAGGCGGGGCGGGGCCCCGGTGCGGGCCGCATCGTGGCGGCGCTCCTGGCGGAGGAAGAGGGCCAGATCGTCCACGAAGGCCCGGATGCCATCGGCATCGCCCCGGATGCCGCCGGAGCGGCCAAAGCCCGTGTGGTCCATGCTGGAGACGGACCAGCCGAGGCTGTGCAGCCAGTGGGCCGTGTGGCGGTAGCGCTCGCCGTGCTCACCGTAGCCGTGAGCGATGACGACCCGCCCCAGGGGCGCCGGGTGCTCCCAGCGGGCCCAGGCCAGAGGGATTCCCCCATGACCGGTCAGGAACCCACGGCCGGTGGGCTCCAGATCGGCGGGGATCACGGGGGTGGGTCCAGGCATCCAACCAGAATAGCCTGGGGGCCGGATTCCCCGGAGGGCGATTCAGCAGACCGGGGGCTGCTGCCGCATTGTCGAGGCCGCCCGGGGGCCCTAGACTGAAAGGCTCCCCCTCCGCCGGAACCTGGGCGGTGGTTCCGGAAAGGCTGAGCATGGATTTCGACACCCTGGTGCGGGCTAAGAACGAACTGGAGCCCCGCGTCCAGCAGCTGGTCGCCCACCTCGACCCGGAACGCAAAGCCCTGGAACTGGAGCAGATCGAGGAACGCACCACGGTCCCCGGCTTCTGGGACGACCCGGAGGCAGCGCGACCCCTCCTGCAGAAGCGGGGGCGTCTCAGCGATGACATCGCCCTGGCCCGCCGCCTGACGACCTTCCTCGAGGACCTCGATACGGGCCTGGAGCTGGCCCGGGATGATGCCGAGATGCTGGTCGAGGCTGAGGCCGTGGAGGTGGACCTGCGCAAGGGGGTGGAGGACGCCGAGCTGCGCATGATGCTGAGCGGCGACCTGGACAGCAACCACGCCATCGTGGCCATCGCCCCCGGGGCGGGTGGCACCGAGAGCCAGGACTGGGCGGCCATGCTGCTCCGCATGTACCTGCGCTTCTGCGAGTCCAAGGGCTGGGCCACGGAGATGATCGACTACCAGGATGGGGAGGAGGCCGGCATCAAGGGGGCCACCTTCATCGTGGATGCCCCCTTCTCGTATGGCTACCTGCGGGCCGAGGCGGGGGTCCACCGCCTGGTGCGCATCAGTCCCTTTGACTCGGCCAAGCGGCGCCACACCAGCTTCGCCGCTGTCTACGTGAGCCCCGAGCTGGATGACACCATCAATGTGGACATCCCGGAGAAGGACCTGAAGATCGATGTCTTCCGGGCCAGTGGCGCCGGCGGTCAGCATGTGAACCGCACGGAGTCCGCCGTCCGCTTCACCCACCTGCCCACGGGCATCGTGGTCAGCTGCCAGAACGAGCGCAGCCAGATCAAGAACCGGGCGACGGCCCTGAAGGTGCTCCAGGGCCGCCTCTACGAGGTGGAGCAGCGCAAGTTCCTGGACAAGGTGGCCGCCGCCAGCGGCGAAAAGGCCGATGTGGCCTGGGGCAGCCAGATCCGCAGCTACGTCCTCCAGCCCTACCAGATGGTCAAGGACCACCGGACCGGTGAGGAGACCAGCCAGACCCAGAAGGTCCTGGACGGCGACCTCGACGCCTTCATCCGCACCCAGCTGCTGGCCAAGTCCGCCCGGCCTCAGGGGTAGGGCTACTCGCCGCGGGCGATCTCGGCCTGCTCGTCCTTGGGCAACCGGAACACCCAGCGGCCGGTGACGCGGTCCCACAGATCAAAGCAGCAGAGCCAGTTGAGGAGGCCGGCGACCATCACGTAGGTGGCGCCGTACTCCTGGGTGAGGGTGCGCACCGGCTCCGTGCCCAGGCCACCGAAGGCGTAGGCGAGGATGACGTAGATGGGGCCGATGCCTGCGGTGCCGAGGGCCCCGAGGGTGGGCATCCAGACGCCGATCAGGGGTACGAACACGCCGCCCTTCACGCCCTCCACGGCACCCAACTGCATCTGGGCGGCACCCAGAATGCAGAAGGTGGCCCACACGGCCAGGAACACCTTGGCCCGGGTCTTCTCGCCGATGACCCAGTAGCCGGCCCCCGGCAGCAGCCACTGGAACAGGATCGGCTTCCAGGCGGCCTGGATGGCCTTCTGCTTGCGCAGGGGCATGGGGAGCCTCAGGGGGGATTGGTCATCGGCCATGCCCCAAGGTTACCTCAGTTCAGGAACTTGTCTGAAGCCCGGAAGGTCCTATGTTCCAGGTAGCGGCCCACCAGGCCTGGCTTAGCGCCGGAGGTCCCATGGCCAAGACCTACAACTCCATGATTCCCAGCATCGAGCAGCGGGAGTCCGGCTGGATCCACATGCAGGAGCGCCTGGCCCAGGCGCCCCTGGTGGCGCCCCTCCCCGCCGTCACCATCTCCCGGCAGTACGGCTGCGAAGGCCACCTCCTGGCTCAGCGCCTCAAGACCCTGCTGGAGGAGGCCTCGGGCCACCCCTGGGGCCTCTTCGACAAGGCCCTCCTGGACCGGGTCTCCACCGACGAGCCCTTCTCCCGGCAGTTCCTCAGCCACCTAGGTGACGAGAGCCATGCCCAGGACATCCTCCGGAGCCACTTCGGGTACCTGACCCAGAACGATGCCTACGCCGCCCTGGTGAAGCACCTGGTCCAGATCGCCACCGCCGGGTCCGCGATCATCGTCGGCCATGGGGGGGCCATCGTCTGCCAGCACCTCAGCAGCTGTCGCCACTTCCGCCTGGAGGGGAGCCTGGCCTTCCGGGCCCGGACCCTGGCCCGCCGCCTGGGGGTCCCCCAGGAGGAGGCGGAGCACCTGGTCCGCACCCGGTCCAGGCTGCGGGAGCGCTTCATCAAGGAGTGCCTCCACGAGGACATCACCGAGACCCGCTGGTTCGATGCCGTCTTCAACAACGAGCGGCTGGGGGTGGAGGCCATCGCCCAGGCCTGCCTGCGGGTGGTGCTGGAGGGCTCCCAGGGGAGGCCGGTCCCTGCGGCCGAGCTGGGCCAGGCCGCCGCCCGCTAGGGCAGAGCACCCGGGCCGGGGAAACCCAGCGGAGGGCCGCTGGGCCCTCCGCTGGCAGGGAAACGATAGCGCCGGGGCTGTCTATTTCCAGCTGTAGGTCAGGCTCACGCTGAGGTTGCGGCCGGGCTGGGAGAAGCGGGGGAGGTAGGAGTCACCCTGGTACAGGTTGCGCACTTCTTCCCAGCGCCAGTAGGTGCGGTTCAGCGCGTTGAAGACCCCGGCCTGCAGACGCCAGCTGCCATTCCAGTTCATGGACTTGAAGGCCAGCACGTCGAGCTTGCTGAAGCCGGGGGAGAGGAAGTGCGGCCGGGGCGTGTAGCTGCTGTCCAGCAGATCCTGGTCCACTGCGCTGCCGCCCTTGGCGAAAACGGTGGTCAAGGTGGCGTCCACCCCCCAGGCGTCGCCCTGGTGGTAGCCCAGGCCTGCGACAGCCTTGACCGGCGCAATGCTGTTGATGGGCTTGCCGGTGTTCAGGTTCTCGCCCTTGGTGTAGGCCGCGCTCAGGTTGGAGCGCCAGCCGTCCAGGAAGACGCAGCCGGCGCGGAGCTCGGCGCCCTGGACCTTGGCATCCTGGACGTTCTGGTACTGGAACTGCTGCAGGCCATAGACGGGGTCCGGGTCCGGCAGGATGACGTCGGTGATGAAGTTGCGGTAGCGGTTGTTGAAGACCGCCACGCTGGCGCTCCAGGAGCTGCCCTCGCCGCGCATGCCCAGCTCAATGCTGGTGCTCTGCTCAGGCTTCAGGTTGGGATTGGGCAGGATCACATAGCCCGAGGAGGGGGAGAACATGGTGAAGTTGGTGTAGTCATAGGGCGGGTTGCGGAAGCCCTTGGCGAGCTGGGCGTAGCTGCTCCACATGTCATTCCACTTGCCGACCACACCCAGCTTGGGGGTGACCACGGAGTTGGTGATGGCCGCCGGGGTGGAGTTGAGGCTGTTGCCGCGCTGGTAGTCCGCATCCGGGTGGGCCGTCAGGGAGTAGCGGTCAAAGCGCAGCCCCGGCACCACGGACCACATGCCATTGGGGCTCAGGACCTCCGCCTGGACGAAGGCACCGGTGGTCGAAGTGGTGGAGTCGGGGATGAGCTTGATGGGATAGAGCGTGCCGACGACGGTCTTGGTGCTGGTGCCGGCGCCGGTTCCGCTCAGGGTCACCTGGGTGCGGTCGTAGGGCTCGGTGATCTCGGTGCGGTTCAGGTCGAAGCCGAACAGCAGGCGATGGGCCCAGCCGCCCAGGCTGAAGCGCCGCTCCGCCTGGGAGCGCAGGCCCCACTGGGTCTGGTCGAAGGTGTAGTCGGTGTAGCGCACCGTCTCCAGGTAGGGGAGGGGCGTGCGGCGCTCCCGGAACTCATCGGTGTGCTCCAGGCTCTTGGCCGTCTGGTAGAAGGCGCGCCACTCCACCCGCTGCAGGAAGGCGGAGTCGTCCTCGAAGACGTGCTCAAGGTTGATCTGGTTGCGCCGGTTGTTGTCCTTGGCGCGGTCGTCAATGATCCAGGTGGTCGTGCTGCCCAGGGCCAGGGCCCTCAGGCTCAGCAGGTTGGTCTCGGCATCGCGGCGATAGCTCTGGAAACCCAGGCGCAGCTGGTTGGCCTCGTTGGGCTTCCAGCCCAGCTTGGCCAGCACGCTCTTGGTCTCCAGGGAGAGCGGGTTCGGGGTGCCCAGGATGGGGGTGTACTCGTTGCCCTGGCGGCGGGTGGCCACCACGATGCCATCCAGGTTCCCGGAGCGGCCCGCCACCGTGGCAGTGGTGGACTTCTGGTTGTCGACGCTGGCGTAGCCGACCTTCAGGCCGCCGCCGAAGCGACCCTCAGGGCTCAGCACGTCCGAGGCATCCTTGGTGGTGTAGGTCACCACACCAGCGAGGGCATCGCTGCCGTAGAGGGCAGATCCCCCGCCACGCAGGATCTCCACCCGCTTGAGGGCATCCACGTCCACGTAGTCCCGGCTCATGCCGCGCCCGGCTTCAGCGCCATCGGGGAGGGTCACGCCGTCCACCTGGATCAGCACGCGGTTGCCGCCAATGCCGCGGATGCTGTAGGTGGAGGCCCCCTTGCGGCTGGGGTCGTTGCCCACTTCCACGCCTGCCTCGAACCGGGTCAGGTCCAGGATGTTGCCCACCAGCTGGCGCTCCAGCTCCTTCTCGCCGGTCACGGTCACGGTGGTGGTGGTCTCCTTCTCGGCGCGCTCGGTGCGGGTGGCCGAGACCACAACCACAGCGGAAGGGATGTCTTCCTTCTTGGGCTTCTTGGCCTTCTCCGCCACCTTCTTGGGGGCGGGATCGGCAGGTGCGGGCGTGGGGTCAGCGGCGCAGAGGCCGGAGGCCGCCATGACCAGGGCCAGGCCCGACAGCAGGGCGGGGAGGGTGGAGGGTCGGCGCATGGTTGTCTCGCAGGTAGGGCGGGGGGCAGGGGTGGGGGCGGTTGGCGGTTGCTGCCAGTTCGCACCACAGTTCCGGGGGACAAGGGCTGGAAGGCCGGTCTGGGTTGCGTTCCGAGGGACAGCGCAAGGACTGCCCACCCAGGAGGCACCAGGGGCGATCCAAATAGACCATGTGAGGGTGGTCAATGTCCACTAAATTGTGGCATCATAGGGGTTGTGACAAATTTATGACAATCCCAAAAAGCCGACGGTGTCCGGGGTCTCCCTACGAAATGTGGGCGGGACGAGTCCTTAGAAAACGAAAAGCCGCCCGAGGGCGGCTTTTCAGGAACTGCGCTGGCTGACTAATCCGTGGCGAAGGGCAGCAGGGCGATATTGCGGGCCCGCTTGATGGCCTCCACGAGCTCGCGCTGGTGGACGGCACAGACACCGCTGGTGCGGCGGGGGAGCACCTTGCCGCGCTCCGGAGTGAAGGCCTGGAGGGTCTTCACGTCCTTGTAGTCGATCATGAGGGACTTCTCGACGCAGAACTTGCAGAACTTGGCGCGTCGTCCCCCAAAAGCCTTCTTCTTCTTGGGCTTGCCCTTCTTGGCATCGGCGCGGCGCTTCATCCCATCACCTCTTCAGCGGAAC
>CAIMFT010000004.1 GCA_903840385.1 uncultured Holophagaceae bacterium
GGACAGGTGCGGCCGCAGCTCAGCAAGGGACTGCCCATGCACCAGCTGCATGGCGATGTAGGGGCGGTCGCCGGCCTGGCCCACATCGTAGATCTGACAGATGCAGGGGTGCACCAGCTTGGCCTGATTCTGGGCCTCCCGGAGGAGGCGGACATGCCACTCCGGGTCATCACCGAGCAGCAGCTTGATGGCCACCGTCCGGCGGAGGAGATCATCCCAGCCCAGGCACACCCGTCCCATCCCGCCCCGGCCGAGCTCGGGCCCCAGCAGGTAACGGTCGGCCCGGGGACACTCTGGATCCAGCGCCCAGAGGGGCCGTGGTCTCAGCTCCGTCACCCCAGCCTCCAGTCAACCCAGTGTATGTCCAATAAATTGATTGGACACAGTCTGGCTGATGGGGAGGACTAGCCGTCCAGAGAATAATCTAGATAATTTGCTTCAGGATTCAATGCAATTGGCGGTTGGCATGCCGATTTGAAACAAAAGCACCCTTGGTTGACCAAGGGTGCTTGCTGGTTGAACAGGTCCTCGAACTGGATGCGCTGGCCAGGCCCCCAGGAACCTACTTCAGGCGATCGCGAATCTTGCTGATGCCCGCTTCGGCGCACTGGTCGTCCAGATGGCCGCCGGGAGCGCCCCCCACACCGATGGCGCCGATGACCTCGGTGCCGACCCGGATCGGGAGGCCGCCTCCCAGCACGAGGAAACCATCGATCATGGGCAGGTTGGCGGCGGCCGGGTTCTTCTGGACGGTCTCCAGGATGGCGCTGGTGTTGTTGCGGGCGGAGGCGGCGGTGAAGGCCTTGCGGCGGCTGGCGTCGAGGGTGTGGGGCCCGGCTCCGTCGGCCCGAAGCAGCACCTTGACCTGGCCCGCCCGATCCACCACGGCGACGGTCACGGTCCAACCCTTCTCCTGGGCGAACTGCACTGCCGCCAGGGCGGCCTCGCTGGCCATCGCCATTGAGATGGTTTTTTCGGTGCGGACGTCTTGGGCCGGGGCCCAGCCGCCAGGGGCGCAAAGGGCGACGAGGGCGGCCGCGGCGAAAAAGCGGTGTTTGAACATGTTTTCTCCTGTGAGGGTGCTGGCTCGCAGACATCCTAATATGCAGGAAGGTGAATCACCAATGATTACCGAAGGAGCACTTAGAAAAAACAGTGAGGCCTTCAAAAGATTTTCGGAGTGAGTTTGGAGTGAGTTGCCCGATTGGGGACCCATTTTCAGACCCCCGAACAAACGAAAAGGCCCGATTGCTCAGGCCTTTGTGCTGGTAGGGCTAACGGGATTTCCTCCGCATCACTCCTGCGGCCTTGGCGCCAACTAGATTTCCCCCTCGCTCGCTACAATTTCGCCGCGCAGCTGTCAGCTGCGTACCTGCCGCAATGAATCTCGGCATGGAGGCCAAGTGAATTTGTAATAAAAGTTGAAAATTATTAACGAAGGACCTAAATTAATTAGGCTTTTGTGCATGTGGGTTCAACCATGTCTCTTCCCGACTTCTTCGCTGTCCACCCCGTCTTCACCCGGGAGGAGCTGGTGCGGCACCTCGCCGAAACGGGAGGAAGGGAGCCCAATGCCTCCACCGTCCGGGCGCTTCTGCGCTACCACCAGACCACGGGAAGGATCCTCTCGGTGCGGCGGGGCCTCTACGCCACCGTGGCGCCAGGCAGCACCCCCTCCTCGGCGCCCGTGGACGCCTATCTGGTCGGGGCCTTGGGGTGCCCCGGCGGCGTGCTTGCTTATCACACGGCCCTGGAACTCCATGGGCTGGCCTATTCCACCTTTGAAGCAGTCCAGGTCCTTTCCCCCCGGCTTCAGCGGGGCTGGTCGTTCCGGGGGGTGGATTACCGAACAGTCAAAGCCCGGGAAGGCCTGGGGGATATGGCGCTGACCCTGGGTGTGGAAACCATGGACCGCCAGGGCCTCGACCTGCGGGTGACCTCGGTGAGTCGGACTCTGGTGGATGTCCTCGATCGCCCCGACCTGTCGGGCGGGTGGGAGGAGGTCTGGCGCTCCCTGGAGACGCTGAAGGTCGTGGACGATGCCGAGACGCTGGCCTACCTGGAGCGCCTGGGGAACGCTACGACCTCGGCCCTGGTGGGCTTCTACCTTGAACAGCACCCCGGCGTGCTGGATACCGCCGGGGAGACCCTGACGAAGATGGAAGCCCTGCGGCCGAAGGGCAGGCAGTACCTCGATAGGCAGGCGGGGGGGCGGTTGGCGGCGCGGTGGAATCTGATCGTGCCGGAAACCCACTGGCAGCGGAGCTGGGAGGAGATGCCATGAAGCTTTCGAAGGAGCGCCTGCTGCAGGAGGCCGGTGCCACGGGCTTCCGCCCCGAGTCCCTGGAGAAAGTGATCCGTCTGGTCGGACTGCTGAACGGGATCTTCAGTCAGCCCCTCCTGCGGGATCGTCTTGTCCTCAAGGGCGGCACGGCCCTGAACCTGTTCCTGTTCGATGTGCCCCGGCTTTCCGTGGACATCGATCTGAACTACATCGGCGCCGTAAGCCGCGAGGGGATGGACGCCGAGCGGCCAGACCTGGAGCGTCGGCTGCAGAGGGTCTTCGAGGCGGAGGGCTTCGCGGTGCGCCGGGTGCCCGTTGAACATGCGGGGGGCAAGTGGCAGCTTCGCTACGCCGGTGCCCAGGGGCAGGGGGGCAACCTGGAGGTGGATCTCAACTACATGCACCGGGTCCCACTTGAGCCGATTCGATTCCAGGACTCCAGGACGCTGGGGTCATTTCGGGCCAAAGAAATCCCTGTCGTGGGGCTACACGATCTGGCGGCGGGCAAGCTGATCGCCCTGCTGGATCGATCCGCAGCGCGAGATGTCTTTGATGCTGCCGGCCTGTTCAGCCACCCGGATCTGGATATGGACTTGCTCCGCCTTCCCTTCGTTGTGATGGGGGCCATGAGCCGCACCATGGACCTGAGGATGGCCACGCCGGAACAGGCTCAGATGGCCGAGTCCGACTTCGATCGCATGGTCAGGCCACTCCTGCGGCCGGGAAGGCACGTGCAGGATCTTGCGAGCATCCAGACAAGCGCCAGGGAGGGCCTGGCCAGGCTGCTTCCGCTGCGAACCCATGAGGTGAGCTTCATCGAAGCCTTATGGGATCGGGGTGACATCCACCCAGAGCTGCTGACCGCGGATACAGCCGTCCAGTCATCCATTGCGGTCATGCCCCTGCTGCAGTGGAAGGCGCAGCATGTGCGTAGCTATCGTGGATTGGATCGTTGAGCGGACCTACCTGCCAGCCATTCAGTGACTTCAAATCCCGCCACTTTCTTCTACCAAAACAGAGAAGCGACCGCCGGTTGGCGGTCGCCTCTCTGTTTTGGTAGGGCTAACGGGATTTGAACCCGTGTTACCGCCGTGAAAGGGCGGTGTCCTGAC
>CAIMFT010000005.1 GCA_903840385.1 uncultured Holophagaceae bacterium
CCCGCAGGCCCACGCAATACGTCATCGTTCCATTCCCTTCGTCGCTACTGCTGCTGTTGGACCTGCTGGGACCCGCTCGGGGCCGCCAGAGAGATCATGACATCAGCCTGGATCCCGATCTCCGTCGTACCGTACACCGAGCCCCTCACCGGGGCGGCGTCGTGCGCATCAAGTCCTGAGCAGAGACGCACATACAGCTCCGTGATGCAGAGGCCGTTGGTGGCGTCAAAGCCGACCCAGCCCAGGCCATCCACCCAGGCCTCGGCCCAGGCGTGGGTCTCCCGCAGAGCGTGGCCGGCCTCGTCGGCCAGCAGGTAGCCGCTGATGTAGCGGGCTGGGATGCCCAGGCTCCGGGCGGCGCTCACGAAGAGGTTGGCGTGGTCCTGGCAGACGCCCCGGCCCAGGGCCAGGGCCTCGGCGGCGGTGGTGGCGGAGGTGGTGGCGCCACTCTCGTAGGCGATGGCCTCCCGCACCTTGGCGGACAGGGCGTGGAGGCGGGGGATGGGCTCCCGCTCGGCGATGGACCGGGCCAGGGCGAGGATCGCCGCATCCGGCCGGGTGAGCTGGGTCTGCCGCAGGAAGACGGGCAGCGGTGCCTCGTGGGGGAAGCCCGAGACGATGCCGTGGCGCTCCTGGGTCGCCACGGTGCCCGAGGCCACGATCTCCATCTCGCAGAAGGCACCCCGGCGATGGTAGAAGCCCTAACCGTCGCCGAAGGCATTGAGCGGAAAGTCCGTCACTGGGGTCCCATTCACCGTGACCTCCCAGGCTTTGGTCTGCTGGCCGTCCAGCCGGCCCGGCAGCAGGCGCAACAGCAGGGAGACCTGATTGGCTGGCGTCGCATAGCGGTAGGTCGTCTGGTGGCGGACGGCGAGTTCCATGGTCTTCCTAGAAGTGGTACGAGTCGGCGATTTCGTTGGCCAGGCGATTGGTCAGCAACAGGCAGTGTTGCACGGACTCGTGCAGGCCCCGGTCGATGAAGACGCCATTCCGGCCGGCCTTGAGCAGGGCGAAGAGCTCATCGGCGGTCTCGTTGCAGGCGGAGCGGGCGCCGTGCTCCTTGGCCAGGCGCACCAGGTGGGTGCGCATCTGGTCCACGCAGACGGCCACAGAGCGGGGGAAGGTGCGGTTTACCATGAGGAAGTCGACGATCTGGGCGGGGGTGTGGACGCCGCCGTAGACGTGGTGGTAGGCCCGGATGCCCGAGAGGGCGTGCAGCACCGAGGTCCACTGGTAGTGGTCGCGGCCGCCGCCCACCACGTCCGTCTCGGGCAGCAGAACGTAGTACTTCACGTCCAGCAGCCGCAGGGTCATCTGGGCCCGCTCCAGGGCGCCACCGATGCGGGCGAAGTCGTGGCCCGCGTGGCGCATCATGCCGGTCTCCATGGTGCCCCGGAAGACCGAGGCCCGCGTCTTCACCCAGTCGAGGTGCACCGGCAGCGCCTGCAGGGCATCGGCCACCGTGATGCCCTCGAAGTACCGCCAGCTCATGTTGAGCGCTTCCCACATCTCCTGGGTGAGCTTGGTGCGCACGGAGCGGCCGTTGGCCCGGGCCCGCACCAGGCAGGACTGGATGGAGGCGGGATTCTCGGGGTCCAGGAGGAGGATGCCGACCACATCCGCCTCGGTGACCGGGCCTTCGTGCTTCAGGAAGTTTTCGCAGCCGGTGACCCGCAGGACGGAGCGCCACTCGTCCCGGTAGGTTGAGCCTGGCAGCACGGCCATGCGCTGGCCCATGGTGAGCAGACGGGCTGTGCACTCGGCCCGCTCGAGGTAGCGGGCCATCCAGAAGAGGTTGTCGGCGGTGCGACTCAGCATTCCCTTTGTCCCCTAGTCTCGTAACACCCAGGTGTCCTTGACGCCGCCGCCCTGGCTGGAGTTCACCACCAGTGAGCCTTCCGTGAGGGCCACGCGGGTCAGGCCCCCGGGCACCAGGCGCATGCGCTTGCCGACCAGGCAGTAGGGGCGGAAGTCCGCATGCCGCCGGACCACGGCGTTCTCGCCCAGGGTGGGCACCGTGGAGAGGTCCAGGGTGGGCTGGGCGATGAAGCCGCTGGGGTTGGCCCGGATGCGGTCCGCATAGGCGGCGATCTGCGCCTGCGTGGACTTGGGGCCGATGAGCATGCCGTAGCCACCGGAGCCATGCACCTCCTTGGCCACCAGCTCGCTGAGGTGCTCCAGCACGTAGGCCAGGCCCTCCTGGGTGCCGCACTGCCAGGTGGGGATGTTGGCCAGGATGGGCTCCTCGCCAAGGTAGAAGCGGATCATCTCCGGCACGTAGACGTAGATGGCCTTGTCATCAGCGATGCCAGCGCCGGGGGCCGAGCAGAGGGTGACGCCGCCGGTGCGGTAGGCGTGGAAGAGGCCGGGCACGCCCAGCAGGCTGTCCGGGCGGAAGGCCAGGGGATCCAGGTAGTCGTCATCGATGCGGCGGTAGATGACGTCCACCACCTTGGGACCCGCCGTGGTCTTCTTCCAGACGCGGCCGTCCTCCACGAAGAGGTCCACGGGCTCCACCAGCTCAATGCCCATGAGGTCAGCCAGGAAGCTGTGCTCGTAGTAGGCGGAGTTGAGGGAGCCTGGCGTCAGCAGCACCACCACCGGGTCCCCCGTGCAGGCCGGCGGGGCGACTTCCTTGAGGGTCCGCAGCAGCTGGGCAGGGTAGTTGTCCACGGGCACCACTCGACCGCGGTGGAAGAGCTCCGGGAACATGCGGGTCATGATCTCCCGGTTCTCCAGCATGTAGGACACGCCCGACGGCGTGCGGCAGTTGTCCTCCAGCACCTCGAAGGTGTCGGGTCCGGTGCGCACGATGTCGATGCCAACGATGTGGCTGTACACCCGGCCCGGGGGATCGAAGCCCACCATCTCCGGCCGGAAGGCCTCGTTCTGGTAGACCAGGTCCTGGGGAATGAGCCCCGCCCGCAGGATCTCGCCGCGGTGATAGACGTCGTAGAGGAACGCGTTGAGGGCCTGGGCCCGCTGGCGGATGCCCTGGTCCAGGCGCTGCCACTCCAGGCGGCTGAAGATGCGAGGCAGCAGGTCGAAGGGGATGAGGCGCTCGGGATCGCCGCCCTCGCCGTAGACCGCAAACGTGATGCCGATGCGCCGGAAGATGGCCTCGGCCTCCTCCAGACGCCGGTGCAGTCCGGTGGTTCCGGTCTCATCAATCCAGCGTTTCACATCCGCGTAGCACGCGCGGATCCCGCCCTCTGGATCGTGCATCTCGAAGAAGGACATGAGGCCTCAGCTGGGTCTACAGCCATTCTTCCGGAGGGGGCCAGTATTTACAAGTCTAAACAGCAATGGGGTTTACGAGTCAGGGGTGGGAAATCCCTTGAGCCGTTCCCTTCCGGCGCAGAAATGCGGCAGCGATGAGGGACGTGAGGAAGCCCGTCAGCACGGTGCCGATGGCGCCCGCCATGGCGCTGGCCCGGGGGGTCTGCATGGGGGCCTGGGCCTTTACCGCAGCCTCGATCTGAGCGGCGCTGAGGCCCTGCTTCGCCATCAACTCCCGGCCCAGGGCCTCCAGGTCGGCGAAGTAGGTGGGGAACACCGCGGTGGTGAAGAGCAGGCTGCCGGTGAAGATGATCATGGCCCCCAGGACGGTGGCGTTGAGGCCGTTCATGACCTGGCGCAGGTAGCTGCTGTCCCGGGCGGTGGTCCACAGGCCCCACACCAGGATGCCGACCTGCATGGGCACCACCAGCCAGAAGAGGCGCAGCAGGGAGGGGTGCTTGTACCATCCGGTGAAGCCCATGACGAAGGTCCAGGCAACCACGGAAAAGCCCAGGATGAGGCCAGCGCGAATGGGTGGGGGCATGGGCTCCTCCGAAAGGCCTCAGTGTGGGCCTCGGAGGGGGCCGGGTCCAGACTGGCCTTTAGAAGACGTGGCCGCCGCCGTTGACGGGCAGCGTGGCGCCGGTGACGAAGTGCGCCTGGACAATCCCCAGCACGGCCTCGGCCACATCCTCGGACTGACCGTTGCGGCGCAGGGGCGCATGGGCCGCTGCGGCTTGTTTGTGCTTGTCCGGGATGTGCATGGTGGCGTCCGTGAGGATGAGACCAGGGGCCACGGCGTTCACGCGGATGCCCATGGGGCCCAGCTCGAAGGCCAGGGCCCGCACGAAGCCCTCCAGGGCCGCCTTGGCCGCGCTGTGGGCGCAGAAGCCCCAGCCCGGGCTCCGGGCCAGGCCGCTGCTGATGGCGATGATGGTGCCGTCCCGGCGCTCCAGCATCTGGGGCAGCACGGCCTGACACCCATGAAAGGCCGCACCCATTTCGCCGGTGAGCTTGGCCTGGAAGGCCGCCCAGGGGTAGTCCTGGAAGCTCGTCATGGGAAAGCCGATGGACGCATTGAGCACCAGGATGCCGATGGGTCCAAGCTTGGCCTGCACGGTGGCGGCCATGGCATCGAGCTGCGCCCGGTCCCGGGCGTCGGCCTTCACGGCCATGGCCCGGCCGCCGGACGCGGCGATCCCAGCCACCAGGTCGTGGGCGGCGCCCTCACTGGCCAAGTAGTTCACCGCCACGGCCACACCCTCCGCTGCCAGGGCCTTGGCGATGGCAGCGCCGATGCCGCGGCTGGCGCCCGTGACGAGGGCAACATTCCCTGCGAGGGCCATGGATCCTCCTGGATGCGTGTGATCCGATTCTCCGCCCGGAAGCGGAGCCACTCAAGGGCTGGGCGGCAGGAATCCCCGCCCCGATTTTTTTGCTCGCTCGAAATCGGCTGCGCCGATTTCGAGATGCCAGTTCACAGGGCGGGATCAACCAGCCCCTGGATCCCCATGGCTCCGGCGCTGGCGGGGCCACCGGTGAGGGTGCGGCGCAGGTAGCCGGCCTGGCCCAGGTGGAAGCCCAGGTGCACGGCCAGGTGCAGAAGGAAGCGGTCGGTGGGTGGCTGCACGCCGGCGACAGGGACTGGGAAGGGGGCCGCCAGGGCAGCGGGGTCCAGGGCTGGCAGCGTGCCTTCCACCTCGGCCAGGGCTACCTCCAGGACTGCCACCACCTCGGCCCGGGTGCCCTCCCGCTGGGCGAACTCCTGGTCCCGCTGGCGCACGTAGCCGCTGGCACCCAGCACCGTGCCCACGAAGTGCCGCAGGTTGCCCGCCACATGCAGGGCGATGTTCCCGGCGCTGTTGGCGATGCCGGGGACGGTGTGCCAGAGGGTGGCCTCGTCCGGGAACAGGGCCACCTCGCGCACCAGGCTCTGCAGGTCGCGGCGGAACAGGATCAGGAGGTCGGCGCAGAGGGGAGTCATGGCGACCATCCTACCCGCGGGCTGTGCGATCCTGGCGACATGGACCTTCAAACCCTGCTGGACGAACTGGCTGCGGAAGCGGCACCCCATGCGGCGCTGGGCCGGGTGGCGGACTACATTCCGGCCCTGGCGGCGGTGGATCCGGCGCACTTCGGCATTGCCCTGGCAACCATGGATGGGCAGGTCTACGGCAGCGGCGACTGGCGCGTGCCCTTCTCCATCCAGAGCGTGTCCAAGGCCTTCTCCCTGGCCCTGGTGCTGGCCCGGGATGGCGAGGAGCTCTGGCGGCGGGTGGGCCGCGAGCCCTCCGGCAATCCCTTCAACTCGCTGGTGCAGCTGGAGGTGGAGAAGGGCATCCCGCGCAACCCCTTCATCAACGCCGGAGCCCTGGTCCTCATCGATCGGCTGCTGGCCCTCACTGGCGACTCGCTGGGCACCCTGCGCTCCTTCCTGCGCACGGAGAGTGGCAACCCGCTGCTGGACAGCGATCCGGAGGTGGCGGCTTCCGAGGCCACCCACGGCCACCGCAATGCGGCCCTGGCGCACTTCATGGCCAGCTGCGGCAACCTGGAGAACCCGGTCGACACGGTGCTGGACCACTACTTCCGGCAGTGCGCCCTGGCCATGAGCTGTGAGGACCTGGCCCGGGCTGGCCTGTTTCTGGCAAACCACGGCCTGCGGGCCGACGGCTCGCGCCTGCTCACCCGCAGCGAGGCCAAGCGCCTCAACGCCGTGATGCTCACCTGCGGCACCTATGACGCCGCCGGGGACTTCGCCTACCGCGTGGGCCTGCCGGGCAAGAGCGGTGTGGGCGGCGGCATCCTGGCGGTGCTGCCGGAGCGCGGCGTGCTCTGCGTGTGGAGCCCGGCCCTGGACCCCCACGGCAACAGCGTGGCCGGCGTCGAAGCCCTGGACCGCTTCACCACCCGCACCGGGTGGTCGGTCTTCTAGGTCATGGACTGCATGGCGTCCGAGGGCTCGACCCGGGCCTGGTCGTACTTCCGGCCGTCCCACAGCAGCCAGGCGGACCAGAGGCAGAACAGGGCCACGGCCACGAAGATCATGGTCAGGCGGATCCAGGGATCGCCGTAGTTCAGCCGCACCCGCACCCGGGCCACGGCCACGCAGGCCCACAGCACAGCCTCGCTGGCGAGGACGCCCGCCATGATCGCCCGCACCTCCCGCCAGGGCACCACCAGACCGAGCATCAGCAGGGTGGTCAGGCCAAAGATCATGATCAGCGGGAAGCCCAGACGCATGGTCAGCACCGCCAGGAGCAGCAGGCAGAGAGCAGCAGGGACAAGGCGGCGGAAGGGCATCAGAGCTCCGGCGATGGAGAAATCATACCAGATTATCCGAATTATGGTCTAGGGGATCAGGAGCCGGTCGTCCACTGGGTCTTCCGCTCGGCCTCGGCCAGGTAGGTCCAGGCCAGAAACCGGCTCTGCTTCTGGCCTTGGGCCATGGGCACGGTGCGGAGGTCGGCGGCGCCGGCCTGGTGGAGGGCGCGGCGGAGGCCGGGCAGCTCGGCGGAGCGGGAGACCAGGGTGGTGAACCAGAGCACTTGGTCTGAAAGGTCCCGACTCTCGGTGATCAGGCGGCGGATGAAGCCCCCCTCGCCGCCCGGACACCACAGCTCCGCGCCCTGACCACCGAAGTTGCGGGCGGCGCCCGGGGCACTGCGGCCCAGCTTGCGCCACTTGGTCTGGGCGGCCTCGCGGGCGTCCCGCAGGGAGGCGTGGAAGGGCGGGTTGCAGAGGGTGGCGTGGAAGCGCTCGCCGGGGCGCACAATCCCTCGGAACAGGGCCGCAGGGTCTGCCTGCAGGCGCAGGTCCAGGGAAGTCCCCAGGCCCGGGTTGGCGGCCAGGATGCGGGCTGCAGCGGCCAGGGCCACCGGATCGATATCCGAGCCCACGAAGGACCACCCATAGGCCCCATGCCCCACCAGGGGGTAGATGGCGTTGGCGCCCACGCCCAGGTCCAGGATGCGCACCTGGGGGCCCCGGGGCAGGGCGCCGCCCTGGCCCTCCGCCAGCAGGTCCGCCAGGTGGTGCAGGTAGTCGGCCCGCCCGGGCACCGGGGGGCAGAGGTAGCCCGGGGGGATGTCCCAGCCCTGGATGCCGTAGGCGTCCGCCAGCAGGGCCCGGTTCAGGGCCTTCACGGCCTCCGGGTCGG
>CAIMFT010000006.1 GCA_903840385.1 uncultured Holophagaceae bacterium
CCTATCTTCTATCCGGTTTTCAAAGACGCTCCCATGCCTCGCATGGCCTCCACGATCGGTTCGCACCCACCGCAGATCCCCACAGCCTCAACTGCGCAGGACATACAGACTACCACTCGGGTAGGTTCGTGCAAGAAAAAAAACCTGGAGCGCACCTCCCCTGGGCCGGAAATGTAGCTGGGGTGCGGCGGGACAGCGATGCAACCTTCCGGTGGCCCGGCCCGATCCTGCCCTAGAATCAGTCCACGGAGGACTGCGTGGTGCACATCATCGGGGCTGGCCTGGCTGGGTCGGAAGCGGCCTGGCAACTGGCATCAAGGGGACATCGGGTGCGCCTCACGGAGATGCGGCCGGGCACCAACACCCCTGCCCACACCACGGGCAACGCTGCCGAGATGGTCTGCTCGAACTCCTTCAAGAGCGATGACCCCAGCTCCGCCACTGGGATCCTGAAGGCAGAGATGCGCCGCATGGGCTCACTGATCTTGCGCTGTGCGGAGGCCACCCGGGTGCCCGCCGGCAGCAGCCTCGCTGTGGACCGTGGGGCTTTCTCTGCCGCGGTGACCGCCGCCCTGCGGGAGCATCCCCTCATCACCTGGGAGACCGCCCAGGTGGACCGACCGGAGCTGCACGAGCCCACCCTGCTGGCCACCGGTCCCCTCACCGCCGAGCCCTTGGCTGACTGGCTCTCCGCCGCCACCGGCAAGGGACGCCTCCACTTCTACGATGCCATCGCCCCCATCGTGGAGCGGGACAGCATCAACCTGGACATCGCCTGGATGGCCACCCGCTACGACAAGGGCGATCCGGACTTCATCAACTGTCCCATGACCCTGGAGCAGCACGAGCGGTTCCTCGATGCCCTGCTGGCGGCCGAGCGGACCCCACTCGCGGACCTCGACACCCCCTACTTCGAGGCCTGCCTCCCGCTGGAGGTGATGGCAGACCGTGGGCGCGAGACCCTGCGTCACGGCCCCCTGAAGCCAGTGGGACTGGATGATCCCAGAACTGGCCGCTGGCCCCATGCGGTGGTGCAGCTGCGCCAGGACACCCTCGCCGGGGACCACTTCAACCTGGTGGGGTTCCAGACCCGCCTGAAGTGGGGTGCCCAGAAGGAAGTCTTCCGCCTCATCCCGGGACTGGAGGCCGCCGAGTTTGCCCGCTTCGGCAGCATCCACCGCAACACCTACCTCCAGGCCCCCTCGGTCCTGGATGCGACACTTGCTGTCAAATCAGTGCCGGGGCTCTGGGTGGCCGGGCAGCTGGCGGGCGTCGAGGGCTACCTCGAATCCGCCGCAGCCGGACTGGCGGCGGCGCTCGCCATGGACGGCGCCCTGCGCGGCCTCCCGGCAACGCCATTCCCGGCGGACACCATGACCGGCGCCCTGCTCCACTACCTGGCCCATGCGGCGCCCAAGGACTTCGCCCCCACCAACGCCATGCTGGGCTTGCTGCCCGCCCTGGCCGAAGGGGCCGTGGATGCCCGGGCTCTGAAGAAGGCCGGGGGCGTCCGGGCCCTCCGGGCCGCCAAGGGCGGCATTCACCGGGCGCGGGCCCTGGCCTCCCTGGAAGCGCACCTCCTGGCTGTCGATCAGGCCAGGTAGTCGAACAGATTGACCTTGTTCACCTTGGCCATGACGCTCAGGGTGGCGGACTGAATGGTCTGGTCGTTGGTGTATTCCATGATGGCCGTGGGATAGTCCGTGGCCTGTTGATCGGTCTGCAGCGCCTGCAGGCTTGCGTTGAAGTTGCCCAGGGAGGTCTGGAGGCTCTGCAGCCCGGCCTGGCGGCCGCCCAGCTCGGCCAGCATCTGGTTGAGGTTGGCGAGGGCGGCGTCCAGGCCAGTTGTGGCGGTCTGGACCGTGGCGTTGTTGCCGTTCAAGAGGCCAGTGGCCAGGTTCTGCACGGCCGTGAAGAGGTCGCTGGGCGAGGCGCCTGGGGCCAGCCCCTTGCCCCCAAGGAAGACCTGGTCGCCGGTCAGGTTGGTGGAGACCAGGGTGCCGGTGGCCACGCCCAGGTTGATGTCCTCCCGGTTGCCTTGGTAAGTGTAGGGAGCCAGCGGGTCCCCGAAGGGCTGGGTGTTGGTCTTGGTGCCAGAGAAGATGTACTTGCCCTGGGACTGGGTGTTGGCCAGCGCCAACAGGTTCTGCAGGATGGCGTTCACCTCGGGCACGGAGGCCGAGGAGCCAGACACCGCCAGCTCCCCCAGCCGCATGACGCTCTCCACGGCGCCGTTCACAGCATTCTCTGCGGTGGTGAGGTAGGCGCTGGCAGAGTCGATCTGCTTGAGGTACTGGGTGTTGGCATCGATGGAGTTGCCGAAGTCCAGGATCGCCGCCGCACCCGTGGGATCCTCGCCCGGGCTGCCGATGCGGTTGCCCGAGGTGATCCGGGCATTGTTGAGGGCCATGCGCTCCTGGGTGGCCTGCAGGTCCTGGAGGCTCTGGCGCTGCTGGGTGGCGGTGCTGGTTCGAAAGGACATGGCTCACCTGCTTTCGGGATCACTTGCCGAACTGGTTCACCAACTGATCGGTCAGCTGGTTGATGACGCTGATAAATCGTGCGGAGGCCTGGTAGCCCCGCTGGAGGGTCATCATGTTGGAGGCTTCCTCATCGAGGTTCACGCCGGAGATGCTGTCCCGCTGGGACTGGAGGGCGGAGACCAGGTTCTGCTGGGCGCTGCTCTGGGCCTTGTAGGTCTGGGCCTGGGTGCCGAGGTCGGTGACCAGGGCCGCCACCGCCGAGGTGAAGCTGGCGGTGGCGGTCCCGCCCATCTCCACGGTGCCTGCAGCGGTGCCCAGCTGAGCTATGGCCAGGGCCCGGGTGTTGTCCCCGACCGTAGCGCCTGCGCCGGCGGTGATGAGGGAGGGGTCCGCCAGGATGTCGCTGCTCACGGACAGCCGGTTCACCATGCCCTTGTAGAGGGTGCTCCAACCCGGGCCACTCTGGAGGGCCGGCGTGGCGGCAATGGAGATGGGTAGGCCATTGCTGCCGTTGGCTTCGGCCGCACTCTGGAAGAAGTAGTTTGATATCTCGTGAGTAATGAGGTTCGTCGTCTTGTGGACCGAGTTCACGCCGCTGGCGATGCCAGCCGCCAGCTGATCCAGCTGGGCCTGGAACCCCACCAGGATGTTGTCCCGCAGGTCCAGCTTGGCCCCCAGGGTTCCCTCCTTGATGGCGCTGGTGACGTCCACCACGGTGCCAGCCATGTTGGAGGTCAGCTGAAGGTAGCCTTCGTCCCCTGAGCGCTTGGCCACCAGGTCGAAGGCATTGGTGCCGGTCACCAGGACGGCGTTGCCAGAGTCGAGGGTGATCTGGTACTCCCCCTTGGGGCTCTCGACCACATTGACGCCCACCAGCGCTGCCAGCCTGTCCGTGAGGGACTTGCGCTGGTCCCGGGCATCGTTGTTGGCCCCTGGAGTGATCTCGGTGGCAATGCGCTGGTTCAGCTGGGCGATCTGGCCAGTGAGGGAATTCACCTCCCCCACCAGCGAGCCAATGGACTGATCGGCATTGCCCCGCTGATCGTCCAGCAGTCGGTACTTGGTCTGCAGGCCCGTGATCATGGCCTGGGCCTTCCCCAGGAGGCTGGTCCGGAGGGCCGCGTTTTCGGGGTTGGTGGAGAGGTCCTGGAATCCCTGGAAGAAGGCCTGGACCTGGGCGGCCATGCCCGTGCTGCCCGTATCCCCAAGTGAGGAAGAGACGGCACTGACCGCAGCGTAGCGCTCATCGGCACCCGTCTGCTTGGCGGTCTCGCGGTAGATCTGGAGGTCGAGGAAGCGATCCCGGATGCCCTGCACAGAGTTGAGGGTGACGCCGGTCCCGAAGTAGATCTGGCCCTCGACCTGCGACTGGCTGGCGCTGAGGTCGGCCCGCTGGCGGGTGTACCCGGGGGTGTTGACGTTGGCGATGTTGTGGCCCACCACGTTGAGGGCGGCCTGCTGGGCCTGGAGGCCCGTGAGCCCAAGATAGAGGCTGGCATTCAGTCCTGGCATTGCTAGGCCCTTTCCTGAAGGCGGGGCGCGAGGCCATTGAAGCCCGCCGGAATGCCCGCGCGCCCATAGGCGGCCGAGCCGGACAGGCCCGTGAGGGCCGCCCGCAGCGGTGCCTGCAGGCCCATGATCAGGATCTGCAGAGAGACCAGCCGGAGCTTCAGGGCATGGGCACCTGCGGCATCCTCGGGCCAGCCCACCAGCTCAGACCAGCGAATGCCAGACAGCAGCTCGGCCGGGTCATCACCCTTGATCAGCCTTGCCTCCAGGGCATCGAGCAGCTCAGGCACGGCATGCAGCATGGAAGACCTCCTGCCGCTTTCTGGGCAAAGCTCAGGCCAAGAGATCCAGGTGGGGCCCGGCAGTCACTGCCGGGGTGGCTTCTGAGTCGGGCTCAACCGGCAGGTCCTCCGAGGCTCCGGTCCCATGCTTCGAGGCAGCCCCTTGCTCCTCCTTGCCATGTTCCTTTAGAAGCATGGACTCGGAGTGAGAAATTTCCGGTACATCCAGCATGGCTTCCGCCAACTTGGCGTCAAAGGCGGCCTTTCGGGCCTGCTCCCGCTGGGCCTGGACGCCGCCCTCCAGAGCCTGCCGGGCCGTCTCCAGCGAGGCGGTCTGTAGGATCTGGCGCTGTCCCAGGGGACTGATCATGCCCTCACCACGAGGGCCGGGGGGCTAGGGCTGGTGAACGCGCGCCAGGTGTTCCCGAATAAGCCCATCGGCCACAGCCTTTCCATCGGGATGGTAGGTGTCGGAGTCCATCTGCCCCTTGATGCTCTCCACGATCTCGGTCCGGATGTCTGGGACCCCTGCCAGGGCTTCCTGGGCCACGGCCACAAGCCGGGCAGCGGCGGAAACCTGAACAGCATCTGTGGAGGCCACAGGGGTTGCAGGAGATGTCGCCGGCGCCGAGGCGGGCCTTGAGCCCGAGACTCCCTGGGTGCTTCCGACTGCTCCTGTTTTTCCACTGACACGCATGTTCACCTCGACAAACCACGTATCGGCAGTTTGCCAAGAACCTTCAACCCTCGGGAACGTTTTTTTCTTTGCGGGTGGTATCCGACTGAGACCAAAGAGTCTTAAGGCGGTCCGCCAGGCCCCAGCCCCGGCCCGAGGAGACCGCCTGGTCCACCACAGCCTGGTCCATCAGGTACTCATAGGTCGAGCGGGACTGCCCTCCCTCGCCGAACAGGCCGGAGGGCTCCACGGTCTTGCGCATGGTCTGGAAGAGCATGCTCATGAGCATCCCTTCGAACTGCCGGGCCGCCTTCTCAGTGTGGTCTGCCGAACCAGGCAGGGCTTGGCTCCCCTTGGCCTGGCTCAGGGCATCAACGGCGGGCAACCCGGCGACGGACATCAGAGCACCCTCAGCTCAGCCTGGAGGGCCCCTGCTTCCTTGATGGCCTGCAGAATGGCCACCAAGTCCCGAGAGCTTACGCCCATGCCGTTCAGCATTTCCGCCAGCTTGCCCACGCTGACTCCGGGCTCCACGGTGACGGTCTTGGCCTTCTCTTCCACGGCCTTCACGTCTGTCTTGGTGGCCTGGACGGTCTTGCCCTGGCTGAAGGGGGCGGGCTGGCTTACCAGCGGGGTGGAGCTGACCATGATGCTGAGGCCACCCTGCACGATGCTCACGGCGCCGATGCGGACATCCGAGCCCAGGATCACCGTGCCGGTGCGCTCATTGACCACCACCCGGGCCTTGGGCTGCAGCTGGATCTGCAGGTTCTCGAGGCGGGCCACCAGCTCCACGGCGCGGCCCTGGAACTCCTTGGGGATCTGCAGCTCCACGGAGCGGGAGTCCAGGGGCCGGGCCACCTTGTCGCCCAGCTCCTCGTTGATGGCATGGACCAGCCGCATGGCGGTGGTGAAGTCCTCTTCCATCAGGCTGTAGCGCAGGGAGGTACGGTCGTTGAAGTTGCCCCCCACCTCACGCTCGATGAGAGCCCCTTCCGGGACGCGGCCCACCGTGGGGTGGTTCTTGGTGACCGAGGCCCCACCAGCCGAAGCACTGAAGCCACCCACCAGCAGTGGCCCCTGGGCCACCGCATAGGTCTGGCTGTCGGGACCCTGCAGGGCGGTCATCAGCAACGTGCCACCGGCCAGGGACTTGGCATCTCCGGTGCTGGACACGGTCACATCCAGGCGGGAGCCGGAGCGGGCGAAGGCGGGCAATTCAGCCGTCACCATCACCGCCGCGACGTTCTTCACCTTCACCGTGGCAGGATTGATGGTAAGCCCCTGACGAGACATCAGGTTGGTCAGAGACTGGACCGTGAACTTGGTCTGATCCTTGTCGCCGGTGCCATCCAGGCCCACCACCACGCCGTAGCCCAGCAGCTGATTGCCACGGACGCCCTGCAGCCGGGCCACTTCCTTGAGGCGGACCTCGATCTTCTTGTCGGTCTTGGCGACCTCCGCCCCCATGAGGGTGAGAGCAGCGAGGAACAAGGCAGCGATGCGCATCTCAGCCTCCTAGAAGGGCCAGACATAGTTGAGGAGGCGGCTGATGTAGCCGGGCTTGAGGGTCTCGTCCACGATGCCTTCACCGCCGTAGCCGATGCGGAGCTCCGCCACCTGGCCCGAGGTGATGGCGTTGGTGCCATCCAGCCGGTTGGGATCGATCATTCCAGCCACATAGAGGCGCTGGGTCTCATTGTTCAGCTGGATGTCCCGGTAGCCCTCGACGATGAGGTTGCCGTTGCCAATCACCTTCACGACCCGGGCCGTGACGGTGGTGGTGAACACGGCACTGCGGCCTGTGGTGCCGGTGCCTGCGAACTTGTTGGTGTTGGCCGTGGATTTGTCCGCCAGACTGCTGCCGATGCCGAACCCGGCCAGGGCGCCGAAGAGGTTGGGGGCGCTCAGCTTGTTGCTGCCGGCGCGATTGGTGGTCACGTCGGCCTTGCTGATGGCGTTGGTGCTCTCACTGATCTTGACGGTCACCAGGTCATTCAAACGGTAGGCCCGGAGGTCCGCCACAAAGGGGCGGTCCCGCCAGAGGCTGCCTTCGCTGAGGGGCGCGGAGGCCGGCACTTCCTCCACCAGGGGAATGGAAGGCTTCTTCAGCAGGCTGGGGTCATGGCGCTTGGGAATGGAGCACCCGATCCCCAGGACCAGCAGGACGATGGGCAGCATTTTCCTCATGGAGCACCTCCTGCTCCTAGGAGGGCGAGGATGATGCCAAACCGTCAGGAGAGGGCGACCAGGATCCGGTCGTGACCTGCAAGATCTTGATGAATCATGGCCTTGCCCCATCCGGCGCCCATGGCCCTGCGGCACAACTCGCCGCCCTGGCCCGCCCCGATCTCCAGGAGGCAGGCCGCCGCCCCCCGGGCCCGGGCCTGGAGCAGCAGGGCACTGGTGAGGGCCAGGCCCCCCTCCGGGGCAAACAGGGCCGTGGCCGGTTCGAAGGCCAGCTCTCGCTGCAGACTGGGCGCATCCGCCGGGTCCACATAGGGTAGGTTGGCCACTACCAGGCCCAGGGGATCGGGGACGGGGTCCAGGAGGCTGCCCTCGTAGAAGGTGATGGGTGCCCCCAAGGCCGTGGCATTGGCCCGCGCCACCGCCAGGGCGGCCGGGCTCAGGTCCGTGGCTGAGACCTGCCAGGACGACTCCAGGGCCAGGCTCACGGCCACGATGCCACTGCCCGTGCCGATGTCCACGCAGCGGTCGATCCCCAGGCGGGTGCCCACATCCAGGGCCGCCGCCACCAGCAGCTCCGTCTCGGGCCGGGGGATCAGGGTGGCCGGGGTCACCTGGTAGCGGCGGTCCCGGAACAGCGCCCAGCCCAGGAGGTAGGCCCAGGGCTCCCCGGCCCGGCGGCGCTCCAGCCAGGCCTGGACCTGAGCCGAGGCGGCCTCGGGGACCGGCTCCTGGCCATGGGCCGCCAGCCAGGCCCGACCCAGGCCCAGGCCCTCCTCCAGCCAGAGGAAGCTCTCGGCGAGGGCCTCCTCGGGTTCCAGGAAGGCGGACAGAGCCTCCGCCAAGTCGTGGCGAAACTGCCGGTAGGTGAGAGCCATCCCTTCAGACTAGCGGGCGGGAGGGCTCGGCTCCAGGTCTCAGGACGTCAGGGCCTTGGCCCGGTCCTGGCTGGCCTGGGCGACGATCTCGTGCAGGCTGCCGCCGTGGCTGTCCATGGTGACCACCAGGGGGAAGTCCTCCACCTCGATGATCCAGAAGGCCTCGGGGCTGCCGAACTCCTCGAGCATCTTCACGTCCACGACCCGCTTGACGCGCTCCGCCAGCAGGCTGCCGGCACCGCCGGTGGCGTGGAGGTAGACCGCCCCGGTCTTCTGCAGGCCTTCGCTGGTCTTCTTGCCCATGCCGCCCTTGCCGATGACGCCGCGCACTTTGTAAGTCTCGATGACGTCAGCCTGGTAGGGCTCTTCCCGGATGGAGGTGGTGGGACCGGCGGCCACGAAGGACCAGGTGCCGTCGGCGTTCTTCTTCACCACCGGGCCGCAGTGGTAGATGACCATGTTCTCGAGGATGGGCTTCAGCCACTCAGGCTTCTGCTCCTTCATGAACTTGTGGCCCATGTCGCGGCTGAGGACCACGGTGCCGTTGAGCAGCACCTCGTCGCCAACCTTGAGGGTGCGGATCTGTTCTTCGGTGATGGGGGTGGTGAGTCGGATCATGGGAGCCTCACAGGTCGTAGGAAGGCTGGCCATCGGCCGCCAGGGTGAGGGTGCCGCGGCGACTGCTCCAGCACATGTAGGCAATGGAGACGTAGAAGCTGGCGGGATGGCGGTACATCTCCTCCGCAGAAACGCCCAGCACGGTGGTGACGCCACCATAGCCCATGGGCCCGATGCCGAGGGTGTTCAGGTCCCGGGTCAGCTCCTTCTCAAAGACATCCATCCTGGGGTCCGGGTTGGCCGTGCCCAGCTTGCGCAGCACCAGCTCCTTGGCCCGCTCCCAGCTGGTGACGCGGTCGCCGCCGATGGCCACGCCGAGGATGCCGGGGCTGCAGCCCTGACCCTGGGCCTTCACAATGGCGTCGATGATGCACTTGCGCACGCCCTTGATGTCGCGGCCCGCACCCAGCGCGGCGTCTGGCAGGCGGTACTGGGCGCCGACGTTTTCGCTGCCCCCGCCCTTCTGCATGACGGAGAGCTCGATCTCGGGACGGTCCCACTCCTCGAAGTGGATGGCGGGGTGGTGCTCATGGAAGGGGTCCATGTTGTTCCCGCTGTTCTTGCCGCTGAGGGACTCCACGCAGTTGGGGCGCAGCCAGGAGCGCTTGGTGGCTTCCACCACCGCCGCCCGCAGCTGCTTCCGGGTGGCGAGCTGGCTCATGCCGAAGGGATGGCGCACCCAGAAGATGATGGAGCCCGTGTCCTGGCAGAGCGGCGTGACGTGGTCGTCCGCCAGGTTGATGTTGCGCACCATGTCATTCAGGGTGTTGAAGGCGCGGCTGCCCTCTTCCTCGGCATCGCGGCCCTGCACCAGGGCGTCGATCACATCCTGCGGCAGGCGGCTGGTGGTGCGCCGGAGCAGCTCCGTGGCCGCCAGAGTGAGGTCCAGCCCGGCAAGATTGCCTAGGTCGGCCTTCCAGCCCTGAGGCAGCAAGGACTTGGACGCCACCACCTCAGCTGAGGTCTGGTTGGGAACAACGGTTTCGGACATGAGCCCTCCGGGATGCAGACCCCCATCATCCGTCCGGCGAAGCCCACGCTCAAGTGATCAATGCCCGGTTCCCGCAGAAGGCTTAGCGCCCCCAGGCCCGGCACAGGGCCAGGGTGAGGTCCAGGAGGGGGGCCTCGCTGCGGGACAGGGCCATGCCCTTGAGGTCCCGCTCGCACTGGTTGAGGCGGGCCAACAGGGCCTTGAGGCCCTTGGGGCCGAGCTTGGTCCAGGCGCTCCGGTAGCCGTCCAGCAGGAAGGCCTGGCGGGGCGAGAGGCCCAGGGCCGCCAGCACCTCGCCGGCCTTGAGCCCAGCCGCTTCGGCCTCGGCCAGCTTCAGCAGGCGATCCACCTCGCGGCGGGCCTGGCCCAGCATCATGAGGGGCTCATCGCCGTCTTCCAGGGCTGTCCGCAGGGCCCGCAGGGCTCCGGCGGCATCGCCCTTCTGCCAGGCCCCGGACCAGGCGAAGGCCTTCTGGTCGGCCAGGCGGAAGGTCACCTGGTCCACCATGGCCTCGGTCACCCGGCGGTCCTCTGCCAGCAGGTCCAGCACCTCCAGGGCCCGCTTGAGCAGCCCCGGATGGCCACCCTGGCGCTGGGCCAGCACCCCGGCCGCAGAGCCCTGGATGGTGATCCCCAGGCGGCGGGCCTCCTGCTCGATGAAGGCAGGTATTTCCAAGGGATCCAGAGCCCCCACCTTGAGGGTGCGGCCCGCCTTGGCCCAGTCCGTCCAGGGCTTGGCCCCCAGGGCCTTGCCCGGAGCCGCCGGGAGGGTGGTCCAGGCCACCAGCAGGAGGTTCACATCCGCCGGAGGACGCTCCAGGATCGCCCGGATGGTCGCCGGCAGCTCCTTGGCCCGGGTGAACAGGTTGTCAGCCGCAGGCACGATCACGGTGCGGGCGCCGACCCCCATGGGCGGGGCTTCCTGGAGGGCGGCCAGCACCTCAGGCCAGGGACAGCCCTCGCTGCAGACGGTGAGGGAGAAGTCGGCCCACTCCGGGTCTACATGGTGCTGCTTCCAGGCCGCCACGGCCTCCCGGCGGCCATCGCCGTCCTCCCCATGCAGGAGCGCAAAGCCGTGGGCCACCCAGGCGGCAGGCGCAGCCATCAGTCCGAGCCTTCCAGCAGCTGGGTTAGGAAGCTCTCGGCAAAGTCGTCAGCCAGGCTCTCGATGACCTGGATCTCCCGGCTCTCGAAGCTGGCGAAGTTCTGGTCCACCCGGTACTGGTTGGAGAAGGTCAGGCCCCGCCGGGACAGCACCACGGCCCCGGTAATGCCGTCCAGCAGCTCCACGCTGGCCACCACCGCCACCTCCACCCGGGAGGCCGAGCCGGCGCTGGCCTTGAGGCGGTCACCGCCCAGGCTGAGGCCGATGGGGCGGGAGGTGTAGCTCTCCAGGGTGCCCTGCAGCACCCAGCGGGAAGACTCACCCTGGGCCACCATGCGCCAGGGACTGGCCGCCACCAGGCGGTTCTCCAGGGCCCGGGTGAAGCGGTCCTCCAGCCCCAGGCGGGGCGTGAGGTTGCGGAACCGGGCCAGGCGGATGGTCTCGCCGGGCTTCGCCCAGGCAGCAGCCCGGGGCCGCCGGTCCAGGCGGTGGTAGCCGCAGCCCGGCGCCAGCAGCAGGGCCAGCAGGAGGCAGGACCAGCGGATCCGGGTCATGGGTGGTAGACCCCCACGTAGGGCAGGTTGCGGTACTTGCCTTCCAGGTCCAGGCCGTAGCCGATGACGAAGTGGTCCGGGATGGTGAAGCCGACATAGTGCACCGGCACCTCCACCTTGCGGCGGCTGGGCTTGTCCAGGAGGGTGCAGACCTTGATGCTGAGCGGCTCCCGGTCCTTCAGGAGGTTCCGGACCTTGTGGAGGGTCAGGCCCGTGTCCACGATGTCCTCCACCACCAGCAGGTGGCGGCCCTGGATGCTGCGGTCCAGGTCCTTGAGGATGTGGACCTCGCCTGTGCTCTCGGTGCCGCCGTGGTAGCTGGCCACCTGCATGAAGCTCACGTCCATCTCCAGGTCCATGGCCCGCACCAGGTCGGCAATAAAGGGGAACACGCCGTTGAGCAGACCCACCACCACAGGCACCTTGCCGGCGTAGTCCGCCGTGAGCTGGACCCCGAGCTCCTTGACCCGGACCCGGATCTGCTCCTCGGAAAACAGCGGGGTGATGCGCTCGTGCATGGGAACTCCTGGGGGCCGGGGCCGGCTGCTGAAGGGTGCCATCCAAAGAAGGGTGCAGGCTCCATTCAACCCCAGGTGGGGCGGCTGGGTCCATCCGGTGACGGCGGAATCTCACTGCGACCTGCCGCCGGAGCCTAGAATGATGGCGATTGCCACCACCAGCGAGCCCTTGATGACCCAGACGGCCACTCAGCCCTTCGATCGGACTCCCGATCCGGGCTCGCCCTACCACACGCCCCAGGTGCTGGCGTGGGTGGAGGAGGCCCAGAAAGGCGATCAGGCGGCCTTTGGGTCTCTTGTGCAGACCTTCAGCCGGGACGTCTACGGCAAGGCCTACAGCATCCTGAGGAACCACCAGGACGCCGATGACGTGGTCCAGGAGACCTTCATCCGGGTCTTCCGCGCCCTGCCCGGCTTTCGCTTCGAGTCCTCCTTCCGGACCTGGCTCATCACCATCGCCACCCGCCAGGCCCTCAACTACCGGGAGCGGGTGACCCGAGACCACGAGAGCCTGGATGGTGCCGAGGGGACCCCGGAGCACCCGGCCCTGCGGGTCCAGGAGACCCAGGCCGCTGCCGTCTTCGACGAGGAAGCCCGGCGCCTGCTGCAGGAGGCTCTCCCCAAGCTGCCCCCACGCCAGAAGCAGGCCCTCACCCTGAAGCTTCAGCATGACTGGAAGTACGAGCGCATCGCCCAGGAGATGGGAACCACCGTGGGCAGCGTGAAGGCCCACATCTTCCATGCGATCCAGAGCCTGACCCGTCACATGAAAGGAGGCCGGGCATGACCACGACCCCCGTCCCCGACACCTGCACCCAGACCCTCGCCGCTGTCGAGACCAACCCCATTGGCCCCGGCCCTGAGGTCGAGGCCCACCTGCGCACCTGCCGCTCCTGCCAGGAAGCCAGGGTGGTCTGGCTGGCCCAGGAGGACGCCCCCGAGGTCCTGGCCCCAGCGGGCTACCACCAGCGCCTGCCCGACCGGATCCTCCGCAAGCTGCCCGTCCGCACCCCCCTGCACCGACGGGTGGCCCCCCTCACCTGGGCCGTGGCCGCCACCCTGCTCATGGCCGTGGGTGCCGGGGCCTTCTGGGCCGGGCGGGCCAACCGCGCGCCCCTCGTGGAAGCCAGCCTCCCCCGGGCGACCGAAGGGGTGGAGACCACTACCGTGTCGGACACGCCCTTCCATGACCGGGAAGAGGATGCCGCCCGCATCCATGCCCTCTCCGCCGAGGAGATGCAGGCCCTCCTGAAGCAGCTGGACGCCCCCTCTCCCAGCCCCAAGTGACCCCCGAGGTACCCATGCTGCGGCCCCTGTTCCTCCTGACGCTCCTGTCCCTGCCCCTCCTGGCCCAGGCCGACGAGGAGCGCCCCCTGGCCCGCTACCGCCTGGACCACCTCCAGCAGACCATCGGCCTGCAGGAGGAGCAGGCCCGCGCCGTCACCGAGCGGTGGTCCCGCTATGACCGGGAGCAGTTCACCAAGACCCAGCAGATCCAGCAGCTGCGGCGGCGCTTCAACGAGATCCTGATGGGGCCCGGCACCGAAGAGGACAAGAGCGCTCGGGTCCGGCCCCTGCTGGAGCAGTTCGTGGAGCTGCGGCGCCAGCAGGCGGACCTGAAGTTCAAGTTCGAGGACGACATCCGGGGCAAGCTCAGCCCGGCCCAGCAGGTGCGCCTCATCATCCAGGTGGAGGAGATGCAGCGCCGGGTCGCCGAGGCCCTCCGGCAGGTGCCGGGCAGCCGCATGGGTCCCCGCCAGGGCGGACCGGATGCCCCTCCGGGAGGCATCCGCCGGGGCATCCGGTAGCCTAGACTGAAGGAGCCTCCAGGATCATGGGGATCACCAGAGGCCGCGCCTGGGTGGTCTTGCGGATGATCCGCCGCAGGGCCAGCCGCACGGCGTCCCGGAGGGCCTCGGGATCCTTGCGGATCACCTTGGGGGCCTCCTCGTAGGCCCGGCGGGCCACGCCCGAGAGCAGGTCGCCATAGGCCTCGTCATCGGACAGCATCACAAAGCCCCGACTGAGGATCGTGGGGTCTGCGGCCAGGTCCCCACTCAGAGGGTCCACCAGCAGGGTGGCGAAGACCACGCCGTCTTCCTGGAGGATGAGCCGATCCTTCACCACCCGGGCATCGACCATGTGGTCCACGCCCTGGTGGACGAAGCACTTGCCCACCGGCACCGTGCCCGGCAGCTCGACCCGGCCGTCGGTGAAGAGGCGCAGGCAGAGGCCGCCATCCAGCAGGGAGATGTGCTCCGGGGTCCAGCCCAGGGAGGCGGCCAGGGCGCCGTGGGCGCGGAGGTTCCGGTAGGTGCCGTGTACGGGCACCATGTGGCTGGGCCGGACGGCAGTGATCAGGTCCGCCAGCTCGTCGCGACTGCCGTGGCCCGAGGCATGGACCGGCCCGAGGCCTTCGAGGGAGGTCTCCGCCCCCAGGCGCTCCGCCTGATCCAGCATGCGGGAGATGGACACCTCGTTGCCGGGGATGGCGCGGGCGCTGACCACCAGGCGATCGCCGGACTGCATGGGCAGACCCTTCACCTCTCGGCGCAGGAGGCGGGCCAGACCGCTCATGGGCTCGCCCTGGCTGCCGGTGCACAGCACCATCAGCTCGTAGCGCGGGAAGAGGCTGGCGTCCTTGGTGTCGATGAGGATGTCATCGGGCAGGTCCAGCAGCTTGAGGGTGCGGGCCAGCGCCACATTGCGGTCCAGGCTGCGCCCCAGCAGCAGCACCTTGCGGTGGAACTCGTAGGCCAGGTCCACCAGCATCTGCAGGCGGTGGATGTTGGAGCTGAAGGTGGTCACGAACAGGCGGCCTTTGGTCTGCTCCAGCGCGGCCTCGATGCCCTTGTAGCAGGTCGCCTCGGAGGGGGAGCGGCCGGGCCGCCCCACATTGGTCGAGTCCGCCATGAGCAGGCGCACCCCTGCGTCGCCCAGGGTCTTGAGCCGCTCCATGCCAGTGATGCGGCCATCCAGGGGCTCCGGGTCCAGCTTGAAGTCGCCCGAGTGCACCAGCACGCCCTGGGGGGTGTGCAGGACCAGGGCACAGGCATCCGGGATGCTGTGGGTGACGGGGATCCACTCCGCTTCGATCTCGCCGCTGCCCACCTTCACCCGGCCGTAGTCCTTCACCAGCCGCAGGAGACCGGTGTCCAGACCATGCTCCTTGAGCTTGCCTTCCAGCAGGCCCAGGGTGAAGGCCGTGCCATAGACGGGCACCGGCCAGCGGCGCAGGAAGTAGGGCAGCGCCCCGATGTGGTCCTCGTGGCCATGGGTGAGCAGCACCGCCTGCAGCTGATCGGCGAAGGGCTCCAGGTAGGCGAAGTCCGGCACGATGGAGTCGATGCCCGGCTGGTCGTCCGAGGGAAACAGCTGGCCGCAGTCCACCAGGAAGAGGCTGCGGGCGGAGTGCACCACCAGGGCGTTCATGCCGAACTCGCCGAGACCGCCGATGGGGATCAGGCGGAGTTCGTCCGCAGCGGGCGGCTGGGACCAGGCTTCGAATTCGGGGTAGGGAGAGATCACGATGGGAATACCTCCGGGTGCTGCTTGAGCAGGGTACGCGTTGCAGATAGCCAGGCCGCTGGCGGGATCACTTCGGCCCGCAGAGCCGAAGCTAGGCCCACCCTGGCGAGAGCCTCCGCCGAAAGCGCCCCCTGCCAGTTGTTGGCCAGGGTCTTGCGGCGATGGGCGAAGGAGCGGTGTAGGACGGTCAGGAGCGCCCTGCGCTCCCGCGGGGTTGGTGCCTCGGCCCGGGGCTCGAAGAGCACCACGGCGGAGTCCACCTTGGGGGCCGGGCGAAAGGAGCCGGGCCCCAGCTTCACCAGGCGGGTGAGGCGGCAGCACAGCTGGGACAGCACCGACAGGGGACCGTAGGCCTTGGTGTGCGGCACGCCCATGAGCTTCTGGGCCACCTCCAGCTGGAACATCAGGACCATGCGGTCCCAGGGGACCTCCTCGATCAGCAGGCGAGCCAGGATGGGTGTGGCGGCGTTGTAGGGCAGGTTCCCCACCACGGACCAGGGCTCCCCTTCCGGCAGGGGGACGCGCACTGCATCGCCGGGCAGGAGGTGAAAGGTCGGGTTGTCGCCGAACTGGCCCTGCAGCAGTTCGCAGGCCTCCGGGTCCAGCTCCACGGCCCAAAGAGGCCGGCCATCCACCAGCAGGCGCTGGGTGAGGACACCCGGTCCAGGGCCGATCTCCAGCAGGCGCGGTGCGGACGAAGCCAGGGCCGAGGCCACGATGACGCCAATGGCTCCCTCGTTCACCAGGAAGTTCTGGCCGAAGGCCTTCTTGGGGCGAAGGCGGGCGATGGGTGAGGGTTCCGGCACACCCCAGCATACCGCCCCACCCCACCCCAAAGGAAAAGGGGCCCCGAAGGGCCCCAGAGGAAGGAAAGCGAGGGACCTCAGCGAACGATGCGCCAGGACCGGGGTGCAAAGGCGATGGTGCCGGTGCCGGCGGCCAGGCTCTGAATCTTCACGTTGCTACTGGAGGTGGAGGTCGGAACATCCTGGCCGCTCTGGATGACCAGGCGGCTACCCACCGAGGTCAGGTCTCCTGCCAGATTGGACCAGGTAAACACATAGCCGTCATTGCCACTGGCATTGGAGGCTGAGGCGGACACATCCCCATTTCCAAAGGCTGGCGAGAGGGCATCCCGCATCCGGTAGGTGTAGGAAGTCCCGGCCCCCTGGCAGGTGGCGGAGCTGCCGGTGGTGCTGGGCCGGAAGGTGGTGAAGACAAGCGCACCATTGGTAACCACGGGGGTGAGGTAGGCCTTCTCGTAGAGGAAGTGGGTGGCGTCGTTGGGGTCGGCGATGGGGGAATGGAAGCGGAGGAAGTAGCCCAGCTTTGCATTGTTGCCCAGGTAGGCCGTTCCAGCGGAGGTGGTCACGCTCGTCAGGTCCGCCAGCTGAGCGTCCGTCACCGCCGAGCCGTAGGTGTTCACATTGCTCGGGAGGCCCCCCACCGTGGGCAGGTCTGCACTGTCCTGCCGATCAAAGACCATCACCTGGCGGTTCACCTGGTTCGAGACAGGGTTGATGGGATCCTTGTCCATGGGATCGTTCCGATCCCCGGTGCCAAAGGTCACGCCCACCACCGGAGGGATCATGTTGGGGGCAGACAGGCTGGTTGAAGGACGGATGAACTGGGGGATGGACTTGGGGACCCGATAGGCGACTGGCACCGAGGTCACGGGGGAGGCCGCTGTCACCAGGCTCCCAGAGAGGGTGGTGGACCCCTTGTAGATCCAGCGGACGCCCGGATTGGTGGGGCTCGTACTGGTGTCGGCGGTACCCGTAGTGGTCCACTGGTCGATGTTGGAGTGATCCACCCGCCACCCGGGTGCCGTGGTGGTCAGGGTCTCCATGGAACCAAGGGCATAGACTCCCCCCGTCTGGTCACCAAAATAGATGCGCTGGGCCCGACCTGAACCAAGCAGGAACTGGAATGGGAACCCCCCCGCCGTGATGGCCCCCATGGTGGGGAAGGCACCTGCCAGGGTTGCGTTGTTCACAAAGTCCCAGATCTTCACCATGGACCCATCCAGGACATTCAAGGCCAGGAGGGAGCGGCCGAGCTTGGTGGGTGCTGAGTTGTTGCCCACAGTCAGGGCATCCAGCTCATTGTTGCTGTAGCCCCCGCCGAGGATGACAAGATCCTTGATGACGGCTGGGGAGCCAACCTCCACCGAGGCCAGACCGATGGTCGAGGTGGCCAGCCCCATGGTCTTGATGGCCGGATTCGTCGAGTTGTTGGGATCGACCATCCAGGCGAGCTTGGGGTACCTAGGGTTGGCAACATCGATGGCGTAGTAGCTCCGGCCCCCCTTGCGCAGGCCGAAGATGACACGGATGGTGTCGGCGCTGTCCACCTTGAAGTTCCCCACACCACCCGAGAGGGGCGTGTCCTTGAAGTAGATGAGGGGCGACCCGTCCACCGCATAGAGGTGCGTGGTGGGATCACCGACCATGAGCTGGCCCAGCTTGGTGACGTTGGGACCGCTGGTCTTATTCAGGAACTCGGTGGGCACAAAGCTCCAGAGCTCATCGATGCTGGCCAGGAGGACCCCCGCCGGGGTAAAGCCGCTCACCTCACCGATGCAGTGGAAGTGGCCTTGGTTGTCGCCGAAGAAGATCAGCTGGAACCGGGCATCGATCATCCCGGAATAGGTTGAGGACCAGAGCCCCGAGAGCGGACTGGTGGAGGGAATCAGCGAAGGGTCATACTCGATCGCTGCGGGGGAGCTGTTGACCACATCGCCCATGATGTCTGTGCGGGAGCTCGAAATAGACGTAGGATTCGCTGCATTGGCCTGGGCTAATGCACTAGCACCCCGGATGAACCGAATCAGGCCAATGGCGCTGGCTGCGTCTGCGGTGCCCATGACCACGGGATCCCGGAGGGTCGTGTTCTGGTCGCTAAAGGCCTGGGCGGGGAGGGTCAAGTCGAGGCCCCCATAGGGAATGACCGTGCCCGGGATCGCAGTATAGACATTCCGGTTCTTCCAGCCCTTTTGGAGCAGCATAACGGCGACAGAAGCTACTGCGTTGTTGGCATTGATGTCCGACTGGAAGCTCCCATCGGCCGCCTTGAGGGCAACGGTCCCATCAGGCCCGATGCCGATGCCGGTCATCAGAAGGTCCCCCTTCCAGATGGAACCTTGGCCATCGTTGTTGGCCTCAAAGCGGCCAAGGTAGGCGCGATTGCCGAGGTTCAACCCCACCAGCGGTGCCGAGGGTGCCGTGATTCCGGTATTGGCGCTCACCACCCGGCGCATGATGGCGTTCAGGCTGTTGGCCAGGTAGGTGGGGTTCGTGGCGTCGAAGAAGTTGGTCTGGGCTCCGCCGACACCGCCGAAAGGGACTGCAGTGGTGACATCGAAGGCGGCCGTCTTTGGGTCCCCGAAGAGGGCGGCCTTGAGGAGGGGGCCCTTGCCGCCACCGCTGTCCGAGTTGATCCCGGCCAGGCAGAGGCCAACGGTCATGGTGGTGATCTTGCGTCCACTGGTGCCGGCCGAGCCTCGGGACTTGATCCGGAAGGGAGCATATTCGCTGGGCACGTTGGGACCCGTGAACTTTTGGCTGGTGTTCTCAAGGCCATGGGCGGCAATGGCCGCAAAGCTCCAGATGTTGAAGTTGGACGATCCAGGACTGAGATTGGCGGGAATCACCCTGGTGGCCCCAGTCTGGATCTGAGCCTCAGAGGTCCAAGCCCCTCCGCCCGTCCCTAAGGCATTCCCGCTGGTACTCCCCGCGCTCAAGCTGTCGTTGGCATTGCCATCCGTGAAGAGGATCACATAGGAGGTCCGGCAGCTGGGGGGGATCTCACCGGTGCTGGCGAAGTCAAAGATGCTCGAATTATCATCATCTATGGTCAGCTGCGCCAGGCAGTTGGCCAGAGCATAGGTCAGCGGGGTCACGGTGCTCGGCTTCTTTGATTGCAGCACCGCGACGGAGGCATGCGTGGAGCCGCTGGTCGACTTCTTGAAAAGCGTCAGGTCCCGGCCTGAGCTCACGGAGTAGTTGTCGGACTGGATCGTCGAGAGCCCTTCCTCGGCAGACGAATCATCCAGGAAGCGGTAGGCCCACCACACGCGGTCCCGGTTGTTGAACCAGGCGGTCAGCACGGCGCGCTTCAGGTACTGGCAGCGGGTTCCGACGGGCAGACCGTTGGCAAAGGTGGTCTTCCCACCGGCATTGGTGGTGGACCCCCCGATGACGAAGCCACCTGTGGCGGCGGAAGTCCCAACGACCCCTGCGGCAGTGGGAGCGGCATTGTTGTTGTCCTTGTAGATCCCACCAGCGCCGTAGTTGTCATTGCCGCTGGCGCCCTTGGTGTCCATGCCGAAGAACATCCAGTCCACATAGTCGGTGTTGTAGTCGATGTAGCTGATGAGGTTGCTCACGCTGGTGGCGGACGCATAGAGGGTGTCATAGGCGATGTAGTTGTTGGAGCTGCCCAAATCGGGATCCGGGATGCCGTCGATGTGGTTGGCTAGGGGGGCCGTAACCAGCGGCGCCGCAGTCGGGGCTTTAAGCAGGGTCCAGGGCAGCGGGATGTCCACAGTGCGGGTGTAGGTGGTGCTACCTATTTTCTTGCTACCCGTCAGCCGGGCATGGGTGGCGGTCTTGACCAGCGCAACCGTCAGGGTCCCCGCGATGCGGGTCCCAGTGGCATCCACCAGGTACCCGACCGCATCGGTGGACCACTTCGACGTGCTGCTGGAGCCAGTCCCGTTCATGGAGATGGTGAAGGGATTCCCAGTGCCATTGTTGGTGGAGGTGCTCAGGCTGTACTGCACACTGTCATCGCCTTGGGAATTGCCGGAGCTGCCAGAGCCGATGTGGGTGTTATAGCCGACATTGGTCCAGTAGCTCCGATGCCAGAAGACATGGGTCATGGAGCCGGACATGTCGAACATGGTCAGCATCTCAGGCTTGACCCCGCCCCCCTTGTAGACATCCAGGAGGTCCGTGACTGGAGCGAGGTTGGTGCCCACCTGAGCCTGGAGCGAGAGCCCCAGGGCGAAGGTCAGGAGGATGGACTTGAGGGAGTGGAGTCGCGAGAAAGCCATGGGACCCTCCAGGGATCAAATGAGCAGCAAGCAGAACGTACGCAGGGGAAAAGCGGTTCAGTACGGGAAGGTGGCGATGAGCTCCCGTTGGGACTGGTAGGTCTGAGTGGTGCCCGTGGGTATGGCCCGGCCGGTAGACAGCACCCGCCAGCCCACGGGGGAGCTGGTGGCGAGGCCCCCCTTGGTGCCCCCTGAGGCAGCATTGTTATCGGAGGAGCCACCGGACCCGCCGAGGGGAGCGTTGCCCCAGCCCAGGCCCAGATAGCGGAGCTCGACATCGAACGACTGGGGGGTAGTAGCCGCCCCAGCGTTGTTCAGGAGCATGGCGGTATCCGTGACCCCTGAGATCGTGATGGGAAGGCCGGTATTGATCCCTGACATGGCACCGTTGATGCCTTGGACCAGCTGGAGCTGACCCGTGAGCGCTCCGGCCGATGCGAACTGGGCCGCTTCGACCATGTGCCCCTGCCCCCAGACAATGACCCAGTCCAGGCCTGCATCAGCAGCGGCGGCGGCCTTCTCACCCTGGACCACGCTCGCTCCCATGGACAGCTCCCGCACCACATTGCGGCTGAGACTGAAGGTGGCAGCCCCCATGACGATCACCAGCACTAGGGCCATGACGATGGTTAGCCCACCTTGCTGTGAGGCCTGATTGTGTGGTTTGGCGTGAGTGAGCATGAATGGCCTCAAAGATGGAAACCGAAGTTGCGGGGGGTCACCATCAGGGTTTGGGTCCTGCGGGCATAGTCAGCTTGGCCTGCCACGTTGCTGCTCCCAGCCCGGGGGGTTGCGGAACGTGAGCTCACATCCACGCGGATCAGACATGGGTAAATTCTGAACCAAAGCGGGTTAGACGCATCCCTAAGCGGGGTGCCCGTAGCTCCCATGGGAACGAGGGCAGTGGTGATCCTGCCAGCGATCTCAGCCCAGTTGGCAGCATCCTGGCGCAACCAGTTCGTTCCACCATCGACGCTGAGGTCGATGCGGAGCCCATCAATGTTCTCGGCGATGATTTCAACTGGCACTCCGGCCCAGGTGATGGCCGTACCCCCAACGGGGTAGGTGGTCTGCTGGCGCACCAGGCAGGGGACGGTAATGGCGCTGTTCGAGGGGTCCCAGGCCAGGGCCTGGACCGAGTAGCGGGTGACGATGTTGGGCCGATAGAAGGAGAGTGGCACACCTGCGAGGTGCGCCTTGGTACCAGGGGTCGTTACCTGATAAACCCCACCTACAGCTTGCGCAATCACCGTTGCTGCGAGGTCTACCCCCACAGAATTGCCACTGACCACAGAGATGATGAACTGTTCGAAGTTGCCATCCTGCACGGCCACGATGTCGCCAGCCTGCAAGTCGGCCGTGGACCCGCTAATCAGGTTCAGCGAGAGGCCCGCCGTCGTGATGGCTGACAGGGTGGCCTGAATGGGCAGGGAGCGGTCACTCACGTACTGAATCTCATCCAGGTGGGGAACCTGAATTGGTGGGACCAGCGGACCTGTGACGAGGGCCCCTGGGCTGGCAGGATTAGGCCCAGTCACGGTCACGACCAATGGATCTGGAAGGATCATAAAGGGTTCCTGGGTACCATTGGTCACCGAGTAGTTGCCTGCGGCTGGGTTGTTAAAGCCAACGTTGGCGAAGTAGCCGATGGAAGCCAGGTCATCCTGCATGGAGCCGAGGGCCCAGTGGCCTCGCCGCTGGCTGCCGATCATGTCGTTCACCCGCTGGACTCCCGCCAGATTGGTGGAATAGACCCGGAGCATGCCGGCGGTGAGGACGCCGATGAACAACATGGCCACCAACATCTCGATGAGGGAGAACCCCCGCTGGAGGGGGTGGAACCGCTGGAAGGACCGGAGCGTCATGGCAGGACTCCTAGTAGCGGACAAGGCGGCTGACGGATAGGGCCGAGGGGGCCAAGGCTTGGCCGCTGCCATCGATGGCCTGGTCCTGCCAGGTGACTCTCACCACGAACTCGTTCATGTTCATGCCGGAAATAGCGGCTTTCGGCGTCGCAGTGGTAGGGGCCAGACGGGTCCAGGCCACCTGGAAGACCTGCGTGGCAGCCCCCACAGCCACAGTCTGGCCGTTCACATCGAAGGCCCCGAAGGTACCGGTGGACGTGGCCCCGCTGTAGACCCGGGCGACGGGGTAGGCCACGCCCGAGCCCATCACTCCGGCGGCGTAGGACCAGCTGAGGCTGCCCTCGGCCTGGATGGCACTCAGGCAACCCTCTGCCAGACCTGCGGCTGTGATCCGATTGCGTCCTCCCGCGTTGTTGCGGAGGGTGGAGACCTGGAGGGCGGCAAGGCCCAGCAGGCCGACACCGAAGATGAGGGCCGTGATCATCAGCTCGGCCAGGGAGAAACCCCGTTGATGGGCGTGGCGGCGAGTCATGGTCCCTCCTACAGGCGCTGCCAGGGAACGGTGGCATCCCCTGCGTTGGGTTTGTAGAAGGCATGGACCCCGTTGGCCCGGGTCACCAGAACCAAGCCCACTGGGGCGCTCGGGTAGGAGGCCCCATTGCGCATGCCTCCCACATAGACGTAAAAGTCGCGGTTGGCGCGACCCATGGCGTCGAAGGACATGGCGGTGTTCGTGCTCCCCGTGAACAACTTTCCATTGGTCCCGGGCAGTGCACCGCTCGTAAACAAGGCTGAGATAGCGGCTTCACCACCCGTCAGGGGGTCTGGATTGGGCGCAGCCTGGGTGTAGATGGGCCAGTTAAGATTGTCCACACCCGAGTACTGACTAGCGCTGCTACCCCCGGCGGTGCGGAGCCACGTGGTAAGCGCCTGATTGGCCGGCACTGGAGTCACATCCCCCTGGGAGGGGAAGCTGAGCTGCATGGTCTCCTGGTGGCCCAAAGTGGTGAGCGTGACCGTCCGCCCGGTAGACCGGGCCACGGTGCGGGCCTCCACCAGGATTCCGTAGAGGCTGTTCACCGTGCCCTTCACGGCGGCGGGCTGGGCGGCGCCAGACATGGTCCCCCCGGCCACAGCCAGGATCCCGATGATGACGACGACCAAGAGCAATTCCAGCAGTGAGAAGCCCTTGGCTGAATGGGTGCGCATATCACCCCCTCCTCCCTAGAACCCTCAGGATCGGCACTTTTTTTGGAACCTTTGACGGTTTTTAACACCTAGATCCAGGTGCACTTAGACGCACCGACCCAGGAGTCCCGGTATTTTATCTCGACAAGTGTATACTTTTTATACACTATCCGAAGTTCAGGGGATCCCGATCCACCTGGATGGAGCCACTGGGTTCCAGGGGATGGCGGGCCAGCACCTCGCTCAGAGCAGCCCGAGGGCCCTTCAGCAGCAGGTGCATGCGCCAGCGGTCTTTGACCCGGGGCACCGGGGCCTCCAGGGGGCCCAGCACCCGCAGGTTCGGCACGGTCAGGCGCTGGCGAAAGGCCTCCAGGGCGCCCCGGGCCTCGGCGGGCGTGTCGGCCTCCGCCCGGTAGAGGGACAGGGCCGTGAAGGGCGGGTAGCCCAGGCCTTCCCGGAAGGGCAGCTCCGAAGCGGCGAAGCCCTCGAAGTCCTGGGCCAGGGCGAAGGTGATGGCGGGGTGGTCCGGCGAGTAGGTCTGGAGGATGACGCGGCCCGGCAGCGCCGCCCGCCCGGCCCGGCCCGCCACCTGGGTGAGCAGCTGGAAGGTCCGCTCGGCGGCCCGGAAGTCCGCGACCTTCAGGCCCTGGTCGGCGTTGATGACGCCCACCAGGGTGAGGCGCGGGAAGGTATGCCCCTTGGCCAGCATCTGGGTGCCCACGAGGATGTCCACCTCGCCGGACTCCGCCGCCAGCAGGCCCGCTTCCAGCGAGCCCCGGCGGCGGGTGGTGTCCCGGTCCAGGCGCAGGATGCGGGCGGTGGGGTGCAGCTGACGGAGCATCTCCTCCACCTGCTCGGTGCCCTCGCCCACGCCCCGCAGGTGGTCGGCCCCGCAGTCCGGGCAGGCCTCCGGGGGCACGGTCTCGTGGCCGCAGAGGTGGCAGCGCAGGCGGTAGTCGCCCCGGTGGTAGGTGAGGGAGATGGCGCAGTGGGGGCAGCCCAGGGTCTTGCCACAGGCCCGGCACATCCAGAAGTTCTCGTAGCCCCGGCGGTTCAGCAGGAGCAGGGACTGCTCGCCCTTCGCCAGGGTCTCGGCCAGGGCCTTGAGCAGCACCGGCGCAAAGACCACCTTCCGCCGGGCCACCCGGTAGGCCTCCCGCAGGTCCACCAGCTCCACCGCAGGCAGGGTGGACCCTGCCGGGCGCTCCTTCAGGCGGGCCAGCCGGTAGCGGCCGGTCTGGGCGGCATGCCAGCTCTCCAGGCTGGGCGTGGCGCTCCCCAGCACGATGGGGCAGCCCTCCAGCTGCGCCCGCTTGATGGCCAGGTCCCGGGCGTGGATGCGGGGGTGTTCCTCGGACTTGTAGGACCCCTCCTGCTCCTCGTCCACCACCACCAGCCCGATGTCGCGCAGGGGTGCCATGACGGCATTGCGCACCCCCACGAAGAGGTCCGCCCCATTGAACAGCAGGCGCGCCACATCGCCGTGCTTCTCGCCCGCATTGAGCCCCGCATGGCCCACGGCCACCCGGCCCGGGAAGCGGGCCTCCAGGCGCTCCAGCAGGCTGGTGGTGAGGCCGATCTCCGGCACCAGCCAGAGCACCCGCTTGCCCACCGCCAGCACGCGGTCCGCCAGGGCCAGGTAGACCTCGGTCTTGCCCGAGCCCGTGACCCCCTGGAGCAGGTGCACGGCAAAAGCGTCCAGAGGCACGGAGTCCAGCGCCACCCGCTGCTCGTCGTGGAGGAGGACCGTCCGGTCTGTACCCGCCTCCCGCCGCTGGGCCAGCAGGTCCACGCGCTTCAGGCGCTGCACCTGGCCCCGCTTCTCCAGGGTGGCCAGCACCGAGGTCCCCACCCCGGCCGCTTCCAGCAGATCGGCTTCCATGAGGGTTCCGCCAGCCTCTTCCAGGGCCAGCAGCAGGCGGGCCTGGGCCGGGGTCACCCGGGGTGGATGGGGGGCGCCCGTGAGCCGCACCTCCGTGGGGCCGCCCCGGCGCAGGGCGGAGCGGTGCAGCAGCGTCGGCAGGATGGACGGATCCCGGTGCCAGGCCTCGCCCAGGGCCTGCAGCACGTCCCATCTGCCCCGGTCCCGATGGAAGGAGAGGGGCTGGCCCTCCTCGTCCGCCTCCCAGTTGGGGAGCAGAGCCTGGGGCAGGCTCAAGGGCAGCAGGTGGGCCTCCAGGCAGCCGTAGTAGCGGGCGGCGAAGGCCTGCAGCTCCAACAGCTTGGGCGGCAGCAGGGGAAAGGGATCCAGCACCAGCTCCAAGGGCCGCAGCTTGGCGGCGGGTGGGTTGGGATCCGGTCCCATGGCGAGGCCCAGGGCCAGGCTGTTGCGCACCTTCACCCGCACCCGCACGCCCACCGGCAGGCCCTCGGGCGCCAGGTAGGTGAGGGGCGGCAGGGGACGGTTCAGCTGCACCCGCGTGGGGACAAGCTTCACTGAGTCAGCCGTCATCGGGACTGGGACTGGGAGGACCCCAGCGCACCCCAGCGCAGGGCCAGGTCGGGGCGGTCCAGGCGGGTGGCCAGGTCCCGGGCGCGGAGGGCCAGGCCATCCCAGCGGAGGACACCGATGGCCTGCAGCACCAGCTGGTCTGCGGCTCCGGCTTCGCCGCCCTGAAGGAGGGCCTCCACCAGGGACTGGAGCACCCGGTTCCACATGCGCTCGCCGGGCTGGGGGCCGATGGCCGCCCGGCGATTGTCGCGCCGGAACTCGTCCCAGCGGGGCTCCAGGGCGTCCTTGATGGCGCGCCAGTCGGCCCGCTTCCGGGCATCGCGCACAAAGGCACCCAGCACCGACTCCGGCGGCCAGTCCTCCGGGGCCGTGCCCGGCAGGGGGGCCAAGCTGTCCATGAGCGGCGCCAGGGGTCGGCCCCCGCTCAGGTCGGAGCCGATCACCCAGATGCGCCAGAGGTCCTCGTCGCTGGGCTGGCGGCGCAGGGCCTCCTCGATGGCCGGAAGGCAGCGGGTCCAGGCTTCCTGCATGGCAGGGGAATGGACGCTCTCCGGCCCATTCAGGGCCATGGGCAGGTCCGAGTAGGCCTCCTGCCAGGGGCCCTGGAAGAGCTTGCCAAACAGGCGGGCGGCCTCGCCCCAGACCTTCTGATCCAGCTCCGGGTCCAGGGGCTTGGGCTCCTCCGGCGGGAGGGCGGCAGCCGCTGCGTCGGTGGGCGGTGCGGGGGCAGCCATGGGGCTGGGGGTGGCGCCGGGCCTGCTGGGAGCCGTGGGCTTTGGCTGGGCCAGGGCCAGGACCTTGCGGGTGCGGCGGCAGGCCACGTTGATGCGCTCGTGGAGCAGGGCCACCTGGGCCTCCAGGTGGTCGCCGTGCAGCAGCAGAAACGCTTCCAGCTCCTGGGCCCGGGACTTCACGCCGGCTCGATCGGCGGCTGCGCTCAGGCTGGCGGGGGTCGGAGCTGTAGTGCCCTCGGCGAGCACGCCGCCGGACGAGTCCAGCAGGGCCCAGTGGCCACCTCGGGTCCAGCCAAAGCGCTCCCGCAGGTAGGTGCTCTGGGCCGTCGGCGTCTTGCCGCCCGCCACCAGCAGCGGCAGATTGAGGTCCACCAGGGGATCTTCTTCCAGGGCCGCCCGGGCGGCGGTACCGAAGGTCACGGCGTCGTCCTCCAGCACCAGCCAAGTGCCCAGCCGGTTCTGCTTCAGCGTTCGCTCGAAGGCCTCCGCTGGGGTCGAAGGCCCCCGCATGCCCATGAAGCCCTCCGGTGGCCCGCCGGGTCGACCCTGGGCCACCAGGACTGCAGGCAGGGCAAGCAGGAGGGCAACACGGTGGCAACTCATGGTCATCCCTTCGGCACCATCAGGGTAGCCCACTGGGCCGCCAGGGAAGGCTGTCCGCAGGCCTGGGCCAGGGAGGAAGCCCAGCCCGGCAGGCCCTTGGAGGGCATCCACGCCATGGCCTCCCGCACCACCTGATCCGCCTCCAGCGTGCGACCCAGGCGGAGGTCAGCCTCCACGATGGGCTTCAGCAGGGCGTCCCAGGTGCTCTTCAGGCTGTCCTGGCGACCCCCGTCCTCACCGAGGATGATGATCTCCAGATCCTGGTCTTTCTTCAGGTCCCAGCGTGGGCCCAGGACGTCCAGGATGCCGGTCCAGTCCTCCCGGGCACGGGCATTCCGGGCATAGGTGGTGAACACCGACTGCGGGATGCCCCCACGGTCGCCGGGAAGCAGGACGAGGGAGTCCAGGAGGGGCCGCAGGGGACGGCCCCCCGCAGCCTCAGCAATAACCTCCCAGACACCCCAGCTGACGTAGTGGCTCGGGTCCTGGCGCAGGGCCTCCTCTACTGTGGGCAGGCACTTCAGGGCCGCCGCCCGCAGCAGGGGAGAGGCCTGGCCCGCCTCCTGGAAGGCGACGGCGAGGCCGCCACTGGCCAGCCGCCAGTCACTACTCTGGAGGTAGGGAACCAGGAGGGCTACGGCCCGGCCCCAGACCCGCTCGTCCTCGGCTTCCGTCAGCGGCTGCGGGATCTCGAGGGGCAGCGGGTTGCCCTCCGCATCCTTCTTCATGGAGGGCTTGACCAGCTGAAAGGTGCGCCGGGTGGCCAGCCCGAAGTGACTCAACAGGAGCTGCCGGTAGGCCTGGAGGTGGCCCGGGTGCTTGGCGACGAAGCTCTCCAGGTCCTTGAGCTCGCCCCGAATGCCGTTGCCTTCTGCCAGATCCAGCAGCTGCCTGGCCGTGGGCAGCGTCTTGCCGCTCCCCAGGACCCGGGCGCCAGGCCCCAGCAGGGCCCAGACAGCCTCGGGCCCCCAGCCCTGCTGGGCTCGCAGCTCAGTGGCCAGTGGCGTCTTTGGGCCGTGGGACTCCACCGGGAGTCCCAGCACCATGAGGTCCTCGTCCTTGTTGAGCAGGCTTCGGAAGCCAGCGATCCAGTCGGCCTTGGGGGCATCCAGGAGGAGCCAGGCCGCGCCCTGGCCGCGCTTCAGCTTCTTGGCCAGCTGGGCAATGGTCTCCGGCGCCTTGGGGGGCTTGGACATCACGATAGTGCCCTGCCCCAGCAACGCGCCACACAGCAGCAGGGCGAGCAGGAAGCAGCGCATCTCAAGACTCCGTCACGGACAGACCCCCAGGATACACTTGGCAGATGCTGGTCCTGGGCTTGGAATCCTCCTGCGACGACTGCTCCGCCGCCGTGGTGGAGGAGACGCCGGCAGGCCCTGTCCTGAAGGCCCTGGTGCGGGAGAGCCAGGACGCCATCCACGGCCCCTTCGGCGGGGTGGTGCCGGAGCTGGCGGCCCGGGAGCACCTGCTCCAGGTGCGTGCCGTCATGGCCGGGGCCCTGGCCCAGGCGGGCGTGGGGCTGGCCGATCTGGACCGCGTCGCCGTCACCCGCGGGCCGGGCCTGGTGGGCAGCCTGCTGGCCACCTTCAGTGCGAGCAAGGCCGTGGCCTGGCGCCAGGGCCTCCCCTGGGTGGGCGTCCACCACCTGCTGGGGCACCTGAACGCCGCCCGCTTCGCCGCCCCGGACCTGCCCTTCCCCGCTCTGGTGCTGCTGGTGTCGGGTGGGCACACGCACCTCTACCTGGCCCCGGACTGGACCACCCTGGAGCTGTTGCAGAAGACCCGGGACGACGCTGCCGGCGAGGCCTTCGACAAGACCGCCCGCATGCTCAACCTGGGCTACCCCGGCGGCCCTGTGGTGGACGCCTGCGCGAACACTGCAGTGAAGGCCGCCGAGCCCTTCACCCCGCCCAAGTTCCGGGACGGCAAGGCCTCCTGGAGCTTCTCCGGCCTCAAGACCGGCGTGAAGCTGCGCATCGAGCGGGACCCCCGCCTGGCCCAGGGCGGCGCCGGCGACCCGGCCGTCCAGGGCCTCTGCCGCAGCCTGCAGGAGGCCATCTCAGCGTGGCTGCTCAAGCCCCTGCCCGGCTGGGCCGAAGCCCGCGGGGCCCGCAGCCTGGTCATCAGCGGTGGCGTGGCGTGCAACTCCCGCCTGCGCTCCGAGGCGGCCCTCCTGGCGGCCCGCGAAGGCCTGGTGCTGGCCATCCCCGAGCCCCGCCTCTGCACCGACAACGGCGCCATGATCGCCGCCGCCGGCGCCCTCCTGACCCCCGATCCCAACCCCTGGCGCCAAAACGCCGACGCCGACCTGAAGCTGGGAGGAGCCTGTGGAAGTCTCTCGTGAAGACGTTCTCCGTTGTGCCCAGCTTGCTCATCTGAGCCTGCGGGAGGACGAGCTCGAGCCCATGCGCCTGGCCATGGCGCAGCTGCTCAGCCATGCGGCCAGCCTGGATGAGCTCCCTCTGGACGGTGTGGAGCCCATGCTGTCGGCCCTGAGCCTGCCCCTGCCCCGGCGGGAGGACACGGTGGTGGAGGGCTTCACCCACACCGAGGCTCTGGCCAATGCACCAGCCCAGGACCGGGGCATGTTCGTGGTGCCCAAGGTCCTGTGAACGCAAACGGCCCCGGTGAGGGGGCCGTCTGCCGAAAGCGGTTGGAGTTACTCAGAAGCTGAAACGCGCGCCGATGCGAACCGAGCGGGGCGCCTGGAAGGTCGTGGGCGCCTTGAAGTAGGGGTTGGTCTGGCCCACGTCATTCCCGCTGAAGTTGTAGCGCTGATCCACGGACGCGGCGGTCTGGCTGTTCAGGACGTTGGTGACATCCAGCATGACGCGCACCTGGCGCTTGGACGGCAGCTTGAAGGTGTAGCCCAGGTTCATGTCCAGGCGCAGGCTGTCCGGCGTGCGTCCTTCGGCACCCCGGGGCCGCAGGAACAGCTCATAGCGGGTGTAGGGGAAGGGCAGCACCTGGTCGGCAAACCCGAGGCGGTTGATGGGGGTGCCGGACATGAAGTTGAAGGTGGCACCCAGGCTGAGGCCATTGTCCCACTCGTAGAAGCCGCTGCCCTTGAGCTGATGGGTGCGGTCCCCGCTGAGCTTGCCGTTGCTGTTCACCATGAAGGCCGGCTCATCAAAGGCCGAGTTGATATTGGGATCCAGCTGACCCGTGCCATCGGCTCCGCCCACACCCTGATAGGCGCCTTCGTAGTTGCCATCCAGGCGGCTCCAGAGGTAGCTGGCCTGCCAGGTGTAGTGGTCAGCGAACTTCCGCTGCACGCTGAACTCCAGGCCCGTGTAGTCGCGGACGGCCCGGGGATACTGCTTCCCCGTGACGCTGAAGCCGGGGTTCATGATGAAGTAGTCACCAGCGCTGCTGTTGACGTCCAGCGAGTCCTCCACCGCCCGACCCACGTAGCGGCGGATGTACTTGGCGCCCAGCACGTAGTTGGTGGCCACCGTGGTCTCGGCACCGATGATGAACTCATCCGAGTACTGGCCCTTGATGTCGGGATCTACCGGCTCGATGTAGGAACCGACGATGGAGCTGGTGCCGGCCGCAGGGTTGGGGGTCAGGCTGGTGGGGCTGAAGTTGAAGATGGTGGGATTGCTCTCGTCACTGAAGGAGCGGATGACCAGGTCGAGGGGGACCTGCTCGTAGAAGCGAGAGAGGCTCACGTACAGCTTGTCCTGGCCCTTGCCGGCCCAGTCCCACACCACGCCCAGGCGAGGTGCCCACTGGTCCTTCAGGTTGATCTTGGTGGCGCCGTGCTGGTCCTTGATGAGGGTGGTGTCCAGGCGGGCGCCCAGGTTCAGCGTGAGGGCGTTGGTGACGGACCACTTGTCCTGGAGGTAGAAGCCGGAGCTCTCGTGCTTCGGCGAGGCCTTGAAGATGATGCTGGGCGCGTTGTTTACATCAGCGCCGGCCACAGTCCAGTAGTAGTGGGAGTAGGTGCCGTCGCCGTAGTCCGTCACCTGCTGGCCACCGGAGTAGCCCCGGCTGATGGCGGCGGTATCCGTCTGGAAGTCGAAGCCCGCCTTGAGCTCGTGATGACCGAGGTAGTAGGTGAACGAACCCGTCATGTTTTTGCGGGTGAAGTCCTTGTCGTCGAAGCGCCCGAAGCCACCGGTCACCAGGGAGGTGGTGGCGTTGAGGGTCTGCACCAGGCCGGCCCCGAGGCCGCCGAGGAGGGAGTTCTTCTCCTGGTGCTGGCTGCCCTGCAGCTGCAGGAACCAGTCCTTGCCCGTGAGCTCGTAGCGCAGGCTCAGGTCCGTGCCACCGATCTTGCGGATGCCATCCCAGGTGGAGGCGGCCCCCTGAGGAGAGGTCACAGCGCCTGTCACCTTTTCGGGGTCCCCCAGCACCGAAGCGATGAGGGTCTGGTTGTCCGCCAGGCGCCAGGTCAGCTTGACGGCGTACAGGTCCCGGGTGGAGTCCGTGGGGGCCTTGAGGCCCTGGTCCGGACCCGGCACCCGCACCTGGCTCTGCTGGGCGTTGGTGCGGCGGTCGTAGGCGGCGAAGAACCAGAGCTGATCCTTGATGATCGGGCCACCCACATCGAAGCCGTACTCTGAGGTCTTGTTCTCCAGGAGGAGCGGCTTGGTGCGCAGGTTGCTGTCGTTCACATGGGTGTTGCCGGTCTTGAAGGCCTGGCCCTCCGAGTAGGCGAAGAGGTCGCCCGTGAACTCGTTGCCACCGGACTTCGTGATCACGTTGATGATGCCGCCCGTGGCCTTGCCGTACTCAGCCTCGTAGCCGCCGGTCTTCACCTGGAATTCCTGCACGAACTCCATGGGGATCCGCTTGCCCTGGGTGCCGTACTCCACGTTGGTGGCATTGATGCCGTCGACCAGGTAGCTGTTCTCGGCGCCGGAGGAGCCGTAGATCTTGAAGCCCTGGTTGCCACCGGACATGCTCTCCACCGTGACGCCGGGGGCCAGCAGGGCAATGTTGGCGAAGTCGCGGGAGGTGGGCAGGTTCAGGATGGTGTCGCTGGTGTAGTTGCCACCCACCGTGGTGCCCTTGAGGTCGAGGGTCTGGCTGGTCTCCACGACCTCCACCGTGGCCGACGCGATGGCGACCATCTTCAGCTCCACGCTGGCGGTGCGGTCCAGCCCCACCTGAGCCTGGGCCTTGGCGGTGTTGAGGCCTTCCTTCGTGGCCGTCACGGTCACCAGACCCGGGGGCAGCAGGCCCACGTGGTAGGCACCGCCCGCATCGGTCACCGTGGCGCGCTCGCCCTGGATGCCCGGGCCGGACAGGGTCACCCGGGCCCCTGCGACGGGCCGCCCCTTGGCGTCCACCACGTGCCCCTGCAGGGAGCCGGTGGTCTGCGCCGACAGGATCGCTCCTGAGGCCAGCAGGAGAGTCAGATATCGCAGGCGACGGGTCGGCATGGCCGCTCCATTTAGGTTTGGCCACCATCGGGCGACCTTGTCAGAGGATGAATGGATCCATCATGGCTGTTCGGAAGGCCTTAGCAAGTCCCTAATTCAATGGGAATATTGACGATATAAACATCGTCAATATCCCCATACAGGACTGCGATCAGGTGTAGCAGGGCCAAACGAGGTTCAAAGGGTTTACCAGTCGCCGCCGCTGTCGCCGCCGGAGTCGCCACCCGAGTCACCCCAGTCGCTGGAGCCACCAGACTCGCCCCAGTCGCCGCCGGTGGAACTGGAGTTCGAGCCATCACCCCAGCCTTCGCCGCCACCCTCGCCCCCGCCGCTACGGTCGTGGTGGCCGCCGCCCATCATGCTGCCGAGCATCATGCCCGTGAGCAGGCCGCCTCCCATGCCACCGCCGGGCTGGCCGTAGCCACCCTGCTGCATGGGGACGCCGCCCTGACCCTGGGGATCCATGAGCAGCCGCCGAGCGGAGGGGGGCAGCTCCTCATCCTTGAGGGTCTGCACGCCGGCCACCGCACTGCAGTAGCCGCAGGACCACTTCACGGAGCGGAGGCCATCCCACTCCTGCTTCATCTTGTCGCCGGAGGCGCCGCAGGTCGGGCACTTGGGATAGGGGCAGGCAAAGGTGTGCGGCTCCAGGGGACCTGTGGGCAGGGCCCGGCGGGAAGCACCCAGCTGCTCCGGCTTGTCCTGCCGGCCCCGGAGGGCGAAGTAGAGCACTGCACCGATGATGAGAAGGACAAGGATCGTCGTCATGGACACCCCCAAGGCCCCAAGGGTATCCGCAACCACGGTCAACGGCACTTGCTGGCATCATCAGCACCATGCAAACCCGCATCCCGCTCCCGGAGGACCGACCCTGGCGCGTGCTGGGCCTGATGTCGGGTACCAGCGCCGATGGCGCGGACGTCGTGGCCATCGAGGTGGCACCGGAGGGCTTTGAGAGCGGGCAGCCCTTCTGCGCTCTGCTGGGCCACCACTACGCCCCCTACCCGGATCCGGTGCGGGCCCAGGTGCTGGCAGCGGCCTCCAACAACCTGGACCCAGCGGCGCTCTGCATCCTCCAGCGGCGCCTCGGCAACCACCATGCCCGCGCTGCCTTCGACCTGTGCGCCAAGCTGAACCTGAAGCCGGACCTGGCTGCCCTGCACGGCCAGACCGTGCAGCACCACCCCAACCAGGGCGCTAGCCTGCAGCTGGCGGACCCCTATGTGCTGGCCGAAGCCCTGAGCTGTCCCGTGGTGTGGGACCTCCGCCGCCGGGACCTGGCTCTGGGCGGGCAAGGCGCCCCCCTGGTGCCCCTGCCCGAGCGCTGGCTGCACGGCCCCGGCCCCTGGCTGGCCCTGAACCTCGGGGGCATCGGCAACCTCGCCCTGTGGGACGGCCAGCGAACCCAGGCCTGGGACACCGGCCCCGGCATGTCCCTGCTGGATCTGGCCGCCCAGCGCTGGCTGGGCCTGCCCTTCGACCCGGATGGGGCCGGGGCCAGCGGAGCCGTGGATGAGGCCCGGCTGGCGAGCTGGCTCACCCACCCCTACTTCGCCGCCCGGCCCCCCAAATCCACGGGCCGGGAGGTCTTCGGTGCCGCCTGGCTGGACCAGGAAGGCCCCGGCCTGGAGGCCCTACCCCTGGCGGACCGCCTGGCCACCCTGGCGGCCTTCACGGCGGCCTCCGTGGCCCTGGAAGCCCGCCGGAGCCAGCCCTGGCCCGAGGGTCTGCGAGGCCTGGTGAGCGGCGGCGGCGCCTGCCACCAGCGGGTGCGCTTGGAGCTGGCCACCCGGCTGGCCCTGCCCCTGGCCGCTGACCTGGCCTTCCCCTCGGGGGCCCGCGAGGCCGTCAGTTGGGCCCTGCTGGGGGCCGCCAGCGCCCTGGGTATTCCAGGCAACCTGCCGGAGGTCACCGGCGCCGCCCGACCCGTGGTGCTGGGGAGCTGGGTGTGGCCCTGAGGTGGCCCCTCTGGAGTGACCACCTGCCGCTGTGGGTGGTGCTCGGGGCGACGGCTGCCTCGGGCCTCTACGAGCCCATCGATCTGGCCCTCATGGCCCTGCCCCTGGCGGCTGCCGCAGCCGTGGAGGCCTTGGCCAAGGACCTGAGCCGCTACCGGCGGGGACTGGAAGTGGCGGCCCTCCTCTTCTTCCTGGGGGACCTGTTTCGGGCTCCGGGTCTGGTCACCGTGGCAGTCCACACCCTGTTCCTGCTGGCCGGAGTGCGCCTGGTGCTGCCCCGGAGTGGGTCGGAGCAGCGGCAGACCCTGCTCATCGGCTTCACCCTCTACCTGGCCACCGCCCTGGGTCCCCCGGAGCCCGCCTTCCTCGCCTGGACCCTGGCCTACGTCGGGGCCACCACCCTGGTCCTCCTGCGCCTGGGCTGGGAGCCCTCCGCCGCCTGCCGACCCGGTGTCCCGGCCCCGCCGCCCTACACCCGGGTGCCCCTCTGGGTGGGCTCAGCCGTTCTACTGGGGGCGGGGTTCTTCGTGGTCCTGCCCCGCCTGGGGGTGGGCCTGCAGGCCTCCCTCTTCCGTGGCACTGGCCGGGCGGCCACCCAGGCGGGACTGGCGGCCAGCCTGAACCTGGGCGGCGATGGGCCCATCGAGCCCAACGCCGAAGTGGCCGTGCGCATTGCGCCCCCGGATGGCGCAGGACCGGACCGGGACCCGACCTGGGCCGCGGGGCTGGAGCGCCTGCGGGCCGTGGCTCTGGAGCGGGTGGAGGGCCTGCGCTGGGAGTCCTCGGAGCTGACGCCGCCCATGGTCCCGGCGCCCGGGCCCGCCCTCCGGCAGGCGGAGTTCCTGTTCACGCCGAGCTTCCACGGCATCCTGGCCCTGCCCCCCCGCTGGGTCCAACTGGACCCACCGGACCTGGCCCTGCGGCCTGGCCTGGGGGCCAGCCTGCGCTGGCGCTTCTCCCGCACTCGGGGTGGCCCCATCACCGTGAGCTGGCGGCCTTCGCCGGAAGGACTCCCGGAGCCGCGCCTCACGCCCCGCCGCCTGCAGGTGCTCACGCACCTCGACCCGACCCATGCGGCGGCCCAGCGGGCCAGCCTCCGCTTCGCCCCCGCCATCCTGCCGACCCCGGCCCTGGTGCGAGCCCTGGAGGGCGGCCTCGCCGGCTTTGCCTACACCCTGGAGAATCCGTCGGGCCGGGCACCCAACCCCCTGGAGGACTTCCTGGAGCGCAGCCGGGCGGGCCACTGCGAGTACTTCGCATCGGCCATGGCCCTCATGCTGCGGGCCCGGGGCGTGCCGGCCCGGGTGGTGAATGGCTACCGCCTGGGCCCCTGGCTGCCTGAGGGCGGCTACTACCGGGTGAGCCAGAACGAGGCCCACGCCTGGGTGGAGTACTGGCACGAGGGCCGCTGGTGGACCTCGGACCCCACCCCTGGACTGGCGCCTGGCCTGCCCGGCAGCGGCCCTGGCCTGGGCTTCCTGGTGCGCTGGGGGGACGCCCTGCGCTACCGCTGGGACCGCCATGTGGTGCGGTTCTCCGACCAGGATCAGGTGGCGGGACTGGCCTGGCTCCAGGAGCGCCTTCAGGGCTGGGATGGGCGCCGCCTGCTCCCCTCCCGGGGCCTGCTGATCCTCCTGGGACTGGCAGGGGCCGCTGGACTTCTGTGGTGGAGCCGGGATCGCTGGCAGCGCCCAACGGAAGGCCCAGGTCGCATCCGAGCCCTGGCCCCCTTTCTGCGGCGCACCCGAAAGATCGCAGCGCCACAGGCCGGCGACACCGCTCGCACCTGGCTCCTGCGCCTCGCGGCCCTGCGGCCGGAGCGCCAGACCGCCCTGCTGGCGCTGGCTGAGGCCGTGGAGGCCGAGGCCTATGGCCCTGGCAGCGGCGAAGCGGCCCGGTTGGCGCAGGCCGAGGCCCAGGCCTGGCGGGGCTGGAGCCCCCCCGCGAAGCCTACTTCTCCGTGAACTTCTCGAAGGCCTTCATGAGCTCCATGGGCAGGGGGAAGACGATGGTGCTGTTCTTCTCCACGGCGATCTCGGTGAGCGTCTGCAGGTAGCGCATCTGGATGGCGACAGGGTTCTGGCTGATCTTGTTGGCGGCCTCCAGCAGCTGCTGGCTGGCCATGAGCTCGCCCTCGGCGGCGATGATCTTGGCCCGCTTCTCCCGCTCGGCCTCGGCCTGCTTGCCCATGGC
>CAIMFT010000007.1 GCA_903840385.1 uncultured Holophagaceae bacterium
CGCAGGGTGGCGGCCAGGGCCTCGCCGTCCGGCAGGGCCTTCTCCAGGCTCTGGGCCTCGTCGCCATCGAGGGCTCCCGGGGGCAGGATCTGGAGGTGGCCGAGGCCGCCGCGGATGGCGCCGTCCGAGAGCCCCTGGAAGGTCTGGGCCATGAAGCCCCCGGCCAGGCTCAGGGCCAGGAAGCCCGCCACCACCACCAGCAGGGTCAGCGCCGTGCGCCGCCGCTGGCGCAGCAGGTTCCGCAGGGCCAGCCGGGCCAAGATCATGGGGTGTCCTCTGCCTGGAGGCGACCGTCCTGGAGGCGGAAGACGCAGTGGGCACGGGCGATGACGGCGGGGTCGTGGCTGGCCACCAGGAAGGTGACGCCCCGCTCCGCCGCCAGCTCGGCCAGGAGATCCATGAGGGGGCCGCCGTGGGCGTGGTCCAGGGCGGCGGTGGGCTCGTCCGCCAGCACCAGGAGGGGCTCTGGGGCCAGGGCGCGGGCGATGGCCGTGCGCTGCTGCTGGCCGCCGCTCAGCTGACCCGGACGGTGGTGCAGGCGGTCGGCGAGCCCCACCCGGGCCAGGGCGGCCTCGGCCCGGCGGCGGGCCTCGGCCTCCGGCAGACCCTGCAGCTGCAGGGGCAGCATGACGTTCTCCAGGGCCGACAGGACAGGCACCAGGTTGGCGGCCTGGAACACGAAGCCCAGGCGGCGCAGGCGCAGGTCGCAGCGGGCCACCTCGGGCAGGGCGGAGACAGGCTGGTCGTCCAGGAGGACCTCGCCCTCGTCCGGCGTGTCCAGCAGGCCCGCCAGCTGCAGCAGGGTGGTCTTGCCGCTGCCACTGGGCCCCGCCAGCACCGCCAGGCAGCCCTTCGGCACCGACAGCGACACCCCGAACACGCCGGCGCGCTCACCGCCGAGTTCGTAGGCGCGGGTAATGGCGCGAAGCTCCAGCATCCCAAGAGGATAACCGGTGAGGGGTTCCTAGCCTTCCGAGCCGGTGGACCTCAAAGGAAAAAGGTTCATCCGGGAATTCCGGGAAAAAGAACTGCCAACCACAGAGAACGCAGAGAGCGCAGAGGCGCGCCGACCCACCGTGCATGGGCCCGCCGAAGGCGGCTTCCGGCGTCGCCGGAAGTCATCCCGGGGTGCCCCGGCCGCGCCCCCCAAGAGGCGCGGCAGCGGCGCCCCGAGATGGAGCCCATGCGCCGTGCAGCACGGCCCAAGTGCTTTATCCCGCTCCTCCCCGTCCATCCCCGGCTAAGAAGCTCTTCCGACCCAAGCACTCAGGCCGTTCTCCGCTCTCCTCAGCTCCTCGGTTTTCCTCCGCGTTCCTTCCTTTCCTTTCAGCCACCCCTTGCCTGTTTTCCTCTGCGTTCTCTGTGTTCTCTGCGGTGAGATTTCTTTCCCTGAAATCCCGGAAGAGCCAAGAAAAAGCAGACGGGGATAAATGGGATAGACGGGGATACAGCGAAAGAGGAATTAACCACAAAGAGCACAAAGGGCACAAAAGGACCCAAATGAGGGGTGGGTGCCGGGTAAGCTCTGGCTGAAAATACTCGACATTCCTTGGTTGAGCATGGACATCGCAGGCATTCGTGCTGGAGTGTTCCAAACCATCCGGGGCAACCCATGACAGAAGAAGCGATCCCCGCCGTACCGGCCGAGGAACCGGTTCCTGCCGCACCGGCCGAAGAACCCAGCCGCATCAACCGCGCCTTTGCGGGCGTGGGGGTGGCGGTGGGGCTGATTATCTGGGGCATGGTCTTCCCCCTTCCACTGGCGCTCCCCGGATGGGTGGTGATGAAGTCCCACCCGCGCATCGGGATGTTCCTGGGGTTCCTGGGCCTCCTGCTGGTGGTGCCAGGCATGCTCTGGAAGGCCAAGTCCGTCTGGGGTGCCGACTGGCGGAAGGCACTGCCCCTGGGCCGCGCAGGAGCAGGGATCCTGGTCTGGACGTGGCTTTGCATCCTCGCCTATATCCCGGTAGCCCTGGTTTGGTATGAGTTCGCGCATAGGATCCTCGGCTTGCCAGAGCCGCTGGATCCTACGAGCATGGGGGTTCTCGCTTTGGTCCTGGGGGCACCGCTCTCGGAGGAGTTCCTGTTCCGGGGCTATGGATTGGCGCGCATTCGGGAGCTGGCCGGGGATCGGCGGGCGCTGGTGTACACGGCCGTCATCTTCGCCCTTGTGCACGGCAGCCTGACCAAGCTACCGGATGTGTTCATCGGGGGCCTCTTCCTCGGGTGGTTGGTCCTGAGGACCGGCTCGCTCTGGCCTCCCCTGCTCGCCCATTTCACAGTGAATGCTACGGGGTACCTTCAGGACTTGGCATTTGCCGAGTTCCACTGGGGTCCGCCCCCGCTGCCCTGGACCTGGGTGATTGTCCCAGGGCTCGTGGGTGCCGTGGTCCTGGGCATCCTCTGGTCGCCCCAGGTGCGGGGGCGGATCAAGGAACTCGCGCCGCGGCCTGGCGGCGGCAATCCAGAAACAATGGAATCCCAGGCCTGATAACTGGTTATTTTTAATCCCCGTCCATCCCTTTTATCCCCGTCAAAAAGGCTTTTTAAACAGGGATGAAGGGGATGAAGGGGATAACTGCAGAAGGACTTTATTTAACAGTTTTTCTTCGTGTCTTCGTGGTGAATCTTTTTATTTCGCCATTTGCCTGGCCTTGAACGTGGCCTCGTAGGCGGCGGTGCTGGCTTCCAGGCCGCCTTCTTCCACTTCGCCGATGAGGTCGTAGGCGTGGGCTTTGACGATGCGGACGCGCTGGATGGTGTTGGTCTGGGGGGTGCCATCCACCAGCAGGACATTGCCGTCGATCTCCGGGGCCTGGCCCTGGTGGCGGCCCTTGACGATGAGGTCGGTCTCTTCGTGGGCGCCCTCCACCAGCACGTCGATGACCTGGCCCACCTTCTCCTGGTTCTTCTCCCGGGCGATCTTCTGCTGCAGTTCCAGGAGGCGGCGCTTGCGGGCCTCCTTGGTGCGCTTGGGGATGGGGTCGCCCAGGGCATGGGCCGAGGTGCCCTCCTCGGCGCTGTAGGTAAAGACGCCCACATGGTCGAAGCGGGCCTCCTGCACGAAGGCCTTCAGCTCGGCGAAGGCGGCCTCGTCCTCGCCGGGGAAGCCCACGATGAAGTTGGACCGGATGGCGATACCCGGCACCAGGCGGCGCACCTTCTCCAGCAGCTTCAGGAACTGCTTGCGGCTGCCGCCTCTGGCCATGGCCTTGAGGATGGCGGCGTCGGCGTGCTGCAGGGGCATATCCAGGTAGCGGGCGCAGTTGGGCGTCTCCGCCATGGCCCGCAGCAAGCCGTCCGTGAGGCGGTTGGGGTAGGCGTAGTGGATGCGGAACCAGCGCAGGCCGGCCACCTGGCCCAGGGCCCGCACCAGCTTCTCCAGGGCGTCGGGGTCGCCGAAGTCCCGGCCGTAGTCCGTGGTGTCCTGGCCCACCAGGCTGATCTCCAGCACGCCCTGGGCCACCAGGTTCTCCGCCTCGGCCACCACGCTCTCGATGCGGCGGCTGCGCTGAGCGCCCCGGAGCAGGGGGATCACGCAGAAGGCGCAGGCATGGTCGCAGCCCTCGCTGATCTTCAGGTAGGCACTGGCCTTGGGGGTGGTGAGCAGGCGGGGGCTGGTCTCGCTGTAGAGGTAGTCCGGGTTGGGATTCAGCTCGAAGGAAGCGCCGGCGCCAATGATCTCGGCGATCTGCTCGATGTCCCGGGTGCCCAGGCAGGCATCGATCTCCGGCATCCCGGCCATGAGCTCATCCCGGTAGCGCTCCACCAGGCAGCCCGCCACGATGAGCTTCTCGCAGGCGCCGGTCTTCTTCATGGCGGCGGCCTGGAGGATGGCCTCGACGCTCTCCTGCTTGGCGGCGTCGATGAAGCCACAGGTGTTCACCACCAGCACCTGGGCCTCCTCCAGCACCGGGGTGATCTGGTAGCCCTTGAGCCGCAGGTGCCCGAGCATGACCTCCGAGTCCACGAGGTTCTTGGGGCACCCCAGGGACATGAATCCGACTTTGGTCAACGAGCCTCCAGGCAACCTCCTAGGTTACCGTCCCCCGCCGAAAAGCTGCCGGAAGAAGCGGGCCAGGGCGGATCCCTGGGGCGGCTCGGGGCTGGGTGGGGGGACCGTCCGCACCGGCCGGGTGGGCTGGATCTCCGGGATGGGGCGGGAGGCGGCGTGCAGGGCCGCCAGCTCCGCCGGGGACATGCGGACTGTGCCGGAGGGCGCCAGGGGTCGCTGGGGGACCTCTGTGGAGCGGGGGTTCTGAAAGGTCAGCTGCACCTGGCCTAGGGTGATGCGGTCGCCGTCCGCCAGTTCCCGTGCCTGGTGGCGGTCCCCATTCACCAGCACCCCATTGCTGCTCTGGAGGTCCTGGATCTCGTAGCCGAGTTCAGTCTTCCGGAGCACGCAGTGGTGGCGGCTGATGCTGGGGTCGGGCAGGCGCAGGGTGTTGTCCAGCTCCCGGCCCACATGGACCTCCGGGTCCACGAGCTCGAACTCGCGGACTCCGGCACGCTCGTGAACCAGGAGTTTGGCCATGGCTGACCTCAGGTATGGACTGAGGGCCAGTCTAGCGCACCCATCCGGGGGGCCGGAACGGGTTCTTCCTTGACGATGCCAGTGGGAGAGCCCAATCTTCCCCCAAGACTGGAAGGTGGGTTCATGGTGCTCTTCAATGCGGCCACCAAGGAGTTGACGGCCAAGATCGTCTACTACGGGCCGGGGCTCTGCGGCAAGACGACCAACCTCCAGCATGTCTATGACACTCTGCCGGGGGACGGGCGGGGGCGGATGCTCTCCCTGGCCACCCAGACGGACCGCACCCTCTTCTTCGACTTCCTGCCCATCGACCTGGGCACCATCCGAGGGATGAAGACCCGCATCCAGCTCTACACGGTGCCGGGCCAGGTCTTCTATGATGCCACCCGCAAGCTGGTGCTCCGGGGGGCGGACGCCGTGGTCTTCGTGGCTGACTCCCAGGCTCCGGCCCTGGAGAGCAACAAGGAGAGCTTCCAGAACCTCATCGTCAACCTCAAGGAGCAGGGCGCCGAGCTGGAGAAGATCCCCCACGTCATCCAGTGGAACAAGCGGGATACCCCCAATGCCCTGCCCATCGCCACCCTGGAGAAGGAGATCAATATCTTTGGCGCTCCCACCTACCCGGCCTGCGCCATGCGCGGGGAGGGCGTGAAGGAGACCCTCACGGGGGTGGCCAAGCTGGTCCTGCGCAGCCTGGCCGACCGCTACGGCGGGGGCGTGGTGGAGGAACCTGTGGTGGCCCTGGGTGGTCCCCCGGACCCGCCTCCACCCGCGGTGGAGCACAGCCGGCCCCTGGAGGTGGAGGAGCTGTCCGCCGGGGAGCTCCTGGAAGAGATCGAGGAGATGCCCCTGGAGACGGTCCCCGCCCAGCATCACCAAGAGTCTGCCCCCAGGTCCCAGAGCAGCGTGGTGGAGGTGCCGGTGGTCCTGGACCGCAGCCTCTTCAACGGCGACCACCCCGTCGAGATCAAGCTGAAGATCTACCTCAAGTAGATTCCGGGCCTCAAGGTCGTTTGGGATCTCGACCCCCTCCCCGGTTCCGGGGACAATGGCCGGGAGTCCCCGTGGCGTGCGCCCCGGGCCCCGGAGACCCTCCATGGCAACGTTTATCCAGACCCTCCTTCGCCGCCTTCCCGCCTTCCTCCTGGCGGCCTGCCTGGCTCTGCCGGCCCTGGCCCAGACCCCCCAGCCCCAGGAGCTGAAGGACTATCAGGCCGCCGTGGCCCTCAAGGATCCCGCCGCCAAGCTCAAGGAGCTGGAGCGCATCAAGGCCGCCTACCCGCCCAGTGCCGTGTCCTCATACGTGGAGGCCCAGATCCTCGCCGCCAAGGCGGCCCTGGCGGGCACCCTGGACGAACTCCTGGCCCTCCAGCAGCAGAACCAGGCCAGCACCAAGGGCGTTCAGCTGCTGGTGAACCTCGGGGCCTATCCGGGCCAGCTCCTCGACCACGCCAAGGTCGCAACCTTTGACAAGGCCAAGGTCCTGGCGGCGGTGAAAGCCTACCGGGACCAGGCCCGGAAGGTGGCGGCGGACCCCGCTGTGCTCGCCGCGGCCTCGGAACAGAACCGGGAATACCTGCCCATCATGGCCAACGACCTGGAGCTGGCCGTGGCCAAGGCCCAGCTGGCCTCGGGCGAGACCGCCCCGGCCCTGGCCTCCCTGGAGGCCTACCTGAAGGGCGGGGGCAACCCCAGTGCCGGCTATCAGCTGGTCCGGGCGGACATCCTGGAGGCCCTGAACCGGCCCAAGGAGGCCTACGAGGCCCTGCTGGCTGCGGCTGTGGAGAACAACCAGGCCGGGCTGCGCCGAGCCCGGGCCGCCTACGCCAAGTTGAACGGCAAGGAAGACGGCTTCGACGCCCTGCTGGAGGCCCGCTCCAAGGAGCTGCCCTTCCACCCCACCCCTGTGAAGCCTGGCCCCGCCTGGAAGGGCAAGGCCGTGCTGGCAGAGCTGTTCACGGGCTCCGAGTGCCCCCCCTGTGTGGCGGCGGACTTTGCCTTCGACGGCCTGCTGGAGGCCTACCCCGCCACGGCCCTGGTGGTGCTGGAGTACCACCTGCCCATCCCCGGCCCCGACCCGATGATGAACCCCGCCAGCAAGCTGCGGCAGGACTACTACGGCGTCAACAGCACCCCCACCATGCTGTTTGATGGCCAGGACAAGACCACCGGCGGGGGTGGCCGCAGTGCTGCGGCTTCCAGCTACAAGCGGGTCTCCGCCAAGGTGCAGGAGCGCCTGGATGGGGCCCCCGGCGTGGCCCTCAAGCTGAAGGCCGCCCGCAAGGGGGACCTCGTGTCGGCGGCCCTCGTTCTGGGCAAGGCCCCCGAGGGGGTCGACTTCCACCTGGTGCTGGTGCAGGCCCAGCAGGACCACAAGGGCGGCAACAAGCTCATGGTGCACAAGATGGTCGTCCGCGACCTGGTGACCCTGGCCACCACAGCCACCACCCATGCCTTTGACCTGGCCGCCTCCGAGAAGGCCACGGACGCCTACCTGACGGACTTCGAGCAGACCAGCACCCGCTTCAAGGGCTTCACCTTCCCCCTGCGGCGCAGCGCCATCAGCCGCCAGGGCCTGAAGGTGGTGCTCTTCGCCCAGGAGCGGGCCTCCAAGCGGGTCTTGCAGGCGGTCATCGCCGACGTGGAATAGGTCCGTCCCGCCGACTGGCAGGTTGAGGCACACTGGGAGGCTGCAGGGAAAGGCCCCCATGACCCGCCCGATCGTCACCCGCTTTGCCCCATCGCCCACCGGCATGCTCCACATCGGGGGGGTCCGCACCGCCCTCTTTTGCTGGCTCTTCGCCCGGCGGCACGGCGGCCGCTTCATCCTGCGCATCGAGGACACAGACCTCTCCCGCAGCACCGACGACAACATCCGCATCATCGAAGAAGGCATGGCCTGGTGCGGCCTGGACTGGGACGAGGGCCCGGTGGTGGGGGACCCCAGCGCCTGGACCGGTCCCCACGGACCCTACCGCCAGATGCAGCGCATGGACCGCTACCGGGCCCGCATCCAGGACCTGCTGGACCAGGGCCTGGCCTACCGCTGCCGCTGTGACCGGGAGGCTCTGGCCCTCCGCCGCACGGCCGTGGAGAAGGCGGGCAAGGTCTTCCAGTACAACCGGGGCCTGGATGCCGGGAAGGGCTGCGCCGAGGCCGGCCATGATGCCAGCCAGGCCGCCGCCATCCGCTTCCGCATGCCCGTGGGTGGGGACATCGTGGTCCGCGACCTCATCAAAGGCGACACCCGCTTCCCCGCCGACAGCCTGGACGACTGGATCATCGCCCGCACCGGGGACGGTCCCGGCGAGATCGGCGTGCCGACCTACAACTTCTGCGTGGTGGTGGACGACACCCAGATGGAAGTGACCCACGTGATCCGGGGCGACGACCACCTGAACAACACCCCCAAGCAGATCCCGCTCTTCGAGGCCTTCGGCTACGACCTGCCGGCCTTTGCCCACGTGCCCATGATCCTGGGGGCGGACGGGGCCAAGCTCAGCAAGCGCCACGGTGCCACCAGCATCACCGAGTACCAGGCCATGGGCCTGCTGCCCTCGGCCGTGCGCCTGGCCCTGGCCCGGCTCTCCTGGACCCCCAAGATCGATGGCAAGGCCGTGGAGAGCGCCGAGGAAGAATTGCTCACGGACGCCCAGATGATCCAGCTCTTCGACCTGGACGACTGCCAGAAGAGCGCTGCCCGCTTCGACATGGACAAGCTCCAGTGGATCAACCAGAAGCTCATCCAGCGCTCCCCCTGGCAGGAGCTGGAGCCCCACCTGCGCCCCTTCCTGCCCGCCGCCTGGGCCGAGAAGCCTAAGGCCTGGCGGGCCCGGGCCATCCAGTGCACCCAGAAGGGGAAGTCCCTGAAGGACATGGCCGAGGCCCTGACCTTCGCCTTTGTGCGCCCCGAGACCTTCGAAGGCGCCGAGAAGTTCCTCACTCCCCTGGTGCTCCCGGCCCTGCGGGAGGTGCGGGCCCTGACCGATTACAGTCACGAGGGGCTGGAGGCCGCCTTCACCGACCTCCTGGCCCGCCACGGCCTCAAGACCAAGGACCTGGCCCAGGCCCTGCGAGTGGCCCTCTGCGGGAAGCCCGTGAGCCCAGGCATCTACGACACCCTCCTGCTGGTGGGCCCCGAGGAAGTCGCTGCCCGCCTGGCACGGTGGCTGTGATGGACCTCCAGGAGTTCACCCACCTCACCCTGGCGGTGCTGCAGGACCAGGGCACGGCGACCTATGCGCCCACCCTCATCGCCGGGGAGACCGTGCAGGTCATCCAGGGGATTCCCGAGGGTCTGGACCACCGGGAGGCCCTCCAGGAGACCGTCCTCCGCCTGGGCCTGGGGCGGGGGGAGTTCTTTTTTGGGGTGCGGTCCGGCCCCGGCGAGGTCACCACGGGCTACCACGATGCCGAGGGCACCCGCTTCCAGCGGATCTCCGAGATGCGCCAGGGCTTCGTCATCTCGGAACTGGAGGACTGCGCCTGGTGGACCCTGGACCAGGGTCCGGAACAGTAGGCACAAGGGTTTCCCGGCCTCCGGCCCTGTCCGGAGGGGGCCGCTCTTGGTATGCTGGAGCCATGTTCTTCCACCCCGGCCTTCCCCCGCAGCCCGGCACCCCTGGTGCCGCGGGACGATGCGCGCGCTGACCTGATCCAGGTTTCGCCCTCCGTCCCCGCCCCCTGCGGGGTTTTTTGTTCCAGGGAGCACCCATGAGCCACCCCCAGCTTGCCATCCTCGGATTCGGAACCATGGGCCAGGCCATCAGCGCCGGGCTGGTGGAGGCCTCGGGCTATCCGGCGGACCACATCCAGGCCGCTGACCTCCATCCCGCCGCCGGCAAGGCCCGGGCCGACGCGCTGGGCATTCGGCTCTCCAGTGATGCCGAAGCCGCTGCCAAGGCCGCCGAGGTGCTCCTCCTCTGCGTGAAGCCCAAGGAGCTCAAGGGCCTTCTGGTCGGGCTCACGGAGGCCGGGGCTCTGGACCATCACCCCCTGGTGGTCTCCATCGCCGCCGGCACCACGCTCGCCTTCCTGGCGGAGCATACCCCCGCAGCCACGCCCCTGATCCGGGCCATGCCCAACACCCCCTGCTCCATTCGCCGGGGCATGACCGTGCTGGCCCCGGGGAAGGGCGTCACCGAGGCCCAGCTGGCCCAGGCCCGCACCCTCTTCGAGCCCCTGGGCCGGGTCATGGACCTGGACGAGAAGCACATGGATGCCGTCACCGGCCTCAGCGCCAGCGGCCCCGCCTTCATGTTCGTCATCCTGGAGTCCCTGGCGGAGGGCGGCGTTCAGTGCGGCCTGCCCCGGGCCGTGGCCGTGGAGCTGGCCGCCCAGATGACCCTGGGCGCCGCCTCCATGGTCCTCGAAACCGGGCGCCACCCCGCTGCCCTCAAGGACGAGGTCACCACCCCCGCCGGCTGCACCATCGCCGGCCTCATGGTCCTGGAAGACGGCCGCATACGCTCCGTCGTCGCCCGCGGCATCGAGCGCGCCACCCAGGTCGCTGCTGGGCTGGGGTAGGCGGGGTCCATACACAGGAAATCACTTTCTGCAAAAAGCCTTCAGTTTTTCTCCCCTTCATCCCCTTCATCCCTGTGCTTTCATGCCCTTACCTTTTGAACCCCTGACCGCCCAGATCCTTGCCGCCGCTTTTGAAGTTTCGGGTGAGCTGGGTGTGGGGTTTGTTGAATCTGTCTATGAGGGCGCCATGTTCCTCGCCCTGAAGTCCAGAGGGCTCGAGGTCGCTCGACAGGTCCCGATCAAGGTTCACTTCAAGGGGGAATTGGTCGGTCATTTCATCGCAGATCTGGTCGTGAATGATACGGTCGTGGTTGAGCTGAAAGCTGTGAAAGTCCTTTTGTCTGAGCACCACGCCCAGGTATTGAACTACCTCAAGGCCACAGGGAAACCCGTGGCGCTGCTCATCAACTTCGGGAACCCCAAGCTGGAATTCCGGCGCTTCGATCACCGCTTCGAAAAAAGCGAAAGTGAACAGGGATGAAGGGGATGAAGGGGATAGGGATGGCAAGATGGCTATTGTCGAACGGATCTGATCATGTCGCATGAACCCACTGAACCCCGCAGCCTCCACTTCATTGAGGAGATCGTGGAGGCGGACCGCCTCTCCGGCAAGCATGGGGGACGGGTGCTCACGCGGTTCCCGCCGGAGCCCAACGGCTACCTGCACATCGGCCATGCCAAGAGCATCTGCCTGAACTTCGGCCTGGCGAAGGCCTGGGGCGGCGCCACCAACCTGCGCTTCGACGACACCAACCCGGTGAAGGAGGACGTGGAGTACGTGGACTCCATCCGCGAGGACGTGCAGTGGCTGGGCTTCGACTGGAAGGGCGAGTTCTACGCCTCGGACTACTTCCCCTTCATGTACGACTATGCGGAGTACCTCATCGGCCAGGGCAAGGCCTATGTCTGCGACCTCTCCGAGGCCGAGATCCGCGAGTACCGGGGCAACTTCCACGTGCCGGGTCGCCCCAGCCCCTTCCGGGACCGCGCGCCCGAGGAGAGCCTGGACCTCTTCCGCCGCATGCGGGCCGGCGAGTTCGCCGACGGCGCCCGGGTGCTGCGGGCCAAGATCGACATGCACAGCGGCAACATGAACCTGCGGGACCCGCTCATGTACCGCATCCGCCGGGCCCACCACCACCGCACGGGTGATGCCTGGTGCCTCTACCCGATGTACGACTACGCCCACGGTGTGTCCGACGCCCTGGAGACCATCACCCACTCCATCTGTACCCTGGAGTTCGAGGACCATCGCCCCCTCTACGACTGGTTCCTGGACCAGGACACGGAGGGGAAGTTCTTCCAGCGGCCCCTGCCGCGCCAGATCGAGTTCGCCCGCCTCAACCTCACCTACACCGTCATGAGCAAGCGGCGCCTGCTGCAGCTGGTGCAGGAGGGCATCGTGCGGGGCTGGGACGATCCCCGCATGCCCACCATCTGCGGCCTGCGGCGGCGGGGCTTCACCCCTGAGTCCGTGCGGGCCTTCGCCGAGCGGGTGGGCGTGGCCAAGCGCGACATGGTGGCTGACGCCGGCCTCCTGGACTTCTGCATCCGGGAGGACCTGGAGCGACGGGCTCCCCGCCGCATGGCGGTGCTGCGCCCGCTGAAGGTGGTCATCACCAACATGGGTGACAACGAGGCCTTCGAGGTCGAGCTGCCCAACCACCCCGAGGACACCACCATGGGGACCCGGACCATGCCCTTCACCCGGGAGCTGTTCATCGACCACGATGACTTCCGCGAAGAGGCCCCCAAGAAGTGGTTCCGCCTGGCGCCCGGCGCCGAGGTGCGCCTGCGCGGCGCCTGTCTGGTCACCTGCCAGGAGGTCCTCAAGGACGCCGCCGGCCAGGTGGTGGAGCTGCGCTGCACCTGGGATCCTGCCAGCCGGGGCGGCAACGCACCGGACGGCCGCAAGGTGAAGGGCACCCTGCACTGGGTGAGCGCAGTCCATGCCATCCCGGCGGAGGTACGGCTCTATGAGCCCCTCTTCAGCCAGGAGGACCCCATGGACGTGGCCGAGGGCCAGGACTGGAAGACCCTCCTCAACCCCGGCAGCCTCGAGACCCTCACGGACGCCCGCCTCGAGCCCAGCCTGGGGGCGGCCCTGCCCGGCGAGCGCTTCCAGTTCGAGCGGACTGGCTACTTCGTGGTGGACCCGGACAGCGCCACCGGGAAGCCCGTCTTCAACCGGACCGTGGGGCTGAAGGACTCCTGGGTCAAGATCGAAGCCAAAGGCTGAGGAATCGCGGGCTTCGCCCACGATTCCTCCTGTCGCCTGCGGCGCAAGGGCAGGCCAGGGCTTGGCATTTTTTCACAGGGGCCAAAGCGCCAGCTTTGGCCCCCCCTGTGACCTAGGTCGCAGAGGCCCCTTCGGGGTAGTTTCCCTCGGTGTCCGGAACGGCCTAGTCTGATAGTCTCAGAGGGTTGGGCCTCCCCGCGGGTGGCCCTGCGGGGAAGCCATCCATGGACAAGCTCGCAAGCCTGCTGCACACATCGCCCGCCACCGCCTGGATGGTGGTGAAGGTGATCATCGTCTTTTCCGCCGTCATGCTCCTGGCGTCCGTGTGGACCTGGGTGGAGCGGCGGGGATCGGCCATGATCCAGGACCGCATCGGCCCCAACCGGGCCGCGCTGTTCGGCAAGATCCGGATCATCGGTCTCGCCCAGCTGCTGGCGGACGGCATCAAGTTCTTCTTCAAGGAGGACCTGGTCCCGGCCGAGGCCAACAAGGGCCTGTTCTGGCTGGCGCCCTTCCTGGCCTTCGTCCCGGCCCTCATGGGCTTCGCCATCATCCCCTTCGGCCGCAGCTTCGTCAGCGGCGGGGTGACCTACCACCTCTCCGTCCTGGATCCCGGCAACGGCATGGGCATGCTGTACCCCCTGGCCATCGGCGGCATGGCCGTCTACGGCGTGCTGGTGGCCGCCTGGTCCAGCAACAACAAGTGGTCGATCCTCGGCGGCATGCGCGCCTCGGCCACCATGGTCAGCTACGAGATCGGCATCAGCCTGGCGGTCATCGCGATCTTCATGTCCGCCAACGGCTACGACCCCTCTGATGTCATCAAGGCCCAGGGCCACACCCCCTGGACCTGGTTTGTGGTGCGGCAGCCCCTGGGCTTCCTGGTCTTCTTCACCTGCATGTTCGCCGAGACCAATCGCCTGCCCTTCGACTTCGCCGAGGGCGAGAGCGAGATCGTGGCGGGCTTCAACACCGAGTACGGCAGCATGAAGTTCAGCCTGCTGGCCCTGGCGGAGTACTCCCACCTGATGACGGCCTCGGCCCTCATCGCCACGCTCTACTTCGGTGGCTGGCAGGTGCCCTTCGTCAAGGACCCCACGGTGATGCTGTCTGTGGCCAGCTTCGTGCTGAAGCTCCTGTTCTTCGCCTGGGTCTTCGTGTGGGTGCGGTGGACCCTGCCGCGCTTCCGCTACGACCAGCTCATGCATCTGGGCTGGAAGGTGATGCTGCCGCTGTCCATGGCCAATCTGGTCTTCCACGCCTGGCGCATGAGCCAGGGACACTGAGGAGGGGGCGATGGGCGTTATCGTCAAGAAGGTGGAGCTAACTTGGCTGGACCGGACCTACGTCTGGCCAGTGTTGCAGGGCATGGCCATCACCTTCGGCCACTTCATCCGGAACCTGTTCACCACCACCCCCAACCGCTACACCGTGCAGTACCCGGAGATGAAGCGGGAGATCCCCGACGGCTACCGGGGCCTCCACGAGCTCAAGCGCTTCGAGGGCGGTGAGATCAAGTGCGTGGCCTGCTTCATGTGCCAGGAGGCCTGCCCGGCCCGCTGCATCAGCATCGAGGCCGAGGAGTTCAGCGACCTGAACATCACCCAGGGCTTCCAGGAGAAGCGCCCGGCCAAATTCTCCATCGACATGCTCCGCTGCATCTGCTGCGGCATGTGCGAAGAGGCCTGCCCCAAGGACGCCATCTGGCTCCGCAAGGACTATGAGCTGGCGGCCTACGACCGGCTGTCCATGCAGTACGGCAAGTGGGACCTGATGAACACCTACTCCGATGCGGACGGCAAGGCGCACATCAACCAGGACCCCACCCCCTCCGTGCCTCGCCGCACGATCGCGCTGTAGGGAGAGGCCCATGTTCCTTACCTTCGCCCTCATCACCCTCTGCGCCGCGCTCGGGATGCTCCTGCAGAAGAACGTCATCGTGGCGGGCCTCTGCCTGGTGGCGACCTTCTTCGGTCTGGCGGGCCTCTTCCTGCTCCTCGCCAACCCGGTGGCTGCGGCCTTCCAGCTCATCGTCTACAGCGGCGCCATCATGGTGCTGGTGCTCTTCGTCATCATGATGCTGAACAGCCACGAGGAGGAGCCTGCCCAGGCCTCCCGGCCGGTCCAGCGCTGGCTCGGCGTGGCTCTGGCGGCCCTCCTGGCCCTGGGCTCCATCAAGCTGGTGTCGGCCTCCGCTGGCGTCGCGGCGCTGGCCAAGTCCGGGGCCGCCGTGCCCACGGCCATGACCCTGCAGAAGGTGGGGACGACCCTGTTCGCCGAGCATGTGCTGGGCTTCGAAGTGGCGGGTCTCCTGCTGCTGGTGGCCATGATCGGCGCCGTTGCGCTGACCAAGAGGAACCTGTGAGGAGCCCCCGATGACCGGCATGGAAGCGATCCTCAGTGGCGGCCTCCAGGGATACCTGGTGGTGGCCTTCCTCCTGTTCACCATCGGCCTGGCCACGGTCCTGCTCCGGCGCACCCTGCTCATGCAGTTCATGGGCGTGGAGCTGATGCTGAATGCGGCCAATGTGGCGCTCCTGGCGTTTGCCCGCTTCCGCGGCGGGGACCCCCAGGGCACGGTCTTCTACCTCTTCATCATCGCCGTGGCCGCCTGCGAGGCAGCCGTTGGTCTGGCGCTGGTCATCGGCCTCTTCCGCCACCGGTCCACCACGGACTCGGACCGGGCCGCCAGCCTGAAGCAGTGAGGATGCGATGAACAAGTATTACTGGCTCATTCCGATCCTCCCCCTGGTGGGCGCAGCCTTCAATGGCCTGCTGGGCAAGCGCGCCGGCAAGGGCGCCACCACCTTCGTGGGCCTGGGTGTCATCTTCGGCTCCCTGCTATTGGCCGTCTCCGCTTTCCTGGCCATGAAGGCGACGGCTGACCACCGCCTGGTGCTCAACTACGGCGAGTGGATGGCCACCGGATCTCTGAGCGTGCCCTTCGGCATGGTGATCGACCCCCTGAGCGGCACGATGATGCTCGTCATCACCGGCATCGGCTTTCTGATCCACCTCTACTCTGTGGGCTACATGCACGGGGACGAGGGCTACAGCCGCTTCTTCAGCTACCTGAACCTGTTCGTGTTCTTCATGCTGACCCTGGTGCTGGGCTCGAGCCTGGTGCTGATGTTCGTGGGCTGGGAAGGTGTGGGCCTCTGCTCCTACCTGCTCATCGGCTACTTCTTCGAGACGGACTTCGCGCCGGACGCCGGCCTCAAGGCCTTCCTCACCAACCGGGTGGGTGACCTGGGCGTGTCCATCGGCATGATGACCCTCTTCGCCGCCTTCGGGACCCTCACGGTCTCGGACATCCTCACCCAGGCGGGGCACGTTGCCCCCGAGGTGGGCTTCGGCGTGCTGACCTTCGCCACCCTGATGCTGTTTGTCGGCGCCACGGGCAAGAGCGCTCAGCTGCCCCTCTACCTCTGGCTGCCGGACGCCATGGCGGGCCCGACCCCCGTCAGCGCCCTCATCCACGCGGCCACCATGGTCACCAGCGGCATCTACATGATCTGCCGCCTGGCACCCGTCTTCGCCCTGGCTCCCATCACCATGACAGTCGTCGCCTGGGTGGGTGCTGCCACCGCCCTCTTCGCCGCCACCATCGGCCTGGTGCAGCGGGACATCAAGAAGGTGCTGGCCTACTCCACCGTCTCCCAGCTGGGCTATATGTTCCTGGGCCTCGGCGCCTCCGGTTTTGCGGCGGGCTTCTTCCACGTCTTCACCCACGCCTGGTTCAAGGCCCTCCTCTTCCTCGGGGCCGGCAGCGTCATCCACGCCATGCACCATGAGCAGGACCTCTTCAAGATGGGTGGTCTCAAGGCCAAGACTAAGATCACCTTCATCACCATGCTCTGCGGCACCCTGGCCATCATGGGCTTCCCCGGCACCAGCGGCTTCTTCAGCAAGGACGAGATCCTCTACCTGGCCTACCTCAAGTCCCCGGTGCTGTGGGTGATTGGCGTCATCGGGGCCTCCTGCACCAGCTTCTACATGTGGCGCCTCATGGCTCTCACCTTCTGGGGCGAGCCCCGGGACCACCACGCCTACGACCATGCCCACGAGAGCCCCTTCACCATGACCGTGCCCTTGATGGTCCTGGCTGCCGGCTCCCTGTTCTGGGGCGTCTGGGGCATCCCCGAGGCCTTCGGCGGCCACTTCGCCATCGGCGAGTGGCTGAAGCCGGCCCTCACCTACGGCCAGGTCCATGCGGCCCACGGCCACCACGAGGGCCCGGCGGTGCTGCTGGCCTGCATCTCCACCGGCCTGGGGCTCCTCATGGGCTTCCTCGGCTGGTCCAAGTACAAGAATGGCCCCGCCGCAGAGATCGCCTTCGCCGGCCGCCATCCCTTCATCCATGACCTGCTGCTCAACAAGTACTACGTGGACGAGGGCGTGGAGCGCTTCCTGCTCGGCCCCACCCGCTGGTTCGGCAACCTCCTGTGGAAGCTCTTCGACGTCATCGTCATCGACGGCGTGGGCGTGAACCTGCCGGGTGCCCTGGCCCGGGTCTCCGGTGACTTCACGGCCCTCTTCCAGACCGGCCGGGTGCGGAACTACGCACTCAGCATGGCCCTGGGCGGTGCGGTCCTCCTCTATGTCTTCCTGAAGTAGGTGGGGCGATGACCTGGCTGAACTCCCATCCCCTCTCCTTCCTGGTCTTCGCACCGGCCCTGCTGGGCTTCGTCATCCTGGCGATTCCCCAAACCCTGGCCCGCCTCGCCCGCATGGTGGGCTTCATGGGCGCAGTGGCCATCTTCGTCCTGAGCCTCTCCTGGCTCCTGGGCCAAAGCGGTTCCCTGGCGCCGATCCTGGCTGAGCGCGCCCCCTGGTTCACCCTGGTGGGCCTGCCCGTGGACTACTCCCTCAGCGTGGACGGCCTGAACCTCTGGCTGGTGCTGCTCACGACCTTCCTGGTGCCCCTCACCATGCTGGGCACCTGGAACAGCCTGAAGGACCGCATTGGCACTTTCGCGGCGCTCTTCCTCCTGCTGGAGACCGGCATGCTGGGCGCCCTCATGGCCCAGGACCTGTTCTTCTTCTACCTGTTCTGGGAAGCCATGCTGATCCCGATGTACTTCATGATCGGGGTCTGGGGCGGCGACGAGCGCCGCTATGCCGCCACCAAGTTCTTCCTGTACACCCTGGCTGGTTCGCTGCTTTGGCTGGTGGCCCTGCTCTACCTGGCGGGCAAGGCTGGCAGCTTCAACCCGGCGGTGATGGGACCGGCCGCTTCGGCGCTCCCCTTCAGCGTCCAGTGCTGGCTGTTCCTGGCCTTTGCCGTGGCCTTCGCCATCAAGGTGCCGCTGTTCCCCCTGCACACCTGGCTGCCGGACGCCCACGTCCAGGCGCCCACGGCGGGCTCCGTGATCCTGGCCGGCGTGCTGCTGAAGCTCGGCGGCTACGGCTTCATCCGCTTCGCCATCCCCATGTTCCCTGCCGCGGCCATGCACTACGCCAAGCCCTTGGCCCTATTGAGCGTCATCGCCATCGTCTACGGTGCGCTGGTGGCCATGGTGCAGCGCGACATCAAGAAGCTGGTGGCCTACTCCTCCGTCAGCCACATGGGCTTCGTGATGCTGGGCCTGGCCTCCTTCACCGTGATCGGGACCCAGGGTGCCATCCTCCAGATGCTCAACCACGGCATCAGCACCGGTGCGCTCTTCCTCCTGGTGGGCATGGTCTATGACCGGGCCCACACCCGCATGATCTCGGACTTCGGCGGCGTCGCCGTGAAGATGCCCGTGTTCACCGGTTTCTTCCTGGTGGTCACCCTCAGCTCCATCGGCCTGCCCCTCACCAATGGGTTCGTGGGTGAGTTCTGGATCCTCAACGGCGCCTTCTTGTCGGGCTTCGGCTGGGGCCGCCTCTACGCCTCGCTGGCCACCTCCGGCGTGCTGCTGGGTGCGGTCTACATGCTCTGGATGTTCAAGCGGGTCTTCTGGGGCCCCGAGAACAAGGACGAGGGCAGCGGTACGCACCACCTGCACTCCGATCTGAATGCCCGGGAGATCGCTGTCCTTCTGCCCCTGGTGGTCCTGATTCTCTGGATGGGCATCCATCCCCGGACCTTCGTGGCCGTCAGCGAGGCCCCCGTGGTGGCGCTCCTCAAGGACGCCAAGGCCCCCGCCATCCGGACCTTCACCCTGAAGCCGGCAGTGCATGAAGCCCCGGCCGCCCACCCGGCGCCCGGCGGTCATGCCGAACCTGCCGAACCCGCCGTTAAAGGGGGTCACCGATGAGCCTCACTCCCAGCCAATGGGCGGCCCTGCTGCCGCTGCTCGTGCCGGCCCTGGCGGCCTGCCTGATTCCCCTCATGTCCCTGGACAAGGATCAGGCCACTGCCAAGTGGATCCGCGCCGTCATGTACGGCACGGCCCTGCTCGCCGTGGGCGCCAGCTTCTGGTTCATCACCGAGCTATGGAAGACCGGTGCCCAGCCCAGCTTCTTCCAGATGCGCATGGACCGCCTGGCCCAGTTCACGGGCATCTTCGTCCTGGTGGCTGCCGCCATGACGATCCTGCAGTCCTGGGATCACTTCCACCAGGAGGGCTGGGTCAAGGGTGAGACCCTCTCCCTGCTGCTTTTTGCTGTGGTGGGCATGATTCTGTTCGCCACCACCACCAACTTCATCCTGCTGTTCCTGGCCCTGGAGCTCTTCAGCCTGCCCCTCTACGCCCTGGTGGGCACCGTGCGGGCCCGCCCCGAGTCGGCCGAGGGTGGCATGAAGTACTTCCTCACGGGCGCCGTGGCCGCCAGCTGCTTCCTCATGGGCGGCGTGCTGATCTACGGTCTCAGTGGCACCCTGGACCTCAGCGCCGCCGCCATCACCCTCAAGGCCCAGGGCCTGGCCCTGGATCCTCTGGTCCTGGTGGGCGCTGCCCTGCTGCTCCTAGGCTTCCTCTTCAAGGTCTCCGCCGTCCCCTTCCATCAGTGGACGCCGGATGCCTACGAGGCTTCGCCCCATCCCATCGCCGGCTTCATGTCCGTGGCCACCAAGGGCGTGGCTTTCATTGCCCTGCTCCGCATCTTCGGCAGCAGCCTCGTGCCCCTGGCTGAGGTCGGTGTCCGCATGCAGTCCGTGGCCGCCATCCTGGCCGTGGCCACCCTGGTGGTGGGCAACCTCACGGCGCTGGTGCAGACCAACGTGAAGCGCATGCTGGCCTACTCCAGCATCAGCCATGCCGGCTACCTCCTGCTGGGCTTCGTGGCGGGTACCCCCGCCGCCTTCAACGGCGTCCTCTTCTACCTGGTGATCTACCTGGCCATGAACATGGGTGCCTTCGGCCTCCTCACGGCCTATGGCCTGGTGGGGGACCACACCACCTTCGATGACCTCCGCGGCCTGGGCTGGAAGCGCCCGGCCCTGGGCGTCTCCGCCGCGATCTTCATGCTCAGCCTGGCCGGCATCCCACCCCTGGGCGGCTTCTACGGCAAGTACATGATCTTCCGCGAGCTGGTTGGGGCGGGTCACGTGAGCCTGGCGATCCTGGGCGTGCTGGCCAGCCTGGTGAGCGCCTACTACTACCTGCGCTTCCTGGTGGCTCTGTTCCTCCAGACTCCTGGGGCCGAGGCCGAGCGCTTGGCCTCCGACCGGCCGGCGGTCTACGCCCCTCTGGCCGGTGCCACCGTGCTCGTCTGCGCTGCCATCGTCCTGGCCGGGGGCTTCCTCCAGGCCTTTCTGGCGGATGGCTTCACCCGGAGGGCTTTGACCGAGGGTCTTGGCCTGCTCCGCTGAGGTTGAAACCAGGCCTCAACCTTCAACAAGAAGTGGCAGTCTATACATCGTTATGCGAAGGTTAAATGCAGGGCCTGTGCGGCCCCTTGACATGCGGAGTGCGGACTCATGAAGCGGAATACTTGGATCGTGATTGGAATCGGCGTCGCACTGGTTGCCGGGGGCACAGCCTATGTCCTCACTCGTCCCAAGGATGAGGTGAAGTGGCGGCAGGCCAAGGTGGACCGCGGCAATGTCACCCAGCGCATCAACGCCACCGGGGCCGTCAGCCCCGTGGTGCAGGTGGCGGTGGGCACCCAGGTGTCCGGCGTGATCTCGGCCCTCTACGCCGACTACAACAGCATCGTGAAGCAGGGCCAGCTGATTGCCGAGATCGATCCGACCATCTGGGAGACCCAGCTGAAGGACGCCGAGGCCGGTATGGACCGGGCCAAGACCAACATGGATGATGCCCGGCGCCAGTACGAGCGGGCCAAGCGCCTGTTTGCCGAGAAGCTGTTGGCGGACCAGGATCTCGAGGCCAAGCAGGTGACCTTCCAGACGTCCCAGACCAGCTTCGAGAATGCCAAGGCCTCCCTCGACCGCGCCAAGGCCAACCTGGCCTACTGCAACATCACCGCCCCCGTGGACGGTGTGGTCATCTCCCGTCTGGCGGATGTGGGCCAGACCGTGGCTGCCAGCTTCAGCACACCGAACCTTTTCCAGATCGCCCAGGACCTCTCCAAGATGAAGGTCCAGGTCAACATCGGTGAGTCCGACATCGATGATGTGAAGGTGGGTCAGCGCGCCATGTTCGTGGTGGACAGCCTGCCGGAGAAGCAGTTCGCCGCCACGGTGAGCCTGGTCCGCCAGGAGCCCATCACCACCCAAAACGTGGTGAACTACGTGGTCGAAATGATCGTTCCCAACGAGCCCCTGCCCAACGCAGAGGGCGAGGCCCCCAAGGCCGAGGGCGGCCATCCGGGCGCACCTACCGCCAAGCCCGAGGGCCGTGGTCAGGCTCCGGCCGGTGGACCCGCCCGCGAGGGTGCCCCCGATGCCGAGAAGGTCTGGGAGCGCATGAAGGACCGGCTGCCTGCGGGCACCACCAAGGCCGAGTTCATGAAGCGGTTCCAGGAGCGCCAGGCAGGACAAGGTCAGGGTCAAGGCCAGGGTCAGGGTCGGGGTGGCCGTGATCAGGGCGGCCGGGGAGCCACGCCGTCTGCGCCCGTCAAGACCATGTCCTTCACCACCTCAGCGCCCACCGGGGACCCCAAGGCCCTGGCCCGCATCCCCGGTGGCGCCAGCCAGCTGGGTGGCCCCAAGTTCACTGGCGACCTGGCCCTGCGGCCCGGCATGACCGCCAATGTCACCATCATCACCAACCAGCGCCGGGATGTGCTCCGCGTGCCGAACGCTTCCCTGCGCTTCAACCCCGCCGCCTTCATCAAGGATGAAAAGAAGACGGACGGACCTCGCCTCGGCCAGCCTGCGGGCATCCCCGGCATGGGCGGCGGCCAGTCCCGTCCTGCGACCCAGGGCGGCGGCGGTGGCAAGGGTGGCAATGTGATGCGTCGCGAGGACCGGGTCTGGGTTCTGGAGAATGGCAAGCCCAAGGCCATCGTGGTCAAGGCCGGCGTCACCGACGGCCAGTTCACTGAGGTCACAGGCGAGGGCCTCCAAGAGGGCATGCAGGTTCTCGTGGGGGTGGAAAACACCAAGACCGCCGGCTCCGGCGCTCCGGCGCCCCTGGGCGGTGCGGCAGCTGGACAGCAGGGCGGCCGGCGCTAGCCGGGAGGACTCATGCGCTTCCTGGAGTTCCTCAAGCTCGCCTTATTCGCCATCACGCGGAACAAGATGCGCGCCTTCCTGACCATGCTCGGCATCATCGTGGGCGTGGGGGCGGTCATCGCCATGATCGGCATCGGCGAGGGCTCCAAGCGGGCCTCCATCGCGCTGATCCAGAACATGGGTTCCAACATGCTGCAGATCTTCCCTGGCCAGGGCAGCAACCGCTTCGGCCCCTCGGCCATGGGCAGTGCCGACATCCTGCTGGAGAGCGACGTCAACCTCATCGAGCAGGAGCTGGCCCACAGCAGTGTGGTGTCCGCCAGCCAGCTGGTGCGCACCTCCCGCCCTGTGATCTTCCAGAGCATGAACTACGTGAGCCAGGTCCAGGGCTCCAATCCCAACTTCCTGCAGATCCGGGGCTGGGATGTGGAATCCGGCCGCTTCTTCACCGAAGGCGAGGTGCGGGGCATGGCCAAGGTCTGCGTCCTGGGCCAGACCGTGAAGGACAACCTCTTTCCCAACGGGGAAGACCCCGTGGGGGTGACCGTGCGGGTGGGGGCACTGCCCTTTGTGGTCATCGGCGTGCTGGAGAAGAAGGGCGCCGGCCTCATGGGTGATCAGGACGACCTCATCGTCGCCCCCTACACCACCGTGATGCGCAAGATCATGGGCCGCGACAAGATCCAGCAGATCATGGTGAGCGCCCAGGAGGGTAAGGCTGAAATGGCGGAAGCCGAGATCACGGCCCTGCTGCGCCAGCGCATGAAGACCGCGCCCAAGGACGACAACCCCTTCCAGATCCGCAAGCAGGACGACATCGTTCAGATGCAGAGCGCCCAGGCGGGCATCCTCACCGCCCTGCTGGCAGTGGCCGCCAGCATCTCCCTGGTGGTGGGCGGCATCGGCATCTCCAACATCATGCTGGTGAGCGTCACCGAGCGCACCCGGGAGATCGGCATCCGCCGCGCCCTGGGCGCGACCCAGAACAGCATCCTGTGGCAGTTCCTTATCGAGGCCATCGTGCTGTCCCTGCTGGGCGGCGTCATCGGTGTGGGCTTCGCCTACAGCGCGGTCTTCATCCTGCAGAAGTTCGCAGTGCCCGCCGTCACCGAGTCCTGGGCCGTGGGCCTGGGCCTGGGCTTCTCGGGTCTGGTGGGCGTGGCCGCTGGTTTCCTCCCGGCCCTGAAGGCGGCCAAGCTGAACGTGATTGACGCCCTGAGGTACGAGTAGCCTTCGGTGGATGCAGCCATCGGCCCCCACGATCCCTATGCTTCGTTGAGAAGCCGTGACTACCGCTGGTTCATCACCTCCCTGGGGCTGGCCACGCTGGGCATGCAGATGCAGGGCGTGGTGGTGGGCTGGCAGGTCTACAACCGCACGGGCGATCCGCTGGCCCTGGGACTGGTGGGGCTCTCCGAAGCACTGCCTTTCCTCTCGCTGGCCCTCTTCGGTGGCTACACCGCAGACCGGGTGAATCGCCTGCGCATCTGCATGACCACCACCCTTAGTCTGGCCCTCTGTTCGGCCCTGCTCTGGGCCTTCAGCTGGCGCTTCCAGTCCGGGCCGCTGGCCTCGGCGGTCTGGCCCATCTACGGGGTCATCTTCCTCACCGGCGTGGTGCGAGCCTACTACCGACCCGCCAACACGGCCCTGGCCACGGACCTGCTACCCAAGGCCCTCTACGCCAATGGCTCCACCTGGCGGGTGGCGGTCTTCCATGTGGGCATGGTCCTGGGCCCCGCCCTGGGCGGCCTGGTCTACGCCTGGCGTGGTCCCGTGGTGGCCCACTTCCTGGTGCTGTCCCTCATCGCCAGCGGCTTCCTGGGCCTGCTCTTCATCCGCTACACGCCCCGGCCCCCCAAGCCGCGGGTCGGCTCCATCTTCACCAGCCTGGGGGAGGGACTGCGCTTCGTGTTCTCCCAGCGCCTGCTGCTGGGGGCCATCAGCCTCGACCTTTTTGCGGTGCTGTTCGGCGGGGCCGTGGCGGTGCTGCCCGTCTTCGCCAAGGAAGTCCTTCTCACGGGCCCCCAGGGGCTCGGCGCCCTCCGCGCCGCACCGGCGGTGGGCTCGGTGCTCATGGGCTTCACCATGGCCCACCTGCCACCCATGCGCCAAGCTGGTCGCACGCTGCTGACCTGCGTGGCCCTCTTCGGCGCCTGCATGATCGCCTTCGCCCTCAGCCGCAGCTTCACCTTGAGCCTGCTGCTGTTGGCCGCCAGCGGGGCCGTGGATAACGTGAGCGTGGTGCTGCGCTCCACCCTCCTGCAGATGGTGACTCCGGAGCACATGCTGGGCCGGGTGTCCTCGGTCAATCAGGTCTTCATCGGCTCCAGCAACGAGATCGGCGCCTTCGAAAGCGGCCTGGCAGCGCGCCTCCTAGGCCTCGTCCCCTCCGTCGTCTTCGGCGGCTGCATGACCCTGCTCGTGGTGGCAGGCACTGCCTGGAGAGTGCCGGAGCTGCGGAAGATGGATCGGATTGAGTAGCTATTAGCTGTCAGCTGTCAGCTGTCAGCTAAGGCCAACAGCCCTGCGGCTGAGTTGGCTCAACCACCCCGTCCGAGCCCTGCTTTTGCCGATAGCCGATAGCCGATAGCTGACAGCTGACAGCCCCCTAAAGCACGTCCAGTGCTGCGTTGTAGTCCGGCTCTTGGGTGATCTCGGGGACGAGCTCGGCGTGGAGGACTTTGCCGGCGGCGTCCACCACCACCACGGCGCGGGCGAGCAGGCCCTTGAGGGGACCATCCACCACGGTCACCCCGTAGGCCTGGCCGAACTCGGGGGAGCGGAAGTTGGAGACGGGCACCACGTTGTCCAGGCCCTCGGCGCCGCAGAAGCGCTTCTGGGCGAAGGGCAGGTCGGCACTCACGCAGAGGATGGCCGTGTTGGGCTTCTCATTGGCCCGCGCGTTGAACTTCCGCACGCTGGCGGCGCAGGTGGGCGTGTCCAGGCTGGGGAAGATGTTGAGCACCACGCGCTGGCCGGCGAAGTCCTTGCCGGTGATCTCGGCCAGGTCGGTGCGCACCAGGGTGTAGGCCGGCGCTGCGGTGCCCACGCCCGGCAGGTCGCCGGTGGTGTGGATGGGGTTGCCTTTGAGGGTGATCTGGGCCATGACGGACTCCTTGAAGGAACCTCCAGATTACTCTCCATGGGGGTTGGCCTTAAGCCCCGATGCTGAGAAGGGGGTGGGTAGGATATCTTCATGCCCTGCGGTGCCGGGGTCAGGCAGGGGCGTCATGGGGAAGGCCGTCCGGATCATCGCTCAGATCGGCCTCCTGGCACTGTTCCAGGTGCTGGGCCTGCGCCTCGCCGCCGTGGCCCACCTGCCCATTCCTGGCAATGTCCTCGGCTTGCTCCTGCTCTTCCTGGCCCTGCAGTCCGGCTTGGTGCAGCTCAAGCACATCCAGGAAGGCGCCGACTTCCTGCTTCGGCATCTGGTGTTCTTCTTCATCCCCGTGGCGGTGGACCTGATGAACTGGGGCGGGGTGTTCCGCCAGCATGGCTTCCGCTTGGCCCTGGTGATCGGCGTGGGCTCGGTGCTCACCTTCCTCGTCACCGGCCATGCGAGCCAGTGGTTGCAGCGGCGGAACCAGCCATGCAAGTCCTGACCACGGCCTTCTGTCTTGCCCTGACCCTGGGTGCCTATCACCTGGCCAAGGCCCTGAACCTCAGGTACCGGCATCCCCTGCTGAACGTTGTCCTCCTGGGCGCCACCTTCGTGATCGCTGCCCTGCTGGCGCTGGGGATCCCCTACCAGGCCTACGTGCCGGGCCGCAGCCTCATGACCGCCCTTCTCGGGCCGGCCACGGTGGGCCTGGCGGTGCCCCTGTTTCGCAACCGGGACCTGCTGCGCCGCCACGCGCCCGCGATCCTGGCTGGCGTTGGCCTGGGGACCCTCACCTCGGTGCTGAGCGCCGGGTGGCTGGCGACCTTCCTGGCGCTTCCCCACGACATCGTCCTCTCGCTCCTGCCCCGGAGCGTGACCATCCCCTTCGCAGTGGAGATCGTGAAGCTGCACGGTGGCAGCCAGGCCCTGGCCTCGGCCTTCGTCGTGGCCACCGGTACGGTGGGCTCGGTGCTGGGGGCGACCCTGCTCACCTGGACAGGAGTCCGGGATCCCGTGGCCAGGGGCCTGGCCCTGGGGACGGCGGCCCATGGCCAAGGCACGGCCATGGCGTTTCAGGAGGGCGAGGAGCAGGGCACCATGGCGGGCCTGGCCCTCACCCTGGCGGGCGTCACCACCACCCTGCTGGCACCCCTGCTGATCCGCCTGCTGGTCCCAGCCTGACCGCGCTCAGGACCTGCTGGACCAGTGGGGCTCGATGCTGTCCAGGAGGCGGGCCACGAGGTCCCGGTTGCGGCGGGTGCGCGCCTCCCGGCCCTGGGGCTCGGGGAAAGCCGGGTTGGGGTCGTGGAGGGCGGGGGCCAGATCGGGGCCAAGCAGGTGCTGCCAGCGGTCCAGCCACGCCTGGGGCAGCTCGGTGGGCAGGGGCAGGTCCCGCATGACCAGGTAGAGGAGGGTCCACACCCGGGCCACCACCTGGGCCTCGTAGCCTCCGCCCAGGGTCACCAGGAGGCGGTTCTCGGCGTGAGTCTCGGCCAGGCTCAGGATCCTGCGGAAGAGGCCCTCGAAGGCCTGGGTGGTGAGGGCCAGATCGCCCAGGGGATCAGAGAAATGGGCATCCGCTCCGGCCTGCACCACCAGCGCCTGCGGCTGGAACCAGGCCAGAGCCTTGGGCACCACGTACTCGAAGGCTTCGAGGTAGTCCGCTGCACCGGTGAAGGGCTCCAGGGGGATGTTCACGGAGGTCCCCAGGGCCAGGCCGGAACCCATCTCCTGGATGTGCCCGGTGCCCGGGTAGAGGTAGTGACCGGACTCGTGGAGGCTGATGGTGAGCACCCGGGGGTCGCTGTAGAAGAGGTTCTGGACGCCGTCCCCATGGTGCAGGTCCACGTCCAGGTAGGCCACCCGTAGCCCGGCGTCCACCAGCGCCTGAATGCCCACGGCCAGGTCGTTGTAGAGGCAGAAGCCCTCGGCCCGGTCCCGCTGGGCGTGGTGCAGGCCGCCGCCCAGCTGCAGCACGCGCCGCTCCGTGCCCTGCAGGAGCAGGCGGGCGCCGTGGAGCGTGCCGCCCACCAGCCAGCGCGTGGCCTGGTCCATGTCCGGGAAGAGCGGGTTGTCCGGCGTGCCCAGGCCGTGGCTGACGCCCGCCTCCCGGGGACCGCCCCGGTCCAGGGCCTCCATCATGGCGACATAGGCCTCGGCGTGGACGCTGAGGATCTCCTCCCGCGTCGCCGCAGGGGCCGCGAGGGGTGCCACGGCATGGCCCAGGCTGCGCAACAGGTCCAGCACCATCTCCAGCCGGGCGGGCGTGAAGGGGTGCTCGGGCCCGAAGTCGTACCGGGCGTATTCCGGGCGGTGGATCAGTGTGGCCATGGCTTGGGCACAGGCCAGAGGATCTCGAAGTTGGCGGCCCGCATGGCATCAGCCAGCGGGCGGATCTGGTTGGAGTCCAGCCGCAGCACCGTGCGCACCGAGCCGTTGGGGTCCGGGGAGGTGAGGATGGAGTGGATGTTCACCTGGCGGTCAGCCAGGAAGGCCGTCAGGCGCGCCAGCTCACCAGGCTGGTCCGCCAGGGCGACCTCCATGCGGGAGGAGGGCTTGGTGACACCGGTGAGGCTCACCAGGGCATCCAGCAGGTCCATGCCCGTGAGGATGCCCACCAGCTCCGAGCCATCCATCACCGGCAGGCAGCCGATCTTGTGCTCGCGCATGATGCGGGCGGCGTCCTCCACGGGATCCAGGGGATCGGCGGTGAGGACGTGGGGGCTCATGGCCAGAGTGACGGGGGCTTCGGCGCCCTGAGGGTTGCTGCAGAGGGCGCTGGTGGCGAAGTGGAGGTCCCGATCCGAGAGGATGCCCACCAGGCGACCCTGGGACACCACGGGCAGGTGGCGGAAGCCCTGGGCCTCGAAGATGGCGAAGGCCTCGCCGAGGGTGGCTGTGAGGGGGAGCACGGTCACGGGACTGTGCATCTTGTCTTTGACGAGCAAGGTTCCTCCTGGGATCACTGGGTGCGGAAGCTGACCTGGCTGAAAGCCATGCGCAGAGCGGGCTGGAGGGGCAGGGGGCCCCCCGGATCGGGGACGCCGGTCTGGATGCGGACCTGGGCCTCCAGGCTGCTGATCCAGGGCAGGTCCTCCACCAGCTGGGTGAGGCGCCCTAGGGTCTCGCCCAGGCCGCAGGTGGGGCTGAGGCGCAGCCGCTCCAGCACGTCGGTGATGTCGAGGTCGGTGAGCGGCGTGATGCGCAGGACCGTGCCCACGCCGGTGCGGCGGAAGCGCCAGGTGGGGCCGAAGTCCGGATCGGCAGAGAGGCTCAGGCTGATGCGGGCCCCTGTGGGCTGGGCGCCGCCGCTCCGGGCCTCGGCCAGGCTGAGCCCAAAGCAGGCCAGGAGCTCTCGGGACTGCGCCACGGTGAAGGTCCGGGGCTGGTCCCCTTCGGCGGTCCCGGCGAGCAGGGTCTCCACCCGCCGCCGCGCCGCGCCGCCGTCCAGGGCCTCGTAGCTGAGGATGCGGCCCGGGGGCTGGATGCGGAACTGGGCGTAGTCCACTACCTTGGACAGGGCCAGGGCCGCTGACTCCGGGAAGCGGTAGGAGGGGAAGGTGCGGTGGATGCCGCCGCTGTCCCCCAGCGTGCTGGCACCCACGGCCACCGCACCGCTGACCCCCATGAGGGAGAGCAGGGTGGGCTTGGCGATGCCCGTGGCCCGCTCGGCGCGCACGGCCGCCCGGCGAATGGCCCGGGCCACCAGGGTGGGGTCGCAGTCCCCCACGCAGGCGAAGGTGGCGATGAGGGCGTCCACCTCTGGATGCTCCAGGGCGGCCAGGCAGGCCCGCTCGTAGTGCTCGGCGGTGGCCATGGTGTGCAGGTCCACTACGCCGGGGCCGGAGAGCAGCATGCCGTTGGCCTCACAGGCGTCCGCACAGATGGTGGCGACGCCGCCGGAGTTGCTCACCACCGCCACCCGGTTGCCCCGGGGCAGGGGCTGGTGGGACAGCAGCAGAGCGATGTCGAACAGCTCTTCCAGGGTGTCGGCCCGGATGACACCGGCCTGATGGAACAGAGCGTCCACTTCCGCATCGTCCCTGGGGCTGGCGCCGATGTGGGCCTGGGCCATGCGGCGGCCGGCGTGGCTGCGGGCGCTCTTGACGCACAGGATGGGCTTGCGGTGGGAGATGCGGCGGGCCAGGCGGGCGAAGCGCCGGGGATTGCCGAAGGTCTCCAGGTAGAGCAGGGCCACGTCGGTGTCCGGGTCCTCCTCCCAGTACTGAAGCAGGTCGTTGCCGGAGACATCCGCGCGGTTGCCTGCCGATACGAAGGTGGAGAAGCCCAGCCCCCGCTCGGCGGCGTACTTCAGGATCACCACCCCCAGCGCAGCCGAGTGGCTGAAGAAGCCCACCCGCCCCCGGGGTGGCATGGTGGAGGCCAGGCTGGCGTTCAGCTGCACCGCCGGGTTGGTGTTCAGCAGGCCCAGGCAGTTGGGGCCCACCAGGCGCGCCCCCTGGCTGCGGGCCAGTTGCACCAGACGCTCCTGGCGCCGGGCCCCCTCCGGGCCAGCCTCGGCGAAGCCTGCGGCCAGGGCCAGCAGGCCCCGGGCGCCCTTTTTCAGGGCCGCCTTGGCCATGGGGACCACCTTCGCAGCGGGGACCGCCAGGACCACGAGGTCCGGCGCCTCCGGCAGGGAGTCCAGGGAGGGGTAGGCCCGCACGCCCTCGATGGCCCGGGCGTTGGGGTTGACGGGATAGACCACACCCTTGAAGCGGCTCTGCAGGATGTGGCGGAAGATGGCGTTGCCGATGGAGTTGGGATCCCGGGAGGCACCCACCACGGCCACCGTCTCCGGGCGCAGGAGGGGCACCAGGGAGTTGGCGGCAGCGACCCGCTCCCGGATCTCCGCCCGCTCCCGGTGGGCCTGGGGGGCGTTGAGCGGGAAGTGCACGTGGATGATGCCGCCCTCCATGGCCCGGCGGGTCTCGAAGCCCGAGTCCCGGAAGACGTTGTTCATCTTGTCGTTCTCGTAGAGCACATCGGCTTCGAAGCCCAGGTAGCCGGCGCCGGCCGCCAGGCCCGCGATGCGCTCGAGGATGAGGCTGCTGATGCCCCGGCCCTGGTGCTCGTCGGCGACCATGAAGCTGACTTCGGCGTTGGCCCCGCCCTGGCCCACGTAGTTGCCCAGGCCCAGCACGCACTGGGTGGCGCCCTCGCCCTCCACGGCCAGGAGGCAGGCCCGCAGGCGGGGGTCGGGAGTGCAGAGCTCCTCGGCGAAGCGGCGGGCGATGCGGGACACACCCCCCATGAAGCGCATGGACAGGGCCTCCCGGGAGAGGCCCTGGATGAAGGCGTCCACCCGGTCTGTGTCCTCCGGGGTGGCCATGCGGAGGGAGACCCCCTGACCGTCCTTCAGGAGGACGAACTCTTGGTAGTCTGCGCCGTCAGGAATGATGCTGAACACGGAAAGCCCCACGAAATCGGTCGCAATGCGATCACCCTACCACGGCTTCCAGTGGACTGTTTGGCGCTGAAAGCCTTTCTTGCCCTTTACATCATCTTTCATTCTGGACGGCGACTGAACGCCGCCCTAAATTGGTTATAGCACCTGCCAAATTGGAGACCCCCATGAACGAACGAAAGGCCTTCCTTGATGCCCGACAGTTCATGTTCGACCACAGCGGCGATCGCGTGGCGGCATGCCAGGGATTCCAGTGGCCCGTGCTCGAGCACTTCAACTGGGCGCTGGACCACTTCGATGTGATGGCGGCCGGCAACGAGCAGCCTGCCCTCTGGATCGTGGAGGAAGGCGGCAGCGAGACCAAGGTCTCCTTCCAGGAGATGAGCCAGCGCAGCAACCAGGTGGCCAATGCGCTGCGTGATCTGGGCGTCAAGCGCGGCGACGGCGTGCTCATCATGCTCGACAACGTGCGCCCCCTCTGGGAAGTGCTGCTGGCCTGCATCAAGCTCGGCGCCGTGATGGTGCCCTCCACCCTGCTGCTGAGCCCGGCGGACCTGACCGACCGCCTGGAGCGGGGCGGCATCCGCCACCTGGTGGTGGACTCGGCCCAGACCGCCAAGTTCGATGGCATGGATGCCTCCCTCACCCGCATCTGCGTGGGCGACGCCGTGCCGGGCTGGCATGACGTGGCCACCCTGTACAGCGGCTCCACCACCTACGTGCCGGATGCCATCACCAAGGCCACGGACCCCCTGCTGCTCTACTTCACCAGCGGCACCACCGCCAAGCCCAAGCTGGTGCTCCACACCCACCAGTCCTACCCCGTTGGCCACCTGTCCACCGTGTACTGGATCGGCCTGCGCGAAGGCGACATCCACTTCAACATCAGCTCTCCAGGCTGGGCCAAGCACGCCTGGAGCAACTTCTTCGCCCCCTGGATCGCCGGTGCCTGCATCTTCATCTACCGGTCCACCCGGTTCAGCGCCGCCGCCGCCCTCCAGGTGATCGCCGACAAGGGCGTCACCAACCTGTGCGCCCCGCCCACGGTGTGGCGCCTGTTCATCCAGGAGGACCTGGCCGCCTACAAGGTGAAGCTGCGCGGTGTCATCGGCGCCGGCGAGCCCCTCAACCCCGAGGTCATCAGCCAGGTGGAGAAGGCCTGGGGCCTCACCATCCGCGACGGCTTTGGCCAGACCGAGACCACCTGTGTGGTGGGCAACTCCCCCGGCGTGCCGGTGAAGCCGGGCTCCATGGGCCTGCCCATGCCGGGCTACGACGTGGTCCTGCTGGACCTGGACGGCAAGGAGACGGACGAGGGCGAGATCGCCCTGCGGCTCAATCCCCGCCCCCTGGGCCTCATGGAAGGCTACAAGGACGATCCCTCCAAGATGGAGAAGGCCCTGAAAGAGGGCTACTACCGCACGGGTGACGTGGCCACCCGCGACGCCGAAGGCTACCTCTTCTTCGTCGGCCGCGCTGATGATGTCTTCAAGAGCTCCGACTACCGCATCAGCCCCTTTGAGCTGGAGTCCTTCCTCATCGAGCATGACTTTGTGGCCGAGGCCGCGGTGGTGCCGAGCCCGGACCCGGTGAAGCTGGCGGTGCCCAAGGCCTACGTCATCCTCCGGGCGGGCGTGGAGCCCAGCCGGGAGACGGCCCTGGTCCTGTTCCGCTTCATCCGCGAGCGCCTCAGTGCCTACAAGCGCATCCGCATCATCGAGTTCAGCGAGCTGCCCAAGACCATCTCCGGGAAGATCCGTCGCGTCGAGCTCCGCAAGCGCGCCGCCGACCAGGGTGCCTCCGCCACCGAGTGGCGCGAGGACCAGTTCCCTGAGCTGAAGTAGCCCCACCCCACCCAGTCCCTTCCTTACCCATTACTCCCAGCCGGAGGTCCCATGCGCTACCTAGACGATCAACGCGACATTCTCTTCAACCTATTTGAGTGGCTGGACCTGGATGCAGTGCTCAAGGGTGCCGCCTACGAGGATGTGGACCGGGAGCAGCTGGGCATGGTGCTGGACGAGGCCCTGAAGGTCGCCAAGGGCAGCGTCGCCGCCTGCAATGAGGTGGGCGACCGCGTGGGCGCCAAGCATGCGAACGGCAAGGTCGAGCTGCCGGAAGGCTTTGCCGGCGCCTTCGACGACCTGGCCTCGGGCGGCTGGATCAGCGCCACCATGAACCCCGAGTTCGGCGGCATGGGCCTTCCGGAAGTCGTGGGCACGGGCATCAGCGAGCACCTCATGGGGGCCAACACGGCCCTGGCCCTCAAGACCATGCTCACCCGTGGCTCGGCCCACCTCATCGAGACCTTTGGCAGCGATGATCTGAAGGCCACCTACGTCGAGAAGATGTACAGCGGCGAGTGGTGCGGCACCATGTGCCTCACCGAGGCCGGCGCCGGCAGCGATCTGGGTGCGCTCACCACCAAAGCCACCAAGCAGGAAGACGGCTCCTACCTCATCACCGGCGAGAAGATCTTCATCACCAGCGGTGACCACGAGCTCACGCCCAACATCATCCACGCCGTGCTGGCCCGCGTCGCCGACGCCCCCTCCGGTCCCAAGGGGCTCAGCCTCTTCGTGGTGCCGAAGTTCCGGGTCCATGCCAACGGCAGCCTCGGCGAGCGCAACGATGTCACCTGTGCGGGCATCGAGCACAAGCTGGGCATCCACGGCTCGCCCACCTGCACGCTGGTGTTCGGCATGGAGAACGGCTGCCAGGGCTTCCTCCTGGGTCAGGAGATGCAGGGTCTGGTCTACATGTTCCAGATGATGAATGCCGCCCGCTATGAGGTCGGCGTCCAGGGCCTGGGCAATGCTTCCGCCGCCCACCAGGCCGCCATCGCCTTCGCCAAGGAGCGCCTGCAGGGCCGCGCCGGCAAGGGCGTCGGTCAGTCGCCCATCATCCAGCACCCGGACGTGCGCCGCATGCTGCTCATGCAGTCCGCCTACGTGCAGGCCATGCGGGCCCTCGTGTCCTACACCGCCTGGTGCATGGACATGGCCCATGTCTCCGCCGGCGACGAGAAGAACCGCTGGCAGGGCCTCGTGGAGCTGTTCACGCCCGTCTGCAAGGCCTGGTGCTCGGACTGGGGCTTCCGCGTGACCGAGTGGGCGCTACAGACCTATGGCGGCTATGGCTACACCATGGACTACCCCGCCGAGCAGTACCTGCGGGACTGCAAGATCGCCTCCATCTACGAAGGCACCAACGGCATCCAGGCCCTCGACCTGGTGGGCCGCAAGTTCCGCATGCAGGACGGCAAGCCCATGAAGGACCTGCTCCAGCTCGTCGGCGTCACCGTCGAGACCCTGGCCGCCGACCCCATCCTGGGTGGCTCTGCCAGCCAGCTGGGCGCCGCGCTGAAGACTCTGACCGCCGTGCTCCAGGAAGCGCCCACCCGGCCCAACGGGGGCGCCCTGACGGTCCTCAACGCCGTCCCGGTGTTGGACATGCTCGGCCACGTGGTGTCCGGCCACCTGCTGCTGCAGCAGGCCGCCATCGCCCAGGCCAAGGGTCAGGCCCTCCTGCAGGAGCGGGGCGTCGCCGCCGAGGACAAGGCGGCCGTGCAGGCCCTCCTGAAGGACAGCCCCGAGGCCGCCTTCTACAACAACAAGGTGCAGGCCGCGATCCACTTCGCCCACCGTGGACTGCCCCTGGTGGCCGCGCTGGCCGTAGCCATCCAGGCCGGTGAGACCGCCCCCCTCGAGGCCGTCTTCTAGGACCGGGGTTTCCCAGCTGATCCCGCCCCCGATCTGTCTGCAGATCGGTTGGGTGGGGCTGTGGCAGGCTACCGGAGTCCCTCTGCCAGGTAGAGGGACTCCGGGTTGCGGTAGCTCTGCAAGAACACCCTGCTCCCATCCGCGGACACCAGGACATTGTCCAGGTGGGCCCCAGGCTGGGCTCCGGCCGTGCAGGTCCTCCAGAGGGTCCGTGTACCCCGGTTCAGGTCCACCTTCCAGATCCGCAGCGGAGCCGTCCCGGGCCGATAGAGGTAGAGCCCGCGAGCGTCCTCTGTCCAGCCGGCCACGCGCTCTCCCTCCTGCAGGGCAGGGATCGGTTGGAGGCCCGAAGGGATGGCACCAAGGTCAACCAGAAGAGAGGTCTCCTCCGTCTCCACCATCACCTGTCGGCCATCGGGGGAAGGCAGGGTGCCCACCATGGCACCCTCCGGCGTGAGTGGGCGCGGCGGCCCCCCCTCCGTGCTCTGCAAGAAGACGCGGCTGAGTCGCCCCGGTTCGCTGCCCGTGAACAGGATCCTCTTCCCATCCGGCATCCACCGCACAGTAATGGCGGGCTGGATCCCCTGGAGGGGAATCTTCCGGGCCTCCCCGATGCCCAGCGGAAGCAGCGCCAAATGCACCTCGGGCTCCCGGAATAGGGTGGCCAGCCACTTCCCGTCGGGGGAGATGGACTGGCCGAGGCCCCCTCCCGGCAGATCCAGGGGAGGGTCGCCATTGGTGGGGAAGGCCACCGCGTGGTGCCTGCCCTGGCCGTCCAGGTGCCAGCCGAGCACCTGGCGGCCGTCCCTGGAGATGTCCCGCAGCCAGAAATGTCCCCGCCGCTCCGGGACCCTGGCCTGCTCCTGTCCCTCCTCCCAGACCAGCACCTCTGGCTGGACCTCGCTCTGGCCCAGCAGCACACGGCCGTCAGGGCCGATGTCGTAGAGTAGGAAGCGGGTCGTGCCCTTGTACACCACTCGGACCCTTCCCTGCCGGGTCACCGCCAGCAGGTCCGTCTGGGTGGGGATGCCGGCGGTAAACCAGACCTCGTTCCCCCGCCAGGCGAGACCCCGGACAAAACGGTACTCCCCGGTCAAGGTCCTGATTCCCTTCGTGGCAACATCCATGAGCATTACCCGACCACCCAGGCTTCCTTCTAGGAAGGCCAGGCTCTTCCCATCAGGGGAAAAGCGTGGGTGCCCAAGGAGGTTAGGGGACTCCAGCAGCAGGGTGCCTGGGGGGGACTCCAGCCGGAATGATCCACCCACCCTTCGGACGACCGCCAGCTCTCCTGATGGGGTGAAATCCGCAAAAAAAACGGTCTTGAGGAGCTCCCGCGGGGCGCCTCCGCTGAGGGGCCCCAGGGCCAGCGTTCCCTGGAAGGTGCCGAAGCTGCCGCGGGTGCGGCGGGGGCGCAGGGCCACGGCAGTCTGCCCATCTGGCCCCACGGCCAGGGGGTGTCCCTCTATCCCAGTCTCCACCTTCTCCAGACTGGTTAGGTCAATGCGGGTCATGCGAACGGGCCCCCCATTCCACGCCACGCCCAGGACCACCTCCCGGTTTTGGTGCAGCAGGCGGGCCCCATAGACCTCCGCCTCCCCACCGCTGAGGCGGCGGAAGATGGGAGGGGTGTGGGCCGGGAAGGGTGGCCACTGACGGCGATAGGCCAGGGCCATCAGGGGGAGGAAGAGGCCCACTCCAACCAGGCTCCCCAGCAAGTGCCCCCTTACCCTCCGGTAGGCTGGGGGAGGGTGACGCCGCTCCTTCCAATGGGCTCCGTTCCCAGAGTCGTTGGAGGCTTGGTTTTGCCCGGTTTCTTTCGGCTGCGAGGGTGTCTCCTCCTCTGAGAGGTCTCCGATGAAGCGGTACCCACGACCTGGAAGGGTCTCGATGTAGAGAGGCGTCTGGGAGGAATCGCCCAGCGCCAAGCGAACCTTTCGGGCCGCCGTGGCCAGAGCCCCATCAAAGTCCAGATGCACCTCCGGGGGCCAGATCTCCTGCCGGAGTTCCTCGTGGGAACGCACCTGCCCTGGGCGCTCCAGGAGGGCGGCCAGCAGGCTGAACGGCACATCCTGAAGGGGGATGCGGGCCCCCTCTTGACGCAGCTCCCGGGAGTGCAGGTCCACGTGGAAGGCGTCAAACCGAAGGGTTCTATGAACCGGCGGGACACGAGAGTACATGGCAATGCCTGGTCGAACAAAAATAAGTCATTGCATGAAAAATGCAATAAAAAAAAGATAAAACAATTGACAACAAATAATTTATTACCGTCTGTTTTCGGGCTGGCATCGCGATGGACTGCGATGCAGGAATTGTCCATGTGGCGTCCATGGTTTCGAGGACCCCCAGCGCCACCTTTAGGTGGGCCACTTCTGGCCCCCTTCTCCGGAGGACTCGCCATGGTCCGTCGTGGACTCATCCTCGCAACCATCCTTTCTGCAGGCTTGACTGCCCTCGCCCAGGGCAGCAGCACGGACCAGATCCGGCAGGTGGCCCGAGACACCTGGCCTGGACCGCGGACCGTGGGCATCGTCTGCAACTACAAGTACAGCCAGGAGACCATCCAAGCCATGCTGGGGGAGTTCGAACCCGGAACCACCATCCAGGTGGTGGACGCCCGCCTTCAGGAGCACATCAACCTGGCTTCCCAGATGATGAGCAACCTCAAGCCCGATTATGTCCTGGTGCTGCCCAACGACACTCTGGTCTGGGACGGTTCCTTCGCTGCAACCCGGGTGATCCACCGCATGAATGCCGCTGATATCCCCACCCTGGCCACCACCCCGGTGGCCCTGACCCAGGGGGTCTGGGCGGTCATGGGGCCGGCCACAGGTAATCAGCTGCGGCTGAACCCGAAATACAGCAACCACCTTGTGTTCACGGCCTACGGCAAGCCGATTCAGCCGGGGCTGGCTTCCAACCGCGACTTGTCTCCCCCGGTCGGGGTGACGGTCCGGGTGCTGGCCGCCAACTGAACGGACCCTAGTTCGGCGGGAACTTGGCGAGGATGTCGCGAACAGCCCTGGGGACGACCTCGTTGGCGTCCTCAGGGCTGTTCAGACCTGTGAGGGCCCCGGCGGCGACGCCCTGCCACACCATCTGGTTGGACCGGAAGTCCACGATCTCCACCACGATGGTGCCCTCCTTGTGGTGCCGCACCTGGCTGCTGCTCACGCCCACCCGGCCGTAGACCGGCCGGTAGCCCCAGCCTGTGCTCAGGCCCACCCGGGTGGTGGTGCGCACCTTCTTGTCCTGCACGATGGGGTAGTAGGTCACCAGGAAGTCCGGGTCGCCCTGGGTCTCCAGCTGGAACCCCTTGGTCAGGAGCTCGCTCTGCACCGCGGTGCGGACCCGCTTGTCCATGAGGTTGGTGGTGCCGCCCGTGCCCTTCTTGGCGGTGTACCAGTCGAAGGTCTTGTAGCGGGCGTAGGGCGCAGAGGCATCGAAGTCGTAGCGGATGTCGTAGCCCGCACAGCCCCCGAGCAGGGCCAGGGCGAGCAGGGCAGCGGCGAGGCGGTACAGGCGCATGGATCCTCCGGAACACCATTATGGATGGCCGGGAGGGTTGAAGGTTGAAGGCAGCGGAGGACTGGCCCGAGGTGCGGTCTGTTCTGGACTGTGACTTGGTAGGGTTTTCTTTGCTTCCCGAGCGGTTTCGGTCGATCCTGATGGGGATGGTACTCGATCCCTCCCTCGACCCTGGCGCCTCCAGCCCCCTCTACCTGCAGCTCCAGCGGAAGCTGCGGGTGCTCATCCAGCAGGGTGAGTGGCGGCCCGGTGTGCGCCTGCCCGCGGTGCCGGAGCTGGCGGAGCGCTGGGGCGTCCACCGCCTCACGGTGCTGAAGGCCCTGGCGGGCCTCAAGCGTACGGGCTGGATCCAGACCGTGCAGGGCCGCGGTAGCTTCGTGGCGCCGCGCCTGCCCGAGGCCCCCGGCCTGCGAGCCAGCAGCGAGTTCCCCTTCGAGGGCTCGCCCCTCCTGGTGCACGACGGCGAGCTGGGCTCCTGGCTGGGCGAGACCCTGGAGCGGGCCCAGGACAGCCACCTCATCAGCTTCTCTGCCGGCTTCATTCCTTCCGACCTGCTGCCGGGCGAGCAGCTGCGGCGCCTGACCGCCCAGGTGCTGAAGGACCTGGGCAGCGAGGCCTGGGTCTACTCCGCCCCCGCAGGCCACGTGCCCTATCTGGAGGCCGTGGGCCGCTGGCTGGCCTCGGAAGGCGAGCCCATCGATCCGGGCTGGGGGATCCGGGCGCTGCCCGGCGCCCAGGCGGGCCTGGCGCTGGCCCTGGAGTCCTTTACCGTGCCCGGCGACCGGGTGGTGGTGGAGAGCCCCTGCTACGTGGGCATTCTGGCCCTCATCAAGGCCCTGGGCCGCGAGGCTGTGCCGGTTCCCGTGGATCGTCAGGGCATGGACCCGGATCGCCTGGCCTCGGCCCTGCAGCGCAGCGAGGCCAAGCTGATGTTCACGGTGCCCAGCTTCCACAATCCCACCGGCATGACCCAGTCCAAGGCCCGCCGGGAGCGCCTCCTGGCCCTGGCCCGGTCCCACGGTGTGCTCCTGGTGACGGACTCGGCCTACGGTGACCTGCGCTTCTCCGGCAACTCCATGCCCCCCTTCCGGCGTCTGGAGGGGGCCGACCACGTGATCCACCTGGGCAGCTTCAGCAAGTCCCTGGCGGCGGGCCTCCGCCTGGGCTACCTCATCGCCCGGGAGGACATCCTGCGGCGCATGGCGCCCATCCAGGAGGTCCAGACCATCGCCCTGCCGCCGCTCATGCAGGCGGTGGTGGCCCGCTTCCTGGACAACGGCGGCTTCCGTCGCCACCTGGCCCGCCTGCGCCGGGCCCTCAAGGAGCGCCGGGATGCCATGGTCGAGGCCCTGGCCGAGTCCTTCCCCACGGGCACGCAGGTCTCCGAGCCCAAGGGCGGCATGCACCTGTGGGTGGTCATGCCCGAGGAGTACTCGGCCCTGGACCTCCACCGAGACGCCCTGCAGCACGGCCTGGGCTTCGCGCCGGGGCCGCTGTTCTTTGCCGACGGTCGGGGTACCAACTGCCTCCGCCTCAACTTCTCCACCCATGATCCCGCCACCACCCGGGAAGCCATCGCCCGCCTCGGCCACCTGGTCCACAAGGCCTGACGAGGCTGTACCCTGCCAAGAAGGAGTTTCCGTGACCACGCCCATCCAGATTCAGCTGTCGGACCACGCCGCCTCCCCCGCCGAGCGGGCTGCGCGCATGACCAACCCCGGCTTCGGCCGCATCTTCACCGACCACATGGTGGTGGTGCCCTACCACGAGGGCCAGGGCTGGGGCCCCGGCGTGCTGAAGGCCTATGGGCCGCTGGCGATGGACCCCGCCGCCTCCGTGCTGCACTACGGACAGGCCATCTTCGAGGGCTTCAAGGCCTTCAAGCAGCAGGACGGCAGCGTCGCCTGCTTCCGTCCCGACGCCAATGCCCGGCGCTTCAATGTCTCGGCCCGCCGTCTGGCCATGCCCGACCTCCCGGAGGAGCTCTTCCTGGCGGCAGCTCAGGCGCTCATCACCCAGGACCAGGCCTGGGTCCCGGGCGCCGTGGGCGAGAGCCTCTACATGCGTCCCCTCATGATCGGCACCGAGGCCGCCCTGGGTGTGAAGCCCAGCAACGAGTACCTCTTCATCCTGCTGGCCAGCCCCAGCGGCGCCTACTTCCCGGCGGGCGTGAAGCCCGTGACCGTGTGGATCTCCGAGGACTATGTGCGCGCCGCCCCCGGTGGCACCGGCTTCGCCAAGTGCGCGGGCAACTACGCCGCCAGCCTCGTGGCCCAGCACCAGGCCAAGGGCGAGGGCTGCGACCAGGTCGTTTGGCTGGACGCCATCCACCGCGAGTACATCGAGGAGATGGGCGGCATGAACCTCTTCTTCGTGTACCAGGAGAACGGCGAGACCGTGGTGGTCACGCCGGAGCTGACGGGCAGCCTGCTGCCGGGCATCACCCGGGACAGCCTGCTGACCCTGGCCCGCGAGCAGGGCTTCCGGGCCGAGGAGCGCCGCATCAGCGTCAGCGAGTGGCGCAGCGCCATCGCCGAGGGCCGCATGACCGAGGCCTTCGCCTGTGGCACCGCCGCCGTCATCACGCCCGTGGGTGAGGTCAAGTCCGCCCGCGGTGGCTGGACCATCCACGGTGGCCAGACGGGCCCTGTGGCGGCGAAGCTCCGCCAGATGCTCCTTGACCTCCAGCACGGCCTCGCCCCCGACACCCACGGCTGGATGAAGCAGATCGTCGGCTAGAACCCCTGCTCAAAGGACGGATGCCATGGACCCCTTCGTACAGCCCACCCCCGACCAGTCCGCTGCCGTGGATGCTGCCCTCAGCACCCGGCGCTCCATCCGCGCCTTCCTGCCGGACCCCGTGCCCCAGGCCGTGGTGGAGGACCTGCTGAAGGTGGCGTCGCGAGCGCCCTCCGGCACCAACACCCAGCCCTGGCAGGTGCATGTGCTCACGGGTGCCGCCAAGACGCGGCTGTCGGAGCGCATCCTGGCCCTCTGCGCCGATCCCGCTGCCCTGGCCGAGCACAAGGATGAGTACGACTACTACCCCAAGGAGTGGGTCAGCCCCTACCTGGACCGCCGCCGCAAGGTGGGCTGGGACCTCTACGGCCTGCTGGGCATCGGCAAGGCCGACCGGGAGCGCATGGCGCAGCAGCACCAGCGCAACTACACCTTCTTCGACGCCCCCGTGGGCCTCATCTTCACCGTCGATCGGATCATGCAGCAGGGCAGCTGGCTGGACTACGGCATGTTCCTCCAGAACATCATGGTGGCGGCGCGGGCCCGGGGCCTGCACACCTGCCCTCAGGCCTCCTTCACCCAGTTCCACAAGGTCATCGCCGAGGAGCTGAACCTCCGCCCCGAGCAGATGGTGGTGTGCGGCATGGCCCTGGGTTACGCCGATCCCAGCGCCATCGAGAACACCCTCGTCACCGACCGGGCACCGGTGGCGGAGTTCGCGAGGTTCTACGGGGAGTGAATCGCTGAAGACCCTTGGCTGGGCGAACCGATCGTAGGATCATTCCGGCATCCGGGAGCCATCCTGGGCGCAGGGGGATCCATGCGTGATGCCCGCACTCCGACCTTGCCGCGCTTCCTGTGGGTTGCTCTCATCCTGTTGCCGGCCCTGGGCTGTCTGCAGCGTCCGGCCTCCACCACCTCCGCCCTTCCGACGGCTGTCCGCCAGGAAACGCGGAAGGTGAAGGTGGTGGGTCTGCCCCAGGGCGGCGAATCTCCTCCCCAGGTGGGGGGCCAGATTGGCAAGGGGAGCGCCACCGGCAAGGGGGCCTTTGCCGGGGCGGGGGGCGGTGCCCTGGCTGGGCTAATGGTCTCCGCGCAGACCGGACCCTTCGCAGTCTTCCTGGCACCCATCCTGGTTCCCGTCGGTACCGTGATCGGGGCTGGCGGGGGCGCCGTGATCGGGTTTGCAGACGGCATTCCGGAGGCCAAGGGCAAGGCCCTTCAGGAGACCCTCGCGCGCAACCAGAGTGACCTTTGTTCCGAGCTGGCCCGACGGGTGACCCAGCGCCTGGCCTTGGCCGGGCTGGTCGCCCCCGCCGAGGGTGAGGTCGAGGACCTCCGCCTGGAAGTATCGGTGGACAAGTGGGGCATGTTCGGTGGCAGCGGCTCTAACCCCATGGGGGACCTCCAAGCCACCATCACCTACCGGGTGCTCCCCCCGCAGGGCCCGGCCCTGCGGGAACGGCACTTCCTCGTGGGGGGCGCCCGGCGTCCCTTCAGCGAATGGAGCGCCGGCGATGTCCTCCTCCAGCAGGCCCTGGAGGGTCTCCTGGACTCCGCCGCCGAGTCGGTGGTGGATGGGGCCTTCTTGGTGCAGGACCTGTATCTTTGGAACACCTTCTCCCCCTGGAACTGCGGCCTCAAGCACCTGGATCCTCCCGCCACCTACATGGCCGCCTCGCCCATGCACAGCTGGCAACGGCGGGTGGGGGGACTGCAGCCGCGCCTCCAGTGGGAGGCCTTTCCCCGGACCCAGGATGCGGTGGCTGGGGCGGAGGCGTTTCTCAAGCGCATCGCGGATGTGGGCTACGACCTGCGCATCTGGCGCTCTGTGGGCGGCGGTCCCGGCGAGGTGGTCTACGAGCGCCAGAACCTGAGGCTGCCGCCGGTGGCCGGGCCCGCCGAGCGCAGCGGCAGGTCCCAGGACCTGATCGCAGTGCCTGCGGCCACCCCCGGTGCGGCGGAGCCTGCCACGGAGGTCTCCTCGGAGCCCCGGGTGGGCCATGTGGTGGAGGTTCCTCTCAGTCCTGGCACCGAGTACCTCTGGTCCGTGCGGGCCCGCTTCCGCTTCGACGGCGAGGTGCGGGTCACCCGGTGGAGCATGAACCCGCAGCAGGACTTCCGCACCATGTCCGGGAGTGCACGCTGGATGGGATGGGGCTCGACGAGTGCTGGCAGGCTCGCCTTTTGCCGAGAAGACGGCATCCCGCCCCTCCACCACCACCGCTTCAGCACGCCGTGAGGTGGGGGCGTTCGAATCCCCCTCTCTCCGTATTTGGGGGTAGCAGTTCGTTGCAGGGGGATTCCCTCCGGGGCCACTGCTGCGCAGCGTCCCCTCCGGCCGCACGAATCACTCGGCTTTCTGTCCCGGGTCCGACAGCCCCCCGGGCTGTCTCCCCGGGCCAAAACGAAAGCCGGTGATTCAGTGATTTCGAATCCCCCGCCTTCTCTTCGCCAGCGAAAGAGCCCCGCGAGCGGGGCCCTTTTGCTGGCGGGGTTTGAGACAGAGAAACCACGAGAAAAGTGTGAAAACGAGGGCCAAACTTGATAAATTTTGGGGTTCAGGCGAATATTTGAAATCGGTAGTCACTCTAAGTATTTATAAATATTTAACTTGTGTCTATATCTTAAAACATGATCTACTAAATAATGCAATTTTACATGCTTTTGTGGCTTGCGCATGCAACCTAACTCTTCTGCGGAGAAGATGTACTTGGATGCGCCCTCCACCCGATGTCTGGAAAGGCACCGGATCCTGCAGGAGGTCGAGGCACTCGGCTCTGTGGCGGCGGTTGCCAATCGGAAGGGCCTCACTCGACAGACCATCTACTTGTGGAAGAAGCGCTTTGCAGCTTCTGGCCTGGCCG
>CAIMFT010000008.1 GCA_903840385.1 uncultured Holophagaceae bacterium
GAAGTCGATGGTGGACCCCCCGTGGGGCGCCCGCCGCAGGAAGGGGCCCAGGGCGGGGCTGGCGGCCACCAGGCGGGGCAGGTCATAGCCGCTCGCATGCGCGTTGCGGGGATGCAGGCCGGGCTTGAGCGGCGGGTCAGGTCGGGCGGGAGATCCCATCCAGGCAGTGTCCCCCGGACGTGGACCTCTGCGCCAGGGGTCGTTCACCAGGGGTGGCGGTGGTTCAACAATGCCAAAGGGAACAGGGATGAAAGGGATGAAGGGGAACACTGCGAAAAGCTGTCAAACGGCGATGAACCCCAATAACCAAGCCTGGTTATCGGCCTTCCTCCGCGTCCATCTCGCCAGTTCGTTGCGATAGAGACCAGGGGCTCAGGGCTCGGACGACGGTCGCACTTCGGGGGGGCCGGGGTGGGTGCTGAACCAGAAGGTGCCCGCCAGAACCACGGTAAGGACGGCCACGGTGCGGGGCAGGCCCCGGCCGTGCCAGAGGCTGTCGAACCAGGCCTGGAGCTGGCTGGCCACCACGTTGGCCTTGCCGCCGATCATCTCCATCTGGCGGAGGTACTTCTTGCTGTCCTCGGGCTCGAAGCCCAGGGGGTTCGGGGCGGGGGGCGGCGTCAGCACCCACAGGCTGGCGGCCAGGCCCAGGCCCACCCCCAGGATCAGCGCCGTGACCCGGGTGACCCGGGTGCGCCTGGTGACAGGGTCCTGGCCCAGGTGGCGGCGCCAGGGGGCCTCGGCGAGCCGGGCCGCATCCCGCTGGGTCAGCTGAGCCTGGATGGCCTGGATCTGACTCTCTGGCAGACCCTGCCCCCGCCGTGCCAGCTCCGCCAGCGCCGCCAATACTGCCTCCGTTCGGTAGCCCAGTGGCTGCTCCGCATAGCGGCGCAGCTCCGCCTCGGACAGCGTGGGAATACGGCTCTGGAACGAATCGGGCATGGGGCTTTCAGGGGAGTGGCCGAGGGCCGAGTCCTCAGTCTAGGGGAGGTCGGGTGTCCTGCAGGAGTAGGATCGGGTCATGCGCACCGCCGAGCGGCACTTCCGGCAGCTGGTGGACGAGGCCCTGGCCCTGATCCCCGCTGAGTTCCGTCCTTATCCGGAGGGCGTGGCGGTGGTCATCGAGGACTGGGCGCCCGACGATCTGCTGGATGAGCTGGGCGTCCCCGAGGACGAGACGCTCTATGGTCTGTACTCAGGTCGGGCCCTCACGGAGGGGCTGCCGGAGGCCGGGGATATGCCGCCCCGCATCACCCTCTATCGCGTACCACTGCTGGAGGACTGCGCCGACGAGGCGGAGCTGCGCACCGAGATTGCCACCACCGTGATCCACGAGATCGCCCACCACTTTGGCATCGGTGAGGAGCGACTGGAGGAGCTGGGCTGGGGGTGAGGGTGGCTAGCTATCAGCGATCGGCTGTCGGCTATCGGCTTTCAGCTATCAGCTAAAGCGGGAGCGGAGCCCTGGGGTCGGAGCCGGCAAGTCATGGGGATCGAGATCCGCTGCCTCAGCCGAGTGGCTGTGCTCCCTCGGCTTTGCCAAGGGCTTTATCGAAGGTGGCGAGGGGCAGGTGCCCTGCGCTGCGGGCCTTCTCGAGTGCCACGCAGTCGCTGAAGCCCACTTTCGCTGTGGCCTGGTAGAGCCCCAGGCCGGCGCGCACCACCAGGGGGTCTTCCAGGGCCAGGTCCTTGTTGTCGCTGATCCGCTTCAGGGCTTCGACCAGCTGCGGCTTGCCGCAGCCATAGACCGACTCGAGCACCCAGAGCGTTTCCACCAGGACGACTTGGGCGACCCAGACCGGGCCATTCTCCCGGATGAACGCACGTGCCGCCGGGCTCTGCGCTGGGTCATCCCCGGTCAGGGCGCGGACCAGGACATTGGTATCAACGGACCGCATGTTTGGCCCTCATGGCGGCTCGGATGCCGTCCTTCAGTTCCTCGTCCGTTTTGTGGATGCCCTTGGGTAGCTTGAGCGCCTGCTGGACATCCTCCAGCGAGAACTGCCCCGCCTTCGCCACGACCAGCCGCCCATTCAGGGTCTCCCAGTTGATGACCTCGCCTGGGGCCAGGCCGAACTGCCGCATCACGCTCACGGGGATGGACACCTGCCCCTGGGCCGTGATCCTGGATTGACCAATGCTCATGGGCTACCCCCGTTCATTACAAGGGTAATCCATTACCTTATTAATGCAAGGCTGCTGTTGGTGGAATTCCGCCTCAGGCCAGCATCAGCGTCCCGAAGGGCGAGCCCATGATGGGGGGGAGGCCAGGGGTGCGCTCCTCGTAGAGGCCCGCCAGACCTGCATCGGGGAAGTGGGGGGTGCCGGCGGCGGGCAGGACCTCCTGGAAGCAGACGCGGGCGCAGAGGTTGGCGGCCAGGGCCTCCTCGTCGCCGTCCAGGGCCTGGGTGGTGCGGAGGGCCCGGGCCACGGCCTTGTGGTGCCGCAGGCGCTTCTGGATCCGCTCCAGGGTCCCGGCGTAGGTCTCCAGCGGCAGGGGGTTGCCCAGCTTGGCCAGGCGGTCCAGGGTGCTCAGGGCGTGGAGCAGGACCGGAATGGGCATGCGGGTGCCGTGATCCCCCCGGAGGCGGGCGTGGAGGGCGTTGAAGGCCTCGGTGGGGCCCGGGAGGCGGGCCTTGGCGTAGCCCGCCGCATGGGCGAGGTGCGCTCCGAAGAGGAGTCTGGTGCCCCGGTCCCCCAGATCGTAGGGGGCTGCATGGGAGGCCTCCATCACGGCCTCGAAGGCCTGGCGGATGAAGCGGTCCATGAGAATTCCCGGGGCGAAGTTGCGCATGCGCGCAGCGTGGGTGATCGCCAGGCCCATGCGCACGAACTGGCCATCGCCAATGCGGAGGTCCTGGAGCAGGTCGGACTGGATGGTGCGGACGGCCTCGTAGCTCCGGGTCCGCTGCTCAGCCTGGGCCTCGTCCCAGACCAGGCCGCCGTCCACCAGGAAGAGGTCCGCGGCGTAGGGCAGGTGCCACCCGGCGGCGGCCACCGAGCTCGGCACCAGGGACCGCATGCGCTGGAGGAGGTCGTGCAGGCGCTCCCGGTTGCACCAGAGGTAGGCCCGCTTGGGCTCGCTGCGGGCCATGCGCAGGAGGCGCACGAGGAAGGCGATCCGGGCTCGGAGGCTGCGGGTGTGGGAGAACAGCGAGATGCGGTCGTAGGCCTCCAGCAGACGCTCGTACTCACCCACCAGGGCTGAGGGGCGCTGGCCCAGGGCCATGCCCTCCAGGAAGAAGGCCAGCAGGCCCCCGGGGTCCTCCCGCAGGTGCTGGGCGCTGGCGCTGTGGTGGGTGAGGGGCCCGAAGGCAGTCTGGAGCACCGGCTCCAGGTCCTGGAAGACCGGCGCCTCGGGCAGGGCGGCTTCCCCGGCGGGGGTGAGGGTGAAGTATCCCTCCGGCTCCACCAGGGTGCCCGGGGGGACCTGCTTCTGCAGGAGGTCGATCTCCCGGTCGGTGTCGGCCAAGCGGTCCAGGCCCTCCCGGCCCTCCACCTGGAGATAGTCCTGGATGCGGTCCAGGTGCCCCGGCACCTCGGCCAGATCCACCACTCCCCGGACCTGGATCTTGAGAAGCCTCAGCAGCTCGTGGAGTTTCGCCACGTCCGGGTCCTCGGGCCCAGGGGCTGGAGGTTTGCCGATGGGGAGCAGGCCTGCCAGGCGGAACCGGGGTGCCATGCGCCGATTGAGCCGGTCCACGCAGCCCCGGGCCTCGAGGATGTGGCGGTGGGTCTCCTGGAGGGACTCGTAGCGGGCCTCCAGGCTGGCCTGCTTGGGGCGTTCGTCCTTGCAGATGAGGCCCTGGGCCAGCAGGTCCTCTAGCCCCGTGCGGCCGAGGACATCCAGCGGCACCGCTTCATGGGCGGCAAGCAGCTTCAGGCAATCAAGTCCAGTCGGGGGCGTGTCCATGAGGGTCGAGGCAGTCTCCAGGCGGGTAGATGCCCGCTGGAGTGTCATCGGCTTGTGCCCCCGCTTGGTCAAGTAATTGGCCGATGGCACGCAGGAGCCTCAGCTCCTGCAAAGAGAAAGACCACGAAGCCGAGCCAGCCTTCGTGATCTTTCTCTAGAGCCTGGAGCCTGCTCAGCCGTTGGTCTTGACGAACTGCTCCATGAAGTCCACCAGGGTCTTCACGTTGTCCACGGTGACCGCGTTGTAGCAGCTGACCCGGATGCCGCCGATGTCGCGGTAGCCC
>CAIMFT010000009.1 GCA_903840385.1 uncultured Holophagaceae bacterium
TCCGGGTCATCCACGCAGCGATCGCAGTCTGTGGCCATGCGGTACGGGAAGCGGACTCCGGCGGGCGCACTGGGTGCATAGCCCCACATGTTGCCGAAGGTGAGGATGCCGGCGGGGGCGCGGCCATCCCCCTCGCGCTTCCTGGGACCAGCCACCGGCGGGGGCGGCGCGCCTTCATCGGTGCGCCAGGCCAGTCCGGCCTTGCCCACCCAGGCGGTCTGCGGGGTCCCCACAGCAACGAAAGCGCCGTTCTTGCGCTCGAAGCGCTGCATTTGGGCCTTGGCCTCGTTCCAGCCGGCGGTCGTGACCAGCAGCAGCTGCCCAGAGCGGGCCAGCTCCGCAGACCGGTCCCGAATCGCTTCGAAGGGGATGTTCAGAATGGGGTAGTCGACGCTGGAGAAGTGGTCGTAGTGCCACCACTCCTCCTTCAGCACCTTGAAGCCTTCGGCCTCCATGGCGGCGCGCAGGAGGTCGCGGTGCTGGCGGGCCACCGGATCGCCACCGGCGTAGTCCGCGTAGGACCGCGGGGTCATCTCGTCGTAGCCACTGGGCATGGTGGCGGGCAGGCCGGTGGCCAGGTGGACCAGGTCCAGGTCCACGGCACAGCCCCGGTTGTGGACCGAGCCCTTGGCGGGATCCGCCACGAACTCCCGGTTGGCCACGGCCGTGGCCTCCCAGAACACCTTGGTGACCCACCAGGGCCGGTAGGCGTCGTGGATGCGCAGGCCGAAGCCGGAGGCCCGCAGGGCACGGTGCACACGCACCAGGGCCTCGGCCACGGGCCGCTGGAGGAAGGCCTTGGCCTCGTTGTAGACCGGCGCATGGAGGAAGTTGTCCGCCGTGGCGTAGCCGATCTCCAGCTTGAGGGCGGGCTCGAGGGTGGTGACAGCCACCAGGTTCGGCGCCAGCCGGGTCTTGGGCTGGACAGGCGGCACGGCGGTCCGGGCCTCGGCGATCAGCTGCGCCAAAGGGCGTTCCATGGGGGCCTGCGCCCAGGTGGCGAGGGCCCCCACCAGGAGCAGGCAGGCAAGCTTGGTGGCGCGGCTGAGCATGGTCGGGCGTCCCTTCAGAAGTACTGGCGGATGACACGCCGGTGGAGGGCGCAGGTCACTTCATAGCCAATCGTGCCCAGCAGGCGGGCGGTCTGCAGGACGGAGTTGGGGTCCTGCGGGTGGCGACTCAGGAGGGTCATGCGGTCCCCGGCGCGGATGGGGGAGTCCTCCGGGAGCACCGCCACCACCACATCCATGGAGACCGTGCCCACCAGGGGGTAGGAGCCTCCTTCGAAGCCTGCCCAGGCGCGGTTGGAGAGGGCCCGGGAGAAGCCATCGGCGTAGCCGCAGGCCAGGGTGGCGAGGGTCATGGGGTGGGGTGCCACCCAGGTGCTGCCGTAGCCCACGGGTGTCCCGGCGGGGACGCGCACCGCCCGGGTGACTTCGGCGGACAGCTCGAGGATGGGCCGCAGCCCCGCCGGTGCCGCCTGGGGGATGTCCAGCAGGCCATAGAGGCCGATGCCGCACCGCACATGGGTGTCGCCTTCGGTAAAGCCCCGCAGGCAGCCGGCGCTGTTGGCGTGGTGCACCATGGGGGGCGCAAGGCCCGCCTCCCGGAGCCGTGCGAGCCCGGCCTGGAAGGTCTGCCGCTGGTTGGCCGCAATCCGTCCGTCCGGGGCCTCGGCATCGCTGTAGTGGCCCATGACCCCCCGCAGGTGGGGCCGCAGAGCCTGGAGGAGCTCCATCGCTGCCCCCAGCTCCCCCACCTGGAAGCCGGAGTTGCCCATGCCCGTGTCGAGCTTGAGGTGGAGGCCCACTGGGTGCTGGACCACCAGGGGCAGCAGGTGCCGGAGGTGCTCCGCCGAGACCACCCCCAGGTCGATGCCCTGGGCCGCCGCCACAGGCACAGACTCGGGCCGCCGGTCCCCGAAGACCAGGATGGGGGCCTGGAGGCCGTGCCGCCGCAGCTCCAGAGCCTCTGCCAGGGTGGCCACACACAGGCCCTCCGCACCGGCGGCGATGAGGGCCCGGGCCACCGGGATCGCCCCATGGCCATAGGCATCGGCCTTCACCACGGCCAGCATGCCCAGCCCCGGGGCCGCCCGCCGCAGGCAGTGCATGTTGGCCACCAGCTGGCTCAGGTCCACCCGAGCCACCAGGGGCCCTTCCCCAGCCTGGCCTGGGTTGCTCTCATGGGCCTGCGGGCGATCTGGCGACATGGCAAAAGGTTAGCGGAATCCCGCCGGGGCCGGGAGAATGGGGCTGGGAGATCCCCCATGCGTTTCCGCCTCGCCCCCGCCCTGCTCCTCGCCTGTCTGGCCCTGGTCGCCGGCCAGCCCGCCTGGACTGCCGAGCCCCCGGCCCATGTGGCCCTCCGGCCCGTGATCAACATGCACTCCGGCCCCCGGGAAGGTGCCGACGTGGTCTCCCAGACCACCTATGGTGCCCGCCTTTTGGAGCAGGACCGCAAGGATGGCTGGGTCAAGGTGCAGACCGAGGATGCCTACCTCGGCTGGGTGCCCCTGGCCGCCCTCCGGGGCCTGAAGGCCACCGAGCGCTACCCTGCCACCTCGGAACCTGACCGAGTGGTGGAGGTGGATGCTCTCGCCGCCAATGTCTATCTGGAGCCCGACACCACCCACCACGCCCCCACCCTGGTCCTGCCCTACGGCGTGCGCCTGGAGCGGGTGAACGATGGCAAGGACACCTCGCGCTGGCTCGAAGTCCGCCTGCCGGATGACCGCCGGGTCTGGATCCAGACCGGCGACGTGCGCACGGACCTGAAGCCCCTGAGCCTCGAGGCCTCCCTGGACCTGGCCCGGCGCTTCCTGGGGGTCACCTACACCTGGGGGGGCGCTTCTTCCTTCGGCTTCGACTGCTCCGGCTTCACCCAGACCATCCTGCGCAGCCGCGGCATCCTCATGCCCCGGGACTCCCGCATCCAGGCCGCCTGGTCCGGCCTCGTCCCGGTCGCCGAGCGGGAGCAGCTGCAGCCGGGGGACCTGCTCTTCTTTGGCAAGGAGCCCACCCGCATCACCCACACCGGCATCTACCTGGGCAAGGGCACCTTCATCCACGACGCGCCCCAGTTTCACCCCCGCGTCCAGATCACCGACCTGAATGACCCCAGCTGGTCCAAACTGCTGGTGGCGATGCGGAGGCTCAAGTGAACCGGCGCGAACTGCTCCAGACCCTGGCAGCCACCACGGCGGGCCTTGCCCTGACCGGACAAGAGGTAGCCCCTGCGGCCGCACCTGCGGCCACCACGGCCTCCTTCACCACCCAGGTCCGGCGCCTGGAGCTGCGGCACACCTGGACCACCACCATGTCCTCCAGCGCCACCCGGGACACCCTGCACACCCAGTTCCGCCGGGACGGCATCACCGGCTACGGCGAAGGGGCGGGCATCGTCCGCTACCAGCAGAGCGCCCTGGGCGGCCAGAAGGCCCTGGAGGCCCTGCTGCCCCTCATCACGGCTGCGGATCCCTGGACCTACGAGAAGCTGCTGAAGGACCTGGATCGCCGCCTGCCGGGCCAGCGCGCAGCCCTGGCAGCCGTGGACCTCGCGCTCCTGGACTGGCTGGGCAAGCGCCTGGGCGTACCCATCTACCGCCTCTTTGGGCTGGACCCTGCCGATGCCGCAGTCACCAACATGTCCATCGGCATCGACACGCCGGAGCTCACCCGCCAGAAGGTGCGCGAGGCCGAGGACTTCCCTGTGCTGAAGGTGAAGGTGGGCTTGGCCACGGACGAGGCCACCATCGATGCCGTGCGCAGCGTCACCAAGAAGCCGCTCCGGGTGGACGCCAACGAAGGCTGGACCAACAAGGAAGAGGCTGTCCGCAAGATCAACTGGCTGGAGTCCCAGGGCGTGCAGCTCATCGAGCAGCCCCTACCCGCCCACATGCTCGAAGAGGCCCGCTGGATCCGCGCCCGGGTGCACATGCCCATCTTCGCGGATGAGGCTTGCCACTCTGCCGAGGACATCCCCAAGCTGCGCGAGGCCTTTGACGGCATCGTGGTGAAGCTCGATAAGTGCGGCGGCCTCATCGAAGCGCAGCGCCAGATCCATGTGGCCCGGGCCCTGGGCATGAAGGTCATGATCGGCTGCATGGTCTCCAGCTCCTGCACCATCACCGCCGCGGCCCACCTGTCGCCCCTGGTGGACTACGCGGACCTGGACGGCCACCTGCTCATCGGCAACGATCCCTACGCCGGGGTGACGGTGAACAAAGGCAAGCTCATCCTGCCCAGCACCCCAGGCCTGGGCGTCCGCCTGCTGGCGGACAAGTAGGGGCAGGGACCTACTTCGGTGCCCCAGCTCCCACGGGCGTGAGGCGACCCAGGTCCTCTTCCGTGACCACGGGAGCGGGATCGTTGGGGAACATGGTGGCCGCCAGCTGCCGGGTGACGGGACCATTCTGGCCGCTGATGGTGATGTTGGCCCGGGCGGCCGTGACCAGGGTCTGCAGCTGCCCCGGGGCGAGGGGCGCCGTGCGCAGGTGACCCTTCAGCCGGGCCTCGGCCATGCCCTGGAAGATCCGGGCCATGAGCGCGCCCTGGGCGATGTAGCTGGTCTCCCTGGAGCCCGGCAGCTGGGCCGCCACCTCCGCGCGGATGCTGGCGTCGAAGATGGGGTAGTGGGTGCAGAAGTAGCCAATCACATCGGGCTGCGTGCCCTTGCTCAGCTGCTGCGCCAGCAGCCCCAGATCCCGCTTCACGGCCGCCTGCTTCAGGGCTGGCTCGGCCCCATGCTCGATGAGCTCCACCCAGTTGGCCGGGGCGAACTGGACCACTTCGATGTGGCGGCCACCGGGCAGGTCGAGCTCATTCTTCTGGACCAGGCTGTCGAGGGTGGCGCCCTTGGCTCGGTACCAGCGGGGCTGGGTGAACACCTTGGGGGCGCCCTCCTTGAGGGTGGCCCCATACAGGGAGGCCAGCTGCCGGGGATAGACCATGGCCCGCACCGTGGCCGGCGTCGCCATGATCACGAAGGTCGCCGTGGGCCGCTGGGCCAGGCGCAGGTCCAGCAGGCGCTTGGCCTCGCTGGCGGACGCATCGATGATCGAGACCACCGGCTTCTCCTTGCCCGGGTAGGCCCCATCCACGGCCTTCCGGATGGCGGCGAACTGGGTGGAGGCCGTGTTGCAGGCGATGAAGACCATGTCCGCGCCCTGCTCGAAGGCCCGCAGCACGCCGGCGCTGCCCAGGGTGGCGATCTGGGCGGGGGTCTTCTCGCCGTAGGGCAGGTTGGCGGTGTCGCCGTAGTGTCGGATGGTGATGGCCGTGTCGTAGTCCCTGAGCAGCTGCGCGGCGCTGCCCTCGATGCTCTTGGCGGTGAGGTAGCCCCCGAAGCCGGAGTCAAAGGTGGCCACCCGCAGCGGTGCTGCTGGGGGGGGGAGACCCGGCAGGGCCTGGGCCAGCGCACTGAGGGCCACCAGGGCGGCGGTGAGACCGACGAGGGTCCCCTTCCGGAGGCGGGTGGCCAGCCCCATGGCCTGCGCTCGGACGTGCTCGATCCACGACATGGGTCACTCCAATGGGTAGGAAGGATGCAACCAGAGGGACCGCCCGCCGTCAAGGCAGGGCAACCCCGGCCCTCAGGGGGCCTTGGCCGGTGGGGGCGCGAGGACCTCGAGAATCGCCGCCGTCTCGGCGTCCGGCAGCCCATCGTAGCGGGCCGGGCGGTACTTCATCTGGAACACGGAGAGGATTTGCTTGGTCAGGGGATCCAGGGCCCCGGTGACCGGGAGGGTGAAGCCATGCTGGTTGAGCCGGGCCTGGAACCAGGCCAGGTCGGGCAGGGTGACCTCGTGGCCGGCCCGGGCCGCAGCCACCGCCGCTGCGTCGGGCCAGGGGATGAGTCCTTCATCCGCCAGGCGCTTCCAGGGGAAGGTGGGGCCGGGGTCCACCTTGCGGGTCGGGGCGATGTCGCTGTGGCCCAGGATGCGGTCCGGGCGGATGGCATGGCGGGTGACGATGTCCCGCACCAGTGCCACCACGGCATCGATCTGGGCGGGCGGGAACGGATGGTAGACGACGCCTTCGGCCCCAGGGACGTCCCCCAGGTTCTGGATCTCAATGCCGATGGAAGCGGCATTGAGCTGGGTCTGCCCCTTCCAGGAGCTGAGGCCGGCGTGATAGGCGCGCTGGCCCTCGTCCACCAGCCGATAGACCTCCACGGGACTGTCCCGCACCAGGTAGTGGCTGCTCACATTGCCCTCGGTGAGGGTCTTGAGAGAGCCCTCCCAGGTGCCCCCGGTAAAGTGCAGGATGAGGAACTGGGCGCGGCTGTCGTAGCTCTTGGCCCGGTAGGTCTGGTCGTAGACGGGCGCCTGGTGGCAGCCGAGGGCGGCCAGGAGCAGCAGAAGGCAGGAGAGGGTTCGGGTCATGGCTGGGGGTCCTGGGTAGGGGGGAGGTCCCTCTCGCTGGCGGCCAAAGCGATGCGGGCGGCGGCATGCTCGCCGTGACCGGTGCGCACAGCGAAGGCAATCCCGGCGGGCAGGCCTTCCGCCAGGGTGGCAGCTATCAGGGGATGCAGGCTGGCCGCCCGGCCGCTGAGGGCCACGGGGCGTGGACCGTAGCGGTCGATGAGGGCGCAGGCTAGGCGGGCCAGCTCCCGGCCCGCCGCAGCCAGGATGGCGCCAGCTGCCGGGTCGCGGTCGGCGGCGCGGGCCACCGCCAGGGCCAGGCGGCCGATGTCGCCCCGGGTGCCACCATACACGGCCTGGCGCGTGTGGTCCCAGTCCGCACCCCCCACCAGGGCGAAGAGCTCCTGGGCCAGGGGCGACTCGGCGCCGCAGCCCGGCCGCTCGTCCTCGGCGCGCCAGACCTGGCGCAGGGCCTCCCGCGCAATCCAGAAGCCGCCGCCGCCGTCATCGATGATGACCCCTCGGCCTCCGGCCCGATGCAGGTTGCCCTCAGCGTCCAGGAAGGCAGCCACGGAGCCGGTGCCCGCATAGACCAGATAGCCCTCGCCGGGGGTGAAGAGGTCCAGGTAGGCGGTCTCGATGTCACTGCCGAGGCTGACGACCTCTGGCAGCAGGCCCAGGGGGTCGGCAATGAGGCGGGCGAGGCCCTGCCCTGCAGGCCCCAGCCCGGTCAGTCCAGCATGGACTCGCAGGGGCCGGCCATGGACCAGCACCGCCTGGGCCAGCTCCGCCAGGAGCTGCGCCACCCGGGCCCGCCCCAGCCCCTGGGCCTCTAGGGCACTGAAGCCCCCCACCGCGCCCTCGGCCACAAACACGCCCCCCGGCCCAGCCAGGGCCCAGCGGGTCTCCGTGCCCCCGGCATCGATGCCCAGGGCAAGGGGTGACTCGGGTGCGCGGGTTGATGCCGACATGCCTGCTCCCATCCCTCAGTCTCGCTCATCTGCAGCGGTCACACGCGGGCTTTCCAGACCCATGCGGTCCACGGCGGAGACCAGGACGGCGCCGAGGGGCTGTCCCTCGTAGCTGGCGGGCAGCAGGCCCCCACTGCCGGGCAGGGTGAAGAAGCGCCACTCAGGACCGTAGTGCGCCCAGAGGGCCAGCAGCCGGGGCGCGGGACCTTCCACCCGCACCGTCGCCCCAGCCGGGGCCCGGCGCAGGCGCACCGAGGGCACGGCGGGCGGGGTGCCTCCCAGCCAGGAGGCCACCGGCACCAGGGCCGGTCCGCCATAGGTGGCCTGGAGCAGGGCTCCGAGGCCGCCGGGGTCCTTCTTCAGCGCAATCAGGCTGAAGTGGGCATGGCCGGGGGCGCCGGTGCCACTGCGGGCGAGGTGGATCTGGCCGACGATCTCCTCGGCGGGCCAGGGCAGGTCCACCTGGGAAGTGCGGCTGGTGAACAGGCCCGGCCACACGTGGCGGCCCAGCGGATTCTGGCTGCGCCAGTAGTCCAGGAGCGGGGCGAAGGGCTGCTCCGGCGCCTCGCGCTTCCAGTAGAGCTGCGGCATCAGGTAGTCCACCCAGCCCTCCGCCAGCCAGCGCTCGGCATCAGCGTAGAGGTCGTCGTACTGGCTGAAGCCCGCCACGCCAGTGGGTCGCCGGTCCGGCCGCCCCAGGCCGAAGGGGCTCACCCCGATGCGCACATGGGCCTTGGTGCGGTGGACCTCCCGGGCCAGGCGCTCGATGAGGCCGTTCACCTGGGCGCGGCGCCAGTCGGCTCGGGCGAGGCTGCCACCCCCAGCCAGGTACGCCTGCCAGGGACCCTCATCGGGGAAGTCCACCCGGAGGCCGGCGGCGTCCTTGATGGGGTAGGGGTAGAAGTAGTCGTCCACATGCACGCCGTCGATGTCGTAGCGGCGCACCACATCCAGCAGGACCCGCACCACGTGCTCGGCGGCCTCCGGGACCGAGGGGTCCAGCCACAGCTGATTCCCATAGGTGCGCACCAGCTCCGGCCGGGCGGTGGCCAGGTGGCTGGTGGCCAGGGGCGAGCGGGCCGTCTCGTGCCGGGCCCGGTAGGGGTTGAACCAGGCGTGCAGCTCCAGGCCAGCCCGGTGGGCCTCCTCCACCCAGAAGGCCAGGGGATCGTAGAAGGGCTGCGGAGCCCGCCCCTGGGTGCCCGTGAGGTACTCCGACCAGGGCTCCAGATCGGAGGCATAGAGGGCGTCCGCCGCCGGCCGCACCTGCAGGATGATGGCGTTGAGACCCAGCGTCCGGGCCCGATTGATGAGGGCCCGGGCCTCGGCCTGCTGCGCCGCCACCGGGAGCCCCCGGGCACTGGGCCAGTCGATGTTGGCGACCGTGGCCACCCAGGCGGCGCGGAACTCCCGGGGCGCCGCCGGGGGCAGGACCGAGCGGACCGGACCGGCGGTGGGGCTGGGAGGGATGCCGCACGCGAGCAGCACCCCCAGGGCCAGGGCCGCCAGGAGGCTCCTCAGACCTTCACGAACCATCGGTTCCTCCACATCACCCAGGCCACCCCAAAGAGGGCCAGGTCGAAGAGCACGGCAAAGAGCAGCGATGCATCCGCCGGAGCCAGGGGCAGGGCCGCGAGCACGCCAAAGAGCGCCGCCTTGAGGGGGATTGGCGTCGGGGCACCCACCCGGACGGTCTGGAGCACACGGCCAATCACGCCGGAGAGCACGAATAGGAACAGCGCATTCATGCCGTAGATCGTGAGGGGCAGGCAGGCCTTGCGAGCCAGAGCCCGGAACACCGCCGGGGACTCATCCAGGGCCCAGTGGAAGACGCCCAGGGTCACCAGGGACCAACCGGAGGTGAAGATCACATAGGTCGGGGTCCAGAGGTTCTTGTTGATGGGCATGACGTGGGTGCCCAGGAGGGACCCGACCCCCAGGCAGATCAGGCCTGCCCGCACCAGCCA
>CAIMFT010000010.1 GCA_903840385.1 uncultured Holophagaceae bacterium
GGTCGCCATGCCGGCTTTCTGACGGCAGCATCAGCCTTGGGCAAGAAGTTTCCGGATGACGGACCGCATTTGATTTACCTGCCGGAGCGCACCTTTGTGCTGGAGAAATTCCTCGCCGATGTGAAAGCGGTTTACGAGCGCTACGGTCGCTGCGTGATTGCGGTTTCGGAAGGTATCCACGATGCCAGCGGCACCGCCATTGCAGCACTGCTGGCGAAAGACCTGGAGCACGATGCGCACGGCAATGTGCAACTGTCGGGCAACGGGGCGCTGGCCGATCTGCTGTGCGAGGAGATCAAGTCCAAGCTCAAGATCAAGCGCGTGCGCGGCGACACCTTTGGTTACCTGCAGAGATCATTCATCGGCTGTGTCTCCGATGTCGATCAGCGCGAAGCGCGTGAGGTTGGAGAAAAGGCTGTGCAGTTTGCCATGTGGGGCAGTCGCAATGGCTCGGTCGCCATCAAGCGCACCGGTTTTTACTCGGTTGACTACGAATTGCTGGAACTCGACGCCGTAGCGGGCAAGACGCGTGTCATGGAGGATGAATTCATCACTGCCAGTGGCACCGATGTTACCGACGCGTTTCGGCTCTATCTGCGGCCGCTGCTGGGCTCCGGCATGCCCGATGCGTTCCGGCTGCGTCACAACCCGGTAGCCAAGGTTTTACATCAAAGGAAATAGCTATGACAATTGATTTCAAAGGCCAGGTGGCCATCGTGACCGGCGCCGGCGGCGGCCTCGGTCGCGCCCATGCGCTGGCGCTGGCTGCGCGCGGCGCCAAGGTACTGGTCAACGACCTGGGCGGAGCACGTGACGGCTCCGGTGGCTCGGTCAGCGCTGCCGAAGCAGTGGCTGCAGAGATTCGCGCCGCTGGCGGCGAAGCGCTTGCCAACGGCGCTTCGGTGACGGATTTTGCAGCCGTGCAAGCCATGGTGCAACAGGCCATGACGGCCTGGGGCCGCGTTGACATTCTGGTCAACAACGCCGGCATCCTGCGTGACAAGACTTTTGCCAAGATGGAACTGGCCGATTTTGAACTGGTGCTGCAGGTGCACCTGATGGGCGCCGTGCATTGCAACAAGGCGGTCTGGCCCATCATGAATGCGCAGAAGTACGGCCGCATCCTGATGACCACCTCCTCCACCGGCCTGTTTGGCAATTTCGGCCAAACCAACTATGGTGCAGCCAAGCTGGCGCTGGTCGGCCTGATGCAGACCCTGGCACTCGAAGGCGCCAAGAACGACATCCGCGTCAACTGCCTGGCGCCGACCGCTGCCACCCGCATGACCGAGGGTCTGATGCCGCAGGCCGTGCTCGATGCCTTGCAACCGGAAGCCGTGGTGCCAGCCATGCTGGTGCTGGTGTCAAAGGATGCCCCGACCCGCACCACACTGTGCGCTGGCGCCGGCACTTTCGAGGCGGCTCACATCACCATGACCAGTGGTGTCTGGATCGGCACCGATGCGAACGCGCCAGAGCGGCTGGCCGAACAGCTGGCGCAGGTGACTGACCGCACCGGCGACAGCGTGCCGCAAAGTGGCGCGGCGCAGGGCGCCAACGAAGTTGGCAAGGCGATGCAAAACGCCGCTCACTGACTGCGCATGGTCTGGGAC
>CAIMFT010000011.1 GCA_903840385.1 uncultured Holophagaceae bacterium
CGCGCCAACCGCACCGTGAACTGGTGCGAGGCCCTGGGCACCGTGCTGGCCAACGAGCAGGTGGTGGACGGCAAGGACGAGCGCACGGGCCATCCGGTCACCCAGAAGCCCCTGGAGCAGTACTTCTTCCAGACCACCAAGTACGCCGATGAGCTGCTGGCCTGCCTGGACGGCCTGGACTGGCCCGAGAACGTAAAGACCATGCAGCGCCACTGGATCGGCCGCTCCGAGGGGGCCCGCATGGCCTTCGACCTGGACACGGGCGAGCAGGTGGAGGTGTTCACCACCCGCCTGGACACCCTCTGCGGCGTGACCTTCATGGCCCTCAGCACCGAGCACCCGGTCATCGAGCAGGCCGCCCAGACGGATCCCGCCCTGAAGGCCTTCTGCGACCAGGTGGCGGCCCTGAGCCGCGAGGAGCGCCTCACCAGCGACGAGAAGCTGGGCCACCGCTCCGCCGTCTCGGCCATCCATCCCTTCACCGGCGAGAAGGTCCCGGTCTTTGCGGCCAACTACGTGCTCATGGACTACGGCACCGGCGCGGTCATGGGCGTGCCTGCTCACGATGAGCGCGACTTCGAGTTCGCCCAGAAGTACGGCCTGGCCATCCCCAAGGTCATCGAGTCCGAGTCCGCCTGGGACCTGGGCACCCTGGTGAACAGCGGCGAGTTCACGGGCCTGAAGAGCGAGGAGGCTGTCACGGCCATGATCGCCAAGCTGGGCGACCGCGCCGAGCGCACCACCACCTACAAGCTGAAGGACTGGGGGCTCAGCCGCCAGCGCTACTGGGGCACACCCATTCCGACGGTGCACTGCGACACCTGTGGCGTGGTCCCCGAGAAGCCCGAGAACCTGCCCGTGCGCCTCCCCGAGGATGTGGCCTTCCACGGCGTTGGCCCCTCTCCCTTGACGACTTGTCCTTCCTTCTTGGACACGCAGTGTCCAAGCTGTGGCAAGGCTGCCCGGCGCGAGACGGACACGATGGACACCTTCGTGGACAGCAGCTGGTACTGGCTGCGCTACCTGGATCCCGCCAACACGGAGCTGCCCTTCGCCAAGGCTGAGTGCGACGCCTGGAGTCCCGTGGACCTCTACGTCGGTGGCATCGAGCACGCCACCATGCACCTCATCTACGCCCGCTACTTCTACAAGGTCCTGCGGGACCTGGGCCTGGCCAGCGGCCCCGAGCCGTTCCAGAAGCTCATCTGCCAGGGCATGGTGCTGAAGGACGGCTCGAAGATGAGCAAGTCCAAGGGCAACATCGTGGACCCCGACGCGGTGATCTCCCGCTATGGGGCCGATGCCCTGCGGTTGTTCATGATCTTCGCGGCGCCCATCGAGAAGGAGATCGACTGGACGGGCTTCGAGGGCATCGAGGGGGCTACCCGCTTCCTCAAGCGCGTGTCCCGCATGGTGGATGACCACGGCGTCTGCGCCGACCCATTGCCCGCCAAGGACCAGCTCAGCGCCGAGGAGAAGACCCTCCTCATCAAGCTGAACCAGACCATCGCCCGCCTCACGGATGACCTGGAGCGGCGCTACCAGTTCAACACCGTGGTCTCGGGTCTCATGGAGCTCTCCAATGCCCTGGCGGATCTGCCTGCCTCGGCCCCCCACCGCGGCGCCGTCCTGCAGCACGCCCTGGACGCCTTCGTGCGCATGATGTCGCCCGTGGCGCCGCACCTCGCCGAGCAGCTCTGGAACCAGCTGGGCCATGAGGGCCTCTGCATGAAGGCCACCTGGCCCGCCGCCGACCCCGCGCTGCTGCAGGCGGACGAGGTGCTGGTGGTGGTGCAGGTGAACGGCAAGGTCCGCGGCCGCGTCACCGTGCCGGCCTCGGCCACCGAAGAAGACCGCCGCAGCGCCGCCCTGGCCTGCCCCGAGGCCCAGTCCCACCTGGCCGGCAAAGAGATCATCAAGGTCGTCCTGCCGCCCGGCGGCAAGCTGGTGAGCATCGTGGTGAAGGGGTAGCCCATGTCGACGACACTCTCTGCGCGTGATCTTGCGGCTTGTTTGTTGGAGGTGGGTGCGGTGCGGCTGCAGCCGCTGGCGCCGTTCACTTGGGCGAGTGGTTTAAAGTCGCCGATCTACTGCGACAACCGGCAGCTGCTGGGGCACCCGGAGGTGCGCGGCCAGATCGTGGCAGCGCTGGTGCAGGGGGCGATGGCTCACCAGCCCACGCTCATTGCCGGGGCGGCCACGGCCGGGGTGCCCTGGGCGGCCATGGTGGCTGACCGCATGCAGTTGCCCATGGCCTATGTGCGACCCACCCCCAAGAACCACGGCATGGGCCGTCAGGTGGAAGGGCCCCTGGCCAAGGGCCACTGCGTGGTGCTCATCGAGGACCTCATCTCCACCGGCATGTCCAGCCTGAGGTGTGCAGATGCCCTGCGGGCCGAGGGCGCCGAGGTGCCCGTGGTGCTCGCCCTCTTCAGCTATGGCCTGCCCCAGGCCGAGGCGGCCTTCCGGGATGCGGCCGTGGGCCTCTCTGTGCTCAGCTCCTTCGAGGTGCTGGCAGCCGAAGCCGAGGCCCGGGGCATCCTCGATGCCGGGGGCCAGTCCGCCTTGAAGGACTGGCGCGCCGACACCGCCGCCTGGAGCCGGGCGCGCGGCGGGGCCTAGCCTTCTCGCCGGATCGAAAACAGGAAACCGCAGAGAAAAGCCAAAAAGCGATTAACCACAAAGAACACAAAGGGCACAAAAAGCCTTCAGCGGAATCTGTGGAATCTGTGGATCTAGCTTTTGTCCTTCGTGCCTGGGGTGGTGCCAGCGGCGGCTTCGAGGCGCTGGAGCTTGGCTTCCAGATCGGCCAGGCGGCGGCGCATGTCGGGGAGGTGGGCCAGGGTGCTGGTGGTGCGCAGGAAGTTCTTGATGGGCTGCAGGGGATAGCCGCTGTAGACGCCGGGCACGGTGACATCCTTGGTGACGGCGCTGAGGCCGCCCAGCTGCACGCCGGCACAGACGTTGACGTGGTCCGTGAGGGTGGTTCGACCCCCGGTGGCACAGTGGTCGCCCACGGTGCTGGAGCCCGCCACGAAGAAGCCGCCCGTGAGCAGCACATGCTTCCCGATGCGGCAGTTGTGGGCGATGTGGCAGAGGTTGTCGATCTTGGTGCCCTGGCCGATGCGGGTCTCGTCGAAGGCGGCGCGATCGATGGCGCAGTTGGCCTGGATCTCCACATCGTCCTCCACCACCACGCTGCCCAGCTGGGGGACCTTGTGGTGGTGCCCTGCCTCATCCTGGGCGTAGGCGTAGCCGTCGCTGCCCAGGGTGGTGTGGGGGTGGATCTCGCAGCGGTCGCCCACCTGGCAGCGCTGGCCCACGAAGACCAGGGCATGGAGCAGCGTGTTCGCACCAATGCGGGCGTCGTCCTCGAGGACGCAGCCCGGGCCAATCAGGGACCCTGGGCCGATGACCACCCGGCGGCCCACGAAGGCCCCTGCGGCGATGCCCACCCCCTCGCCCAGCACGGCATCCGGGGCCACGAAGGCCCTGGGATCCACGGTGGGCACCGGCCCGAACTTGGCTCGGGCCTCGTCGAAGTAGCGCTGCAGGACCTGGGCCATGGCCAGCTTCAGGGCCGGTGTGAGCAGGAAGGTCGGGGTGGCACCCGCAGGGATCAGGCCCTCCAGCTTGAGGGGCAGCACGATGGCCCCGGCTCCCGCCGCCAGGGCGGTCTGGAGCATGGCCGCATCGGCGGCGAAGACCAGGGACTGGGCATCGCCCCGTTCCGGGGGCACAGCCCGCTGGACGAGGGTCTGCAGGTCCCCCCGGGTCTGGGGGAACAGCGGCTTCAAGTCTGTGGCGATCTGCTCGCAGCGCACCTGCATGGAACCCCCTGGAGGGCTGTCGCCCGTCATCGCCCTCCATCCTACCCCGCGCTGGGGTGGGCCTGAGGGCAGGTGGCAAGGCCATCAGCCGGGACACCTTCCCCGAGTCATCGTAAAGTGGGCTTGCGGTGTCTCGTGCAGTCGTTGCTGTAGCCATCGAAGCGAGGTCCCCATGAAGCTCTACACGCGCACCGGCGATGACGGCTCCTCCGGGCTCTTCGGGGGGGACCGGGTGAGCAAGTCCAACCTGCGGCTGGCCGCCTACGGCACCCTGGATGAGCTGAACAGTGTCCTGGGGGTCCTGCGCCTCCATGCGACCCCCGCCTGCGCCGATGAGGCCTGCCTGCAGCGCCTCCAGCACGACCTCTTCGTGCTGGGGGCCATCCTCGCCACGCCCGCCGCCAAGCAGGACCTGTTGGGGGCCCACATGAGCCGCCCCACCTGGGAGCTGGCGGCCATGGAGTTAGACATCGATCGCCTCACCGCCCTGGCGCCGCCCATGACGGCCTTTGTGCTACCCGGCGGCACCCCGGGCTCTGCGTATGCCCACCTGGCCCGCACGGTCTGCCGGCGCGCCGAGCGCGAGGCGGTGGCCCTGGCCGAGGCGGAAGCCATCGACCCGGCGGTGGTGGCCTACCTGAACCGCCTCAGCGACTGGCTCTTCGCCTTGGCCCGCGCCGAGAACGCCGTGGCCGGCGTACCCGACACCCTGTGGGCGCCTAGGGGCTGACTCAAAGACGGAACCGCAGATGACGCAGATGGCGCAGATAGGCCCTTACTCTGCGGCTGGCGAGAGCTCCCCGGCCTAGTGCCCCCAGCCGCCCTGGGCGAAGCGGGTCAGCTTCTCGTCGGTGCTGCGCAGGGCCAGGGCGCGGGCCACGAAGCGGCCGATGGGGTCGGCCTCCAGGTTCACGGGGGCACCGGGGCGCATGGTCTGCAGCGCTGTGCGGGTGACGGTCTCCGGGATGAGGGCCACGGTGAACCAGTCGGGGCCGCAGTCCACCACCGTCAGGGAGATGCCATCCACGGCGATCGATCCCTTCGGTGCGGTCATGGGGGCCAGCTCGGCGGGCATGGCGAAGCGCCAGAGGCCTTCGCCCGTGGGGCGCTCCAGCAGGTGGCCCACGCCGTCCACGTGGCCCGCCACCAGGTGGCCGTCCAGGGGATCACCCACGCGCAGCGCCGGCTCCAGGTGCAGGGTGGCGCTCAGAGAGAGGCGGCCCAGGGTGGTCTTGGCGAGGGTCTCTTCGCTGAGATCCGCCTCCCAGGCGCGGCCGTCCGCCGCCACGCTGGTGAGGCAGGCGCCGTTCACGGCGATGCTGGAGCCCAGCTCAGCGCGGGCCAGCAGGTCGGCCGGGGCGGCGATGCGCAGGCGGGCGCCGCCCGACCGGGAGGTGCGGGCTTCCAGGGTTCCCAGGTGTCTGATGAGTCCGGTAAACATGAGCGACTCCGCCGCTAGGAGGGCGTGGCAGCGGAGCTCAGGCGGCTCTTCCGCGCCCCGTAGAGGGCGTAGACCAGCAGGCCGAGGCCCAGCCAGGCAAAGAAGCGATACCAGGTGACCGCGGGCAGGCCCCGGGCGATCCAGAAGCAGCCCAGGATGGCGAGGGGGGCGATGACCCAGGCGAAGGGCATCACGAACTTCCGGGGCGCCTCGGGTCGGCGGTAGCGCAGGATCAGCACGGCGGCACAGACGATCACGAAAGCGAAGAGGGTGCCGATGTTCGCCAGCTCCACCACCTCGTCGATGTTGAGCAGGGCGGCGGGGACAGCCACCAGGACCCCGGTCAGCAGGGTGGCGTGGGAGGGCGTCTTGAAGCGGGGGTGGACCTTCCCGAACCAGGGCGCGAGGAGGCCGTCCCGGCTCATGCTCATGAAGATGCGGGGCTGGCCCACCTGGTAGACCAGCAGGGCGGCGGTGGTGGCGATGACGGCGCCAAAGCTGATGACCGCCGCAATGCCACCCATCTTGTGCTCGGTGAAGATGAAGGCCAGGGGATCGGCGATGCCACCCAGGCGGGTGTAGTGGAGCATCCCCGTCACCACCAGGGCCACGGCGGCGTAGATCACGGTGCAGATCACCAGGGACCAGAGGATGCCCCGGGGCAGGTCCCGCCCGGGGTTGCGGCACTCCTCGGCGGTGGTGCTGACGGCGTCGAACCCGATGAAGGCGAAGAAGATGATGGCGGCGCCGGACTGGATGCCGGGCCAGCCGTGGGGCACGAAGGGGTGCCAGTTGCTGGGCTGGATGAAGCGGACGCCCAGGCCCACCACCGCCAGCAGGATGATCACCTTGATGATCACCATGACGCTGTTCACCCGTGCGCTCTCCTTGATGCCGATGTAGCAGAGCCAGGTGATCAGGCCGGTGATGACCACCGCCAGCAGGTTGATGGTGACGGGGTAGCCACCCAGGGTGGGCGCAGCCTTCACCACGTCCCAGTTGGCGAAGACCGTGGCGCCGTTGATGAGGCCCACCTTGGCCTGGGCCAGGGCCTGCACCTTGGCACCGAGGTCCATGGCTGGAACCCCCTGCACCAGCTTCATGGCACCCCGCAGGTCCATGCCCAGCCAGCCTGGGATCTCCACATGGAACACCGTGGACAGGAAGCTGCGGGCATAGTCGCCCCAGGAGATGGCCACGGCCACATTGGAGATGGCGTACTCCAGCAGCAGGTCCCAGCCGATGATCCAGGCCATGAGCTCGCCCAGGGTGGCGTAGGCGTAGGTGTAGGCGCTGCCGGACACCGGGATCATGGAGGCCATCTCGGCATAGGCCAGGGCCGTGAAGCCGCAGATGAGGGCCACCACCAGGATGCTGATGACCAGGGCGGGCCCGGCGGGCAGGCGGCCGTCGGCGGCGTTGCCGGCGGCGGCGGTGCCAATGGAGCTGAAGATGCCGGCGCCGATGATGGCGCCAATGCCGAACATGGTGAGGTCGAAGACCCCCAGGCCCTTCTTCAGCTGGTGCTCGGGCTCCTCGGCGCTGGCCTGAAGCTGCTCCAGGGACTTGGTGCGAAAGAGTCGGGTCAGCATGGCGGCCTTGGGGAGAAGGTCCATCCTAACAGGAGGGCCACTCTCCCCCGGGGCGCCCCAGGGCCCCCTCCTGCTACCCTTCGGCTCTCCTCCCCTGTCCTGGAACCCCCTCGGAGCGATGTGGCCATGCGGCTCTGGAACGACCGACGCCTGCGGCTGTCCCTCACAGGGCTGGGGCTCCAGTACCTCCTGGCCCTGCTGGCGGTGGGGGCGTTCTCGGTAAACACAGGGAACAACCTGCTCTACCTGGTCTTCTCCATCATGCTGGGCCTATTTCTGGTGTCCGGGATCCTCAGCCGACGGGCCCTGCAGGGTCTGCGGGTGGTGGAGGTGCCGGAGGGCAGCCTCTTCGCCCGCTCCCGGGGCGGCCTCCGCCTCAGTCTGCGAGACAGTGGCGGGGGCCGGCTCCGGGGCCTGGAGCTGCACCTTGATCTGGAGGACACCCGGGTGGACCCCGGCTTCCTGGGGGCCGCCGGGTTGGATGGGGAGGCCACCGTGGTCCTCCAGGCCCGGCCTGGACGCCGGGGCTGGCTCACGCTCCGCTCCCTGGAGCTCCGCACCCGGTTTCCCTTCGGCCTGGTGGAGAAGTCCCGCTTCCTTCCACTGGACCAGCCCCTCCTGGTCTTCCCCCACCCCCGCGTGGGTTCGCTGCGGCCCGGGGCCTGGCGGGGGGAAGGTCAGCGCGCCCAGGACCGGGAGGGCACCGGTGCCCCCTTGGGGACCCGCCCCCTCCGGCGGGGCGATCCCCCGGGACGCATGCACTGGAAGCGGACCGCCCAGCGGGGGCAGCCCTGGGTCCGCACCTTCGAAGAAGACCGCCCGGCCGGTCTGGAGCTGCGGCTGGACCTGGGAGCCTGGGCTCCGGGACCGGCCTTTGAGGCCGAGCTGGAGCGCCTGTCTGGCGCGGTGCTCCAGGCCCGCATCCAGCGGCGGGAGGTCCGCCTGGAGCTGGCCGGGGCCGGGGGCCTCCGGGCGGTGCGGGGGGCACCCGCCTGCTGGCAGGCTCTGGCCCTGGTGCAGGGTGAGGGGGGACCGGAATCAGGCTCAGCGCCGAACCTCCGATAAGCTAAAGGTCTGGAGGCTTCCGTGTTCGACGATCCCCAGTCCCCGGACTGGACACCCCTGCTCGAGGCCGCCTGGCGCGCCCGGGACCATGCCCATGCACCCTACAGCCACTTCCAGGTGGGCGCCGCCCTCCTGACGACGACCGGCGAGATCTTTGCCGGGTGCAACGTCGAGAATGCCGCCTATCCCGTCACCCTCTGCGCCGAGCGGGGCGCCCTCAGCGCCGCAGTGGCAGCAGGCCTGGCCCCGGGCGGTCTGGTGGCCGCTGTGGTGGTGACCGACGTGGCCGAGCTCACCCCGCCCTGCGGAGCCTGCCGCCAGGCCCTGGTGGAGTTCGCCGGGACCCTGCCGGTCCTGCTGGCCAACCGCGGGACCCGGACCCTGCACCGGCTGGAGGAGCTACTCCCGCACAGCTTCACCGGCGGGCACTTCCGGTAGCCAGACGCCCAGGCCCCGCCTACACTTGTGAACCCCCGCCAGACACCCGAGGCTGCCGAATGGCCATTGATCGCGTCAGAGTGAAAAAAGAGGCCGACCGGCTTCTGACGGCGGGCAGGATCGAGCGAGCCATCGAGGAGTTCCAGAAGCTCGTCGAGGACAGCCCCCGGGACTTCAACACCCTGAACCAGGTGGGCGACCTCTGTGTCCAGGTGGGTCGGGTGAAGGAGGGGGTCGAGATCCACAAGCGGCTGGCCTCCGCCTACGAGCGGGACGGCTTCCATGCCCGGGCCGCCGCCATCTTCCAGAAAGTGGTGCGGAACGCCCCGGAGGACCTGGATGCAGCCCAGCGCCTGGCGGACCTCTACCGCCAGATGAACCGCCCGGCCGATGCGGTCCGGGTGCATCTGCAGGTGGCCGAGCACTTCCAGAAGAAGGGCCTCATCAAGCGGGCCCTGGAGGAGTTCAACAAGGTCGTCGACCTGGACCCCAAGAACCTGAAGATGAAGGTGCGCCTGGCGGACCTCTACAACAAGGAGGGTCTCAAGGACCGTGCCGCCGGGATCTACCTGGAGGTAGCCGAGTCCCTGGCCATGGAGCAGATGCCCCTGGAGGCCGGCCAGATCCTGGACCGGGCCAAGGCGATGATCTCCACCCCCCAGGTCTTTCTCACCCAGAGCCGCCTGGGGGTGATCCAAGGCGACTATGGGGCGGCGGCTCTGCACCTGCGGGAAGGCCTGGAAGCCAACCCCCGGGACCCGGAGCTGCTGGAGGCCCTGGCGGAGATCGAGCTGCGGAGCGGCCATCCCGAGCGGGCCTTGGAGGCCCTGGCCCAGGTGGCGCAGCTGCCCGAGAAGTCCCTGCCCCTGTGCGAGAAGGCCCTGCGCAACCTGGCGCAGGCTGATCGGGCCGAGGAAGGCCTGCGGCTCTTCGCTCCCATCGCTCGGGAGCTGGCGCGCCGCGGTGGCGGGGACACTGTCGCCAACTGCCTGCGGTCGGCCTTGAAGGATGCCCTGGGAACCGAGGCCTTTATCCTCCTGGCGGAGCTGGCCCACCAGAGTGGCAACCGGATGGAGCAGGTGAATGCCCTCCAGAACGCCTTCGGGCTGGCCGCCCAGGAAGGGGATGCCGCCCTGACCGACCGCCTGGCCACTCAGCTGCAGGGCATGGGGGTGGTCCCGAACGCCGGCATTGCGGCGCCCCGTCCTGTGGGTGGCGTCCCCAGCTTTGACCGGGTGGGCGCACCCGACATCATCCGCCACGGCGTGGGCACCGAGGTGGATCCCCTGCGGCGCATGCGGATCGAGCAGATCTCCCGCGAGGCAGAAGCCCTCATGCGGGGTGGCAGTCCCGAGCGGGCGGTAGAGACCTATCGGCGGGCCCTGGAGCTGGACCCGGAGGACCTCACCATCATCGAGGCCATCGCCTCCGTGCACCGCTTCACGGGCCGCCTCACGCAGGTGCAGATGCAGTACGTGCAGAGCGCCCAGGCCCTCGCCCAGGCGGGCAAGAAGCTGGAGGCTTCCCACCTGCTGGACCAGGCGGACGTGCTGTTCCCGGGCTCGACCCGCATCCACCGCCGGACCCTCGGCCTGCCGGAAGCTGGCGTGCCACCCCCGGCCTTCGGGGCCATGGTTCCAAAGGGCGAGGGCGACCCCTTCCACCAGTCGGCCCCATCCCCGGACCTGGCACCTCTGGACCCCATTGCCCTGGGTGTCGGACTCCCCCTGCTGCCGGATCCTGGCGTGGAGGTGGATGCGGACATCCCGGACCTCTTCGCGCTGCCACCGGAGTCCCTGGACTGGCTGGAGCCGGTGCCCCAGGAGCCGCCCTCGGATGGGGTCCTGCCCCCATCCCTGCTCACCGCCCCCCTGCCACCGATGCCCACCCAGCTCCTGGCGCCGGAGACCATCGACGCGATAAACGCCCTGCCGGAGCAGGAGCGTGTCTTCGAGCTGGCGCCCGAGCCCGAGCCGCTGCCTGCCCTTGAGCTGGCGCCCGAGCCCGAGATGCTGCCTGCCCTTGAGCCCGAGCCGGTGCCCGCCCTTGAGCTGGAGCCTGCCCCCACCCTGGACCCCCCGGTTGCCGAGCTGGCTCCGGAGGCTCCGCCCCCGACCCTGGTCACCCCGCCCGAGGTGGAGAGCCTCCTGGGGGACATCGACTTCCAGCTGGACTATGGGAGCCCGGAAGAGGCCAAGCTGGAGATCGAGGCGGCGCTCAAGCAGTTCCCTGGCCAGCCGGAGCTGGCAGCTCGCCTGGAGCGGGCGCAAGCCGCCCTGGACAAGCTGGGCCACCAGGTCCGGGAGGAAGCCCTCCAGGAAGCGGACTTCGCCAACTCCTTCTTTGACCTCACCGACGTGCTGGGCACCGCCCTCCTGGACGCTGGCGAGGGCGAGGAGATGCACGACGCCACCCATGTGGTGGAGAAGATCCAGACCGTGGACGAGCTCTTCAGCGCCTTCCGGGAAGGTGTGGAGAAGCAGGTCCAGGGCGACGACTACGACACCCACTACAACCTGGGCATCGCCTACAAGGAGATGATGCTCATCGACCCCGCCATCGAGGAGTTCCGGGTGGCCATGGGGGACCCGGAGCGCACCCTGGAGTGCTGCTCCATGCTCAGCATCTGCGAGCAGGCCCGGGGCGACCTGGACGCAGCCGTGGCCTGGCTCCGTCAGGGCATCGAGGCGCCGGGCTTCCCGCCGGAAGACAGCGTCGGCCTGCGCTATGACCTGGCCGAGATCTACCTCCAGCAGGGCCAGGCCGACCTGGCGACGGAAGCCTTCCAGAGCGTCCACGCCCTCGACCCCGACTACCGCGACGTCGCCGCCCGCCTGGCCTAGCGCCGCCCCGGGTCAGGTGAACGGGCAAGCAGGATTAAGGTAAAACGCTTCACCGCCAAGGCGCCAAGAACGCCAAGAAATGCATGGCCCCGCGGGCGGACCCGTGCGGGTTGTGACGACACGGCTTGGCGTCCTTGGCGTCTTGGCGGTGATCACTTTTTCTAATTAATGAAGAGCCCCATTACCCCACGCTGCGGGCGCCGCTGGGTCCCCAGGGTTGGAGGGCCTGCAGGGCGGGCTGGATGGGCTTGCTGGCCCGCTGCAGGTGGGTGAGCTCCAGGGCCCCCTCCCCGGTGGTGAGCCAGGCGCCCTCTTTGCCCCAGATGAGCTGGCCGGGGTCGCGGTAGCAGGCCCGCAGGGCGCCCACACCGCAGACCTTGAGGGCCTGGCCCTCCAGCTGCAGCTCGGTGCCAGGCCAGGGCCAGAGGGCTCGCACCTGACGGTGGAGGTCCGCCGCTGGGCGCTGCCAGTCCAGGTGGCCCATCTCCCGGCTCAGCTTGGGGGCGAGGGTGGCCAGGGCATGGTCCTGCTCCAGGGGGCGGGCGGTGCCGCTCAGCAGCAGGGGCAGCTGATCCAGCAGGAGGTCGGCGGCGTCCACGGCCAGGGCGGCCAGCAGACCCTCGGCGGTGTCTCCGTGGCCAATGCCCCGGCGGCACTGCGCCTGCACCGGGCCTTCATCCAGGCCCGGCGTGAGGCGCATCAGGCTCACGCCCGTCTCCTCGTCACCGGCCAGCAGCGCATGGTTCACCGGGGCCGCCCCCCGCCAGCGAGGCAGCAGGGAGAAGTGCAGGTTCCACACGCCCCCGGGGCAGGAGTCCAGCATCCAGGAGGGGAGGATGTGCCCATAGGCCACCACGATGGCCAGGTCGATGGCGAGGGACTCCCAGAGCTCCCGGGTCTCCGGGAGGCGCCACCGCAGGGGCTGATGCACCGGCAGGCCGAGCTCCAGGGCCGCCCCCTTCACCGGCGGGGCCTCCAGGTGGCGGCCCCGGCCCGCCGGGCGGTCCGGATTGCAGAAGACCACCTGGATGCCCTCGGTGGCCAGGGCCCGGAGGGCCGGGACCGCCACCTGGGGGGTGCCGAGGAACGCAATGCGGGACATGGCGTGGCTCCTAGCCTCGGGACTGTTTCTGGTACTTCCTCTGGAGGTACTGGCGCTTCACGGGACCAAAGTACTCGACGAAGAGGCGGCCCCGGAGGTGGTCGATCTCGTGGCAGAAGGCGCGGGCCAGCAGGTCCTCCCCGGTCAGCTCGTGCCAGGAGCCGTCCCGCGCCCGATTGCGGACGGTCACCTTCTGGGGGCGGTCCAGCACCTCCCGGACCCCGGGGATGGACAGGCAGCCCTCGGGGCCGGTCTGGAGGCCCTCCTCGGCGATGATCTCCGGGTTGATGAGGATGATGCGCTGGTTGAGGTCCTCCCCACAGGAGCAGTCGATGACCGCCAGGTTCAGGTTCACGCCCACCTGGGGTGCGGCAAGGCCCACGCCCTCCTCATACAGGGAGGTCTCCAGCATATCTGCCACCAGCTGCTCCAGCTCGGGGGTCCACTCCCCCACATCCTCGCTGTTCTTCTTGAGGCGGGGATCCCCCCAGGTAAGCACGGGCAAGACGCTCATTCCACCTCTCCAGCATTCCAGTGTAAACCAAGGAGCCTCGTGCGGTAATCTATGAGGTCCGTCTTCCGGAGCACCGCATGCTGCGATCTTTCCGCCAAGTCTTCAAATCCAACCGTACGCCCATGGCGGCGGTGATGATGGTTGTCCTGTTGGGCCTGGTGGCCTACCTGGCTCCCAGCGGCGGGGGCGTGAGCTCCGACACCGTGGTGGCGCGGGTCTACGGCCGCGAAGTCCTCATGCGGGAGCTGGCTGACCACATGCAGGAGCTCTTCCAGCGCTATGGGAAGCAGGCCAGCCCCGAGACCCTGAAGCCCTACATCCAGTCCCAGGCCCTGCGGGATCTGGTGAACCAGCGCCTCATGGAGGAGCTGGCCGAGCGGCACCACGTGGTGGTGACTGACGAGGAGGTCGGTGCCCGGCTCCGCGCCTTCCTGCGCCAGTACCCCATGCTCCTGGACCCCAAGGGCAACCTCAAGACCACCGCCGAGCTGAAGGTCATCTTCCAGGAGACGGGCTTCAACCCGACCGTCCAGGAGCGCAGCATTCGCGAGGAGCTGCTCCGCACCAAGCTGGTCCAGCAGGCCGCCCTCCAGGTGCCCATTGACGAAGCCTGGCTGACCGTTGAGAACCGCCTGAAGAACGAGAAGATCGGCTTCCAGCAGGCCACCCTGGCGGTGACCCCCGCCGCCGTGGCCGACCCCGGCGATGCCGTCCTGGAGCCCTTCCACAAGGCCGGTGGCGAGCGCTTCCTGCAGCCGCCCCGCCGCGTGATCCAGTACGTGGCCGTGGACCGGGCCGCCTTTGGCAAGGACCTTCAGGCCGACGAGGCTGCCGTGAAGGCCGCCTACGAAGCCCGCAAGGCCGACTACACCGAGTTCAAGGCCCGCCACATCCTCTTCAAGGCGGAGGGTGACGCCCAGGCCGCCGAGGCCACCAGCAAGGCCAAGCTGGTCCGCGAGCGTCTGGTCAAGGGCCAGGACTTCGGCAAGGCCGCCGAAGAGCTCAGCGAAGACCCCAGCGCCAAGGGCAACGGCGGCGACCTCGGCTGGTTTGCCCCGGCCCGCATGGTGAAGCAGTTCTCCGACGCCACCGCCGCCCTCAAGAACGGCGAGATCAGCCAGCCCATCCGCACCCCCTTCGGCATCCATCTCATCAAGCTCGAGGGTCGCCGGGAGCGCACCTACCAGGACGTGAAAGACCAGCTGGCCAAGGAGATCACGGACACCCGCTTCCGCAGCCGTGCCCAGGAGCGCCTGGAGCAGATCGGCAAGCGGGCCAACGGGGGCGACCTCGCTGCCGCCGCCACCAACCTCGGCAGCCCCGCCCAGCTCAGCCAGCCCTTCGCCAACGAGCCCTCCGCCCAGTCCGAGGGCCTGCCGGAGCTGTCCCAGCTGGTGAGCGAAGCCTTCCGCCTCAAGGTGGGCGAGGTCTCCAAGCCCCTCGCCATCGGCGAGCGCCACCTGCTCTTCCGCGTGCAGGAGCAGCTCCCCGAGGCCGTCCCGCCCTTTAAGGAAATCCGCACCAAGGTGCTGGCTGCCTACCGCCTGGAGGAGGCCCGCAAGCAGGCCCTCGGCAAGGCCCAGACTGCCCTGAAGACCGGTGGCCTCCAGGCCGTGGGTCCCGTCACGGACCAGGCTGCCGCACCCATCTCTGGGCTGCGCGACCTGGCCTCCCACCCGGGCATCCGGAAGGCGCTGCTGGAGACCGCTGTGGGTCAGACCACGCCCTTCCAGTGGACCCAGGATGGCAAGCTGTGGGTGGCCCGCATCGCCTCCCGCGAGGCCGCACCGGCCCTGGCCTTCGAGACCCGCCGCACCCTCATCCAGGAAGTGCAGTCTGCCGAGGCGCAGAAGCTGCTCTCCGCCGAGCTGCAGTCCCTGGACCGCCAGGGGCGCCTACGCCCCGGTCTGAGCAGCTTCTGGGGCCACCTGAGTGGGGTCTACGTCAACAACAGCGCGGTGGATGTGCAGCTGGACAACTAGGCCAGCGGCAGCCGGGGCGAGGCGTCCCAGAGGCGCCGCACCGCCGGAGGTCCGTCGGTGATCAGGGCCTGGAGGCGTCCCTGCGCCACGGTCCGCCCCCCCTCCAGCACCAGCAGGTGCTCACAGAGGTCCGCCACCGCTGGCAGGTCGTGAGTGGCCAGGAGCAGGGCCGTGCCCCGGGCCCGCTCCGCAGCCAGCAGGTCCCGCAGGGCGCCCGCCAGGGGCCCATCCAGGGCTGAGAAGGGCTCGTCCAGCACCAGCAGACGCGGCGCCAGCATGAGGGCCCGGCCCAGGCAGAGGCGCTGGGCCAGTCCGCCGGACCAGCCCTCCGGACGCCCGGTCAAGGCGGCCTCTGGGAAGTGCACCCGGGCTGCCATCTGGGCGGCGGCCTCGCGCCGGGTGGCCGGGGTGCCGCGGTCCCACACCGCCAGCGGCTCCTCCAGGAGCTCCCAGCCGGTCCGGTGGGGGGGCAGGCTGGCCCGGGCGTCCTGCAGGACCGCCTGGATGAGTGGTCGGCGGCTGCGGCGGGCCTGGTCCGGCAGAGGAGACCAGGCCTCGCCCTCCAGCAGGATGCGGCCCTCCGTGGGCGCGACCAGGCCCAGCACCAGGTCCAGGAGCGTGGTCTTCCCGGTCCCACTGGTCCCGGCCACGGCCCAGGCCGCACCGGGGGCCAAGGCAAGGCTCACCTCGCGCAGGTCCCACCGCCCCGCCCTCTGGAGGCCGAGGCCTTCCACGAGGAGCAGAGGGGGGTTGGTCAGCGGATCACCTCGGTGCCCAGGAAGGGCTGCAGGACCTCGGGGACCCGGATGCTGCCGTCGGGCTGCTGGTAGTTCTCCAGCACCGCCACCCAGGTGCGGCCCACGGCGAGGCCGCTGCCGTTGAGGGTGTGGGCAAAGACCGGCTTGCCCTCCTTGCCCCGGGTGCGGATGTTGGCGCGCCGGGCCTGGAAGTCGCCGAACCAGCTGCAGGAGCTGATCTCCCGGTAGGTGTTCTGGGAGGGCAGCCAGACCTCCAGGTCGTAGGTCTTCTGGCTGCTGAAGCCCATGTCCCCGGTGCAGAGGAGCACCCGGCGGTAGGGCAGGCCCAGGGCCTCCAGGATGGCCTCGGCATCGGCGGTGAGCCGCTCCAGCTCTGCCTCTGCCGCTTCCGCCGTGGCGAAGGTGACCAGCTCCACCTTGTGGAACTGGTGCTGGCGGATGATGCCCTTGGTGTCCCGCCCATAGCTGCCGGCCTCGCTGCGGAAGCAGGGGGTGAAGGCGCAGTGGCGCAGGGGCAGGCTCTCCGCCGGCAGGATCTCGGCGCGGTAGAGGTTGGTGACGGGCACCTCCGCCGTGGGGATGAGGTAGAGGGCGCTCTCGCCGTGGGCCACCTTGAACAGGTCCTGCTCAAACTTGGGCAGCTGGCCCGTGCCGTACATGCTCTCGGCGTTCACCAGGTAGGGCGGGAGGATCTCCGTGTACCCGGCGGCGGTCTGCCGGTCCAGCATGAAGGAGATGAGGGCCCGCTCCAGGCGTGCGCCCAGGCCCTTGAGGACAGCGAAGCGCGCCCCGCTGAGCTTGGCGGCGCGGTCCAGGTCCAGGATGCCCAGGGCCGTCCCCAGGTCCACGTGGTCCCGGGGGGCCGCAATGTCCGGCACCTGGCCCCAGCGCTTGATCTCCACATTGGCGTGCTCGTCCCGGCCAGCGGGAACGCTGGCATGGGGCGGGTTCGGGAGGCCCGCCAGGAAGTCCCGGAAGGCGGCCTCGAGCTCTCGCTCAGTGGCTTCCAGGGCCTTCATCTGCTCCCCCACCTCCCGCTGCTGGGCGATGAGGTGATCGGCGTTCTCCTTGGCCCGCTTGAGGCGACCGACTTCGTCGCTCACCCGGTTGCGCTCGGCCTTCAGGGCTTCGGTCTCCTGGAGGGCCACCTTGCGGCGGCGATCGAGGTCCTGGTAGAGGGCCCGGTCCAGCGTGTAGCCGCGCTCAGAGAGCCTCGCCGCCACGGCGTCGAGGTCAGTGCGGAGGAGGTTGGCATCTAGCATCGTGAGGTCCCGGAAACCTCCATTCTACCGGCTCCGGGTCTGCCTGCGGCAGACCCGGAGAACGTGAACGCAATGCCTAGATCTGCGGCCACGCCCCGGACGGCATGGGCTCGCCGGCCCAGGACACACTGAACGCCGCTCGCACTTCGTCGAGGCCGCCGCCGGCACCCAGCACCAGGCCCAGCTTGGCCAGGGCGGCCCAGCGGGTGTGCAGGCCGCCGGAGAGGGCGCCCAGGGCCTCCACCTGGCGGCCCAGCTCGTAGGCCGAGAGGTCCACCCCGCCGTGGGGGCACTGGGAGATCACCACCACCGGCAGGCGGCGCTGCGCACAGTCCGCCAGGAAGGCCCGGAGGTCGGGCCGCCCCATGGGCAGGTTGCCGGCGCCGAAGGCCTGGATAAGCACCGCCCGGGCCCCCGGGGGCGTGAGGCTCCAGGGCATGCCGGGGTGGGGGGTGACCGTGTGGATGGCCGTCTCCAGCACCGCACCGAGGCCCGCTGGCACCCGGCGCTCGAAGGCCCCGGCCTGGGGGCTCAGGCGGAGCTCGGCGCCGAGCTCCGCCAGGGGTGGCAGGTTGGGGCTCTGGAAGGCTTCAAAGAGCCCCACGCTCAGCTTGTCCGTGGCCACGCCCCGCAGCCAGTGGGTGCCGAAGCAGATGCCCACCTCGGGGATGGCCCGGCAGGCCAGGTCCACGGCGTTGACCACATTGCTCCGGGCATCGCTGCGCACGAAAGCCAGGGGGCGCTGGCTGCCCGTGAGCACCACGGGCTTGCCCAGGTCCGCCAGCAGGAAGCCCAGCACCGAGGCCGAGAAGGCCATGGTGTCCGTGCCGTGGATGATGACAAACCCATCGAAGTCCTGGCTGGTCTCGCGGATCCGCCGGGCCAGGACCTGGATGTGCTCGGCCTCCAGGCAGGCGGAGTCCTGGTTGAAGGGGACCTCCACCGACAGCTGGGCCAGCTGGCCCAGCTCCGGGACCTGCTCCAGCAGGTGCTCGAGGAAGCGCCCCGGGGCCAGGGAGGCTGGCTCACCGCTGGGGGCCATGCCGAGGGTACCGCCGGTGTGGAGGAGGATGATCCTGCGCATGGGGTTAGTCTACAGGCTGATGTCCCGGAGGCAGCAGCCTCTGGAACACAGATCCAGGACCGGGCCCCCATGCGCCGCATTCCCCGCGCCATTCAGCTGATCGTGACCCGCTACCTCCGGCGGCTGCTGAGGAACCGCCTGGACGGACCCCAGCTGCAGTCGGCCATCGAGTCGGCCCTGGCCACCCTGCCGATCCAGGAGAAGCTCCTGGTGCGGGAGGGCGCCCTGCGCTCCGGCGGCCTGAACCGCCAGCTGGCCTGGGCCATGGCCTTTGTGGCCGGGGCCGTGAACGCCGGTGGCTTCCTGGCCGTGAGCCACTACACCTCCCACATGACAGGGGTGGTCTCGTCCATGGCCGATGAGCTGGCCGCCGGCGACCTGGTCACGGCCCTGGCGGCGCTGGCCATGATGACCTCGTTCCTGGCCGGGGCCTTCCTGTGCACCACCCTCATCAGCTTCGGCCAGCGCCACCGCATGCGCAGCCGCTACGCCCTGGCCCTGGTCCTGGAGGCGGGCCTCATGCTCGTCTTCGGCTTCATGGGGAGCCGCCTGCAGCAGGAGCTCCGCTTCACCCTGCCCAGCACCGTGATGCTGCTCTGCTTCATCATGGGCATGCACAACGCCGTGACCTCCATCATCTCCGGCGCCGCCGTGCGGACCACCCACCTCACGGGCACCGTGACCGACATCGGCATCGAGCTGAGCCGCCTCACCTACGTGAACGTCCACCAGCGGCACGGCCGCGCCCGCATCGTAGCTGATCGGCAGAAGCTGTCCCTCCTGCTCCTCATCCTGGCCTCGTTCCTGGCGGGCGGCGTGGTGGGCGCCCTGGGCTTCAAGCACATCGGCTTCAAGGTGACCGTGCCGCTGGCTGGCTTCCTGTGCTTCCTGGCCGCTCGCCCCCTCCTGCTGGAGCTCCGGCTGCTGCTGCACCGTCTCCAGAAGCAGTGGGAGCACCACGAGCCTGTCGACTGACGCGCGTCAGATCATGTCCAGCTCGGGCATCCGGCCCACCCCCCGGATGCGTCGGGTGCGGGCGGCGCCCTTGCCCCCGATGAGCACCAGGCAGTCCTCGGGCAGGCGGTCCTTGAGGTCGAGGATCATCCGCCGCATGGGCTCTCCCGTGTGCTGGATGGACAGGCTGATGGCCACGCGGTTCACCCGCAGGAGCTTGGCCGCCTGAGCGATGCTGGCCAGGGGCAGGTCCACCCCCATGAGGTCGGTGCGGGAGCCTCGGCCCGCAAAGACCAGGGCCGCCATGAGCAGGCCCAGCCGGTGGCGCTCCCCAGGCAGCGTGCACAGCAGCACCCGCCCTTCGCCCGCCAGCACCGGCAGGACCTGGCGCATGCGCCGCAGGAGGTCCTCCAGCACCTCGGTGAGCAGGTGCTCGTGGTGCAGGCCGATCTCCCCTTCGGCCCAGGCAATGCCAACCCGGTCCAGCAGGGGCTTCACGACCTCTTGCAGGAAGGGCTGCCACCCCATCCCTTCGAGGTAGCCCTGCAGGAGGTTGCGCATGCGATCGGGATCCATCGCTTCCACGGACTGCCAGAGGGCGTCCAGCCGGCTGCCACCTGTGGGCAGGATCATGCGCCGCAGGGCGTCGGCATCGGCCCGAGCCACCAGGGCCGGACGCTGGCCATGGGCCAAGGCCTCCGCGATGAGGCGCAGGCGCTGGAGGTCCGTGTCGGGGTAGCGCCGGTGTCCCGAGGGCAGCCGGATGGGGGTCGGAAACCCATAGCGGCGCTCCCAGATGCGGATCACATCCACCGACAGTCCGGTCACGGCGGAGATGTCCCCGATGCTCAACAGCCCCGACCCATCGCCCTTCGCCATGGTGCCTCCAACCCTCAGCGGTTAGGACAATGTGGTCGAATTTGGGGGAGGACGGAAGTTTTTTTCTAAGAATAATCTTGTAATCAAATTTACGTATATCAACGTCTAAGTAAAAATCTAGACGTTGCCACTAGCTGGAAGTTACCAGGGCCTTCAGCTCATCGAAGCCCCGGTCGCTGGTGCAGCTGACCACCACCGCACACTGCCCCGGCTGGCTGGGCGGGAGGTCGATCTCCCCGACGAAGCGGCCAGCGGCATCGGTGCGGCCGGTGAGCAGGCCGGTGGCCTTCCTCAGGCTGGAGACCAGCTTCACGGCGATCTCCGCATCGGGGACTGGGTTCCGGGTCTGGCAGAGACGGGCCTGGATCTGCACCCGAAAGGGCCGCCCAAAGGCGGGCGCCAGGGGGCGGTCCAGCACCAGCTCCAGGGTGTCCACAGCTCCCTCCTGGAGCAGGAAGTCGAGGATGGCCTGGTCCAGAGGGCGGTCGTTGAAGGCCGTGGGCTCCATGGCATCCGAGGGGGTCGTGTCGTACTTGCCGTTCTTGATGTCCCGGATCACGGCCCGGTGCTGTTCGTCCATGCGCGTCTGGACAGCCGGCTCAATGAGGGTCGCTGCGGCCTGCAGGTCCTCGTAGGACGAGCGGTAGCTGTCGAGGATCTCTCCCCCCACATAGATCAGGGTCTCGATCTTCGGGTTGGCCAGCCCCTTGTCCTCGGTCTGGACATGGAAGGTCCTGCTCCCATGGCGCACGTCGGTGTTGTAGCCCGTGATCATGGCGGGCAGCCGGGGAGAAGGAGGCAAATGGGACGCATTCGCCTACTTCTGCAATCTTCCAGCCAAGTCGGGCATGATCTCCCAGGCGACCTCGCGGAGGGCATCCGCGCCAAGACGGGCCACCACGGCCCGCGCCAGGGCCTCCAGGAGCTCCGGATCGGCCAGCACGGCCTCGACCAGGGCCCGGGCTGCGGCGTCCGCATCGGCGGGCTGACCCTGCAGGGCAGACTCCTGACCCGGGGCGGCATGCTCTTCGACAGCTTCGGCGGCGGCGGCCCCTGGGGCTTCGCCGGGCTCGGCCTCCGCCAGCGCCTCGGCCGGGGCTTCCAGCTCCCGATCCAGCAGGTCAGCGATGGGTGCCTCGGGCTCAGGCTCTGGCTCCGGTGCCGGGGCAAGGGGCTCGGCCTCCGCCAGCGCCTCGGCCGGGGGTTCCAGGTCCAGAACCGACAGGTCGGCGATGGGTGCCTCGGGCTCGGGCTCTGGCTCTGATGCCAGGGCAAGGGGCTCGGCTTCCGCCAGCGCCTCGACCGGGGGTTCCAGGTCCAGCTCCAAAAGGTCAGCGATGGGTGCCTCGGGCTCGGGCTCCAGGGCCATGGGTGCGGGCTCCGTCAGGCCCCCTTCCAGGGCCTCCAGGTCCAGCTCCTCCAGGTCCAGGACCACCTCATGGGCGACCTCGGGAAGAGCTGCAGCCTCCTCTGGCCAGAGGTCCTCTTCCGCCAGCACCAGCACATCGTCCTCAGCATCGGGAGCTTCCGTGGGCGGGGCCGGTTCAGCCACCGGGGTCGCCGCCAGGGCCAGCACCCGCTCGGCCAGCTCCCGCAGCTCGATGGGCTTCTTCAGGAAGCCCTGGATGGAGGCCCGACCCAGGCGGGCGGGATCGATGGGGTCCAGCACCCCCGCCATGAGGGCGATGGGCATGCGGGCGGTCTCCGGCAGGGCCCGCAGGCGCTCCAGCAGGCTCCAGCCATCCATCCCCGGCATGGAGGTGTCCACCAGCGCCACGTCGAAGCGCTCGCCGTGGCTGAGCAGGTCCAGAGCCTCCGGAGCGGAGCTGGCACAGACCAGGACCACGTCGGTGTGCGCCAGCAAGGACTCCGCAATGCGGTGGATGCTGGGGTTGTCGTCCACCAGGAGCAGGCGCGGCATCGTGGACCTCAAGGGGCAGGGAGGAAGAAAGAGTGGCTGGGGACCACGCTACCAGAAATGTCCACGTCCCGAGGCAACCATCAGCGGAGCAGGCGACGCAGGGTCCGCACCCGCTCCACTTCCACCAGGCGGGTGAGCAGCAGACGGTCCCCCACCCAGACCCAGGCCACCCCCTGGGGCTCCCGGAGGGCGATCTCGGGCCCCTTCGGCAGCCAGCCCTTGACTGAGGCCCGCAGCCCCATGGCCGTTCGCCACTCGGAGCGGAACGCCTCGAAGAGGGCCTTCCGCTGGCGCTCGGGGGGCAGGGTGGTCTCGTTCCAGCGCCGGTCCCAGGGGTCGAAGGCCCCGCCCTCCCGCCAGGCCCAGGCGGGGTCCGGGCTGGGCCAGGGGGGCAGCTCCCCAAGCACAGGCGTCCACTCGGCCCGGGTGAAGGGACCGACCTTCCGGCTGGCCTCCCCCCCGGCGCTGTCTTCCAGGAGGCCCATGCCCTGGGGGGGATGGGCAGAGAGATGCCCCGGGCCGGCGGCCGCGCGGCGCCACTGGCCCTCCTCTAGGACCCAGGCGGTCCAGCCCAGGGGGGCCGCCACCCAGAGGCGGTCCCGGCGGGGGAACCAGAAGCGGTCACCGGGGTGCCAGGGAATCTGCAGGCGGGCCCCCGGAAGGTCCTGCCCATCCTCGGACAGGCCCTCGGGGTGGGTGGCGGTGCCCCGGGCAGGCTGGGGCAGGCCGGGCTCATTCCAGGCGGCGAGGGTGGGCTCGCCGGGATCGCCATCCACCGGCAGGGCGCTGAGGAGGAGGCGGGACTCAGTCCTGCCCTCGGGACCTTCAAAGAAACCCACCAGGGCGGCCTTGCCGTCCCAGCTGAAGCGGCTCCAGGGGCCGGACTGGACCGCCCAGAGCACCCGGCCCTCCGGCAGCTCCAGCAGGCGGGTCTCGAACCGCGCTGGCCCCATCTGCAGGGTCACCAGCAGGCGGTTGCCCTTGGCCGGGTCCAGGCGGGCGGACGAGAGCAGCGCATCGAAGCGGTAGTGGCGCCACTCCAGGCCCCGCCAGAGGATCACTTCGCTGCGGCCCTTGGGGCCGTTCAGGGCCAGGCCCTGGTCCCCCAGGTAGGGTGAGGCCGGCTCCCAGGGGGTGCCGAAGCCACCCTCGAAGGGCCAGGGGTCCGGCTGGTCCGGATCCTTCGTGGCCTGGAAGCGCGGGGACCAGCCCTCCTGCAGGCGGTACTCGGCCACGGACTCGTAGCCACCCAGGGACATGATGGCCGGGGCGGCTGCGTTCCCCACCCCACCCTCGCTCACCGGACGCGGCGCTTGCACCACCGCGAAGAGCAGCAGCATGGCGGCGATGAAGAGGCTGGCGATGATGTACCGTTGGGGGATCACGGAGTACCCGAGGATTCGCTTCCCATCATGACCCATCCCCGCCGGGAGACTGCCTCCGATGACGCCCCTGGAAACTGAGCTCAAGCTGCGCATCCCTGCCACGGCCCCCTTCCCAGCCCTCCTGGCGGCCCTGGGCTTCCGGGAGGCCACCCCCGCCCAGCCTGAGCTCAGCGTGCTCTGGGACCGGGCTGGCACCCTCCAGGCCGCCGGCTCGGCCCTCCGCACCCGGAGCTATGCCGGGGCCTTTCGCCTCACCTGGAAGGGGCCCCGGGTGCCCGATCCCCTGCTGAAGATCCGGCCCGAGCTGGAGACGGGCGTGACCGACGGCGCGGTCCTGGAGGCCATCCTGACGGCCCTGGACTATCGGCCCACCCTGCGCATGGAGAAGGTTCGCGCCAAGTGGGTGCGGGCGGACCTGGAGGCCTGCCTGGATGAGACCCCCTTCGGCTGCTACCTCGAACTGGAGGGTACGCCGGCCGCCATCGCCGAGGTGCGGATCGGCCTGGGACTTTCAGAGGACCTGGCGGAGCCTCGGAGCTACCCGCAGCTCTACGTCCTCCACGGCCTGGGATGAGGCGCACGGCGGCTTCCTTCCTCCTGGCGGGGCTCCTCCTGGGCTGCCGCTCCGAGACGCCGGAGGCCCAGGTCCGAGCGGCCTTCGAGGCCTGCCGGACCGCCGTGGAGGCCGGGGATGCCGCCGCCGCCACGGCCCCGCTGGACCCAGCCTTTCGGGGCCCGGACGGCCTGGACCGGGCCTCGTCCAGGGTCTTCCTCCAGGCCACCTTCCGGCAGCAGCGGGTGGGGGTGACGGTGCTGCGGAATGCCGTGACCGAGCGGAAGGGCGAACTCCTCCAGGAGGTCGACCTCGTGCTCACCGGCAAGAGCGGTGCCCTGCTACCGGAAGATGCCAGCCACCGGACGTTTCTCCTGCGCTGGCGCAAGGTCTCAGACACCTGGCGCCTGGTGGAGCTGCGGGCAGCGGATGGGGGCTAACCGCCCAGGTAGTCCATGAACTCGCCGTGGTGCTCCATGGGCAGGCGGCAGGCCTGGGCCTCCTCCTGGATCACCTGCGCACAGCGGGGGACGGCCTGCAGGGACCGGCTCGAGATGCCCAGGCTCTGGGCCTGCCGGAGGGTCTGCATCACCGCATCGGGCCAGCCGAGGCGGTAGTGGGTGGCCAGCAGCAGGGCCAGGATGCGGGGGTTGGCCGAGTCCATCTCCAGGGCCTGGAGCAGCTGGTGGCGGGATGTCATCAAGAGGTCCCGCCGGACCTCCGCCTGCTGTCGGGGGGGGGCGGCCTCGGCGGGTCCGCCGCTGGTGCCGGGCTGGGCTGGCTCAGAGGCCCGGACCGCAGGCTCCGGGAGCGGGCTGCGGCGGGGGGAAGACTGGGCCGGGAACCCCCGGGGGGGCGTGGCTGGCGCGGGCCGACCCGCCACGCTGCGCCGGATGATCATGGCCAGCGTGGGCCGCTCCTGCTCCATGCGCCAGCTGGTGTCCCGGGCTGCGCGCAGGGCGGCGGCCAGCTCCTCGGCGGACTGGAACCGGTTGGCCGGATCCTTCGCCAGGGAGCGGTTCAGGAGGGCCTGCACGTCCCGGCTGATGCCCTGGAAGGCCGTGGGCGGGAGGGGCCCCGGGTTCTCGTGCAGCAGGCGGTAGATGATCGAGCCAGGGCTGGGGCCGTCAAAGGGTGGGAGCCCCGCCAGGGCCTCGTAGAGGATCACGCCGATGCCAAACAGGTCGCTGCGGCCGTCCGAGTGGCCGCTCTGCAGGTACTCGGGAGCCATGTAGTTCACGGTCCCGAAGACTGTGCCCTCGTCCGTGTTGTCGGAGTTGAGGACCTTGGCCACACCGAAGTCCAGCAGCTTGGCCAGCAGGCTCTTCCCATCCCAGATGACGCGGATGTTGGAGGGCTTGAGGTCCCGGTGCAGGATCTGGTGCCGGTGGGCCACCGCCAGGCCGTCGCAGACCTGGGCCAGCACGTCCAGGACATCCCGGGGCGTGAGGTTGCCGGCTCGGATCAGGGTGGCCAGGTCCTCCCCCTTGACCAGCTCCATGGCCAGGTAGAGCACCCCCTGCTCCTCGCCCATCTCGTAGACCGTGACGATGTTCGGGTGGTTCAGCACTCCCGCCGCACGAGCCTCGTTGGCGAACCGCTCCCGGGACCCTGCAGCCATGCCGGCGGAGGTGTGGATGACCTTGATGGCCACCTCCCGGCCGATGATCGGATCGCGCCCCAGATACACCTCGCCCATGCTTCCCTGGGCGAGGAGTCGCACGATTTCGAACTTGCCGAGGCGCATCAGCACTTATTTTTCCGGAATGGTGGTTCCCGATCATCCACGCCCTTCCAGCCACCGTCCAGGGCTTTCTGCTCCGGGCAGCCGCAGGGGGCGGGTTTCATTCTCCCAGCCCCCGCAGCCAGGCCTGGTCCCGCACCGGGATGCCGAGGGCCTCGGCCTTGGCCAGCTTGGAGCCCGCCTTCTCCCCCGCCAGCAGCAGGGTGGTCTTGGGACTCACGGCCCCGGTGACCTTGGCGCCCAGGCGCTTGAGCCAGGCCTCGGCCTCCTCCCGGGAGAGCGAGGGCAGGGTGCCGGTGACCACGGCCACCTCACCAGAGAGGGGCAGCCCGCCTCGCTCCCGGGGGGCCGGGGGCAGGGGCTGGACCCCCAGGGCCGCCAGCTGGGCTGGCAGCTCCGGGTGCAGGGCCGCGAAGGCGCGGAGGGCGGCGGCGACCTTGGGGCCCACCTCCTCCACGGACTGCAGCTGCTCCACCGGTGTGGCCCAGAGGCTCGTCAGCGATGGGTAGGCCTCCGCCAGCAGCTCCGCCGTGCGCACGCCCACCATGGGGATGCCCAGGGCATGGATCCAGCGGGCCAGGGGCTTGGTGCGCGCCCCCGCCAGGGCCTCCAGCAGGTTCTGGGCGGACTTCTCCGCCATGCGGTCCAGGCTCGCCAGGTAGGCCAGGCCCAGGCGGGGCTCCTGCAGCAGGGCCACCACCTCCCAGGGCTGCTCGATGCGGCCTGAGGCCACGATCTGCTCCACCAGGGCATCGCCCATGCCTTCGATGTCCAGGGCCGAGCGGCCCCCGAAGTGGAGGAGACGGCCCACCAGCTTGGCGGGACACTCGGGGTTGAGGCAGCGGATGGCCACCTCGGCATCGTCGGTCTTGCCCACCTCACCGGCGCACACCGGGCAGGCGGTGGGAATGCTGGGCAGAGGCAGGTCCCGCTCGGCCTCGCCCGGCACCAGGGCCACCACCTTGGGGATCACCTCGCCACCCTTCTCGATGAAGACCCGGTGGCCCACCCGCAGCCCGAGGCGGCCCAGCTCATCCACATTGTGCAGCGTGGCCCGGCGCACGGTGGAGCCCGCCACCTCCACCGCCTCCAGCTCGGCCACGGGGGTGAGCTTGCCGCTGCGCCCCACCTGCCAGGTGATGCCCAGCACCGTGGTGGTCACCTGGGTGGCGGGAAACTTGAAGGCGATGGCCCAGCGGGGCACCCGGTCCGTGGTCCCCACCTGAGCCTGGATCGCCGGATCCAGCACCTTGAGCACCACGCCATCGGTGTCGAAGGGCAGGCGCAGACGGTCCTCGGCCTGGGCGGCGATGAAGCGCAGCATGTCCTCCATGGCACCCACGGCCGTGCCGGGCATGCGCCCAAAGCCCCAGGTTGCCAGCTGCGCCATGGCCGCCTCCTGATCACTCTGGAACAGGGCCGGTACGGCACTGCTCCAGAGCAGTTGCCAGGGTAGGAAGGAGAGGCCGCGCGCCGCCACCTCCCGGCTGTCCAGCAGCTTCATGGTGCCGCTGGCGGCGTTGCGGGGATTGGCGAAGCGGGCCTCGCCCCGGGCGTCCCGCTGGCGGTTGAGCTCCTCCCAGCGCTTGCGGGAGAGGAAGACCTCGCCTCGTACCGTGAGCTCGGCGGGTGCCTCGGCGGGGAGGCGCAGGGGGATGTCGGCGATGGTGCGGGCGTTCTCGGTGACCAGCTCCCCGGTCTCGCCATCACCCCGGGTGAGGGCCTCCACCAGCAGGCGGTCCGCGTAGCGCAGGGACAGGGAGAGGCCGTCCACCTTCAGCTCGGCGGCGTAGCGGGGGGCCGCCTCAGGGGCCAGCTTCCGCCAGCGCACCTCCCACTCGGCGAGCTCAGCGCTGGAATAGGAGTTGTCCAGGCTGAGCATGGGCACCGCGTGGCGGCGCTTCTCGAAGGACTCCACCGGGGGTGCGCCCACCCGCCGGGTGGGGCTGTTGGGGTCGGCGAGCTCGGGGTGGGCGGCCTCCAGCTCGCGCAGCTCGCGCTCCAGGGCGTCGTACTCCACATCCGAGACCGTGGGCTGGTCCAGCACATAGTAGCGCTGGCGGTGGGTCCGCACCTGGTCCGCCAGGTCCGCCATGCGCTGTCGCAGGTCGCTCATTTCAGCCTCGCTCGATGCTGGATCCCCATGATGATGCCAAGGGCGAGGAAAAAGCTCAGCGTGCTGCTGCCACCGGCGCTGAAGAAGGGCAGCACCATCCCCTTGTTGGGCAGGGCGCCCGCCACCATGCCCACGTTCACCAGGAGGTGCAGGGCGAAGATGCCGGCGGCCCCGGCACAGAAGTAGGCCTCGGTGGCGCTGAGGGCGGCGCGCGCCGCCGCCAGGATGCGGTCCAGCAGCAGCCCGAAGAGGGCCAGGGCGATGAGGACCCCGAAGAACCCGCGCTCCTCGGCCCACACGCTGAAGGCGAAGTCCGTGGTCTTTACGGGCAGGAAGTTCAGCTGGGTCTGGGACCCACTGGTGAAGCCCTTCCCGATGAGGCCGCCGGACCCGATGGCGATGCGGCTCTGGTTCACCTGGTAGCCCTTCCCCTGGAGGTCGCTGGAGGGGTCCAGGAAGATCATCACCCGCTGCTTCTGGTAGGGCTTCAGGGCGAAGTTCCAGGCGGCGGCGCCACCGAGGAGGACGAACACCACGAGGGCGGCAATCCACCGGGCGCGGACCCCCTTCATCAGCGGGATGAGCAGGAGGATGGGCAGGAAGCTGAGGGCCATGCCCAGGTCCGGCTGGCGCTGGATGAGCAGCATGGGGAAGACCACGAGGCCCACGGCACCAAGCAGATCCAGGCGCGTCACCTGGTCCGGGGGCCGGGAGCCCAGGCGCTGGGACACATAGAGCAGCGTCACCCACTTCATCAGCTCCGAGGGCTGGAAGGTCTGCCCCAGCACCACGAACCAGCGGGTGGACCCGCCGATGCGGCGGCCCACCACCAGCACCGCCAGCAGGGCGAGCAGGCCCACCAGGTAGGCGGGGAAGCCCTTGCGGAAGAAGCGGCGCGGATCGGCCCCGGCCAGGGCCGCCATGATGCCGAGGCCCATGAGGTTCCAGAGGCTCTGCTTCAGCCAGATCCCGGACTGGGGCGTGTTGCGGCCCGCCGAAAACAGCGTCAGCGTGCCCAGCCCAATGAGGGCCAGCACCACCCAGAGGAGGCGCGGATCGAGGGCGCGGAACCGCTCCTTCATTCCGGGGCCTCCGGCGGCGGCGCAAAGGGATCCACCAGCTTGCCCCGGGGCGGCGGCAGTGGCCGCACCGGCCGATCCAGGAACCAGTACTGCACCAGCTTCTTGGCGATGGGTGCGGCACTGCTGGCACCGAAGCCCGCATTCTCCACCACCACCGCAAAGGCGATCTGCGGCTTCTCCCGGGGGGCATAGCCGGCGAAGAGGGCGTGGTCCTTCAGGGCCTTGGCCTGGCGCGCGTAGTGGGCCCGGTCCACGAAGGTGGCCACCTGGGCGGTGCCGGTCTTCCCGACCATGGTGATCTCTTTGAGCGCCGAGGCTGCCGCCGTGCCGCCGCGCACCACCTCGTAGAGGCCCTCGTCCAGCACCGCCCAGATGGCCGGATCCAGGGGCGTGTCCCGCACCGGGGGCGCCGGGGCCGGGATCAGCTGGCTGGTCTCATCATCCCGCAGGCCCAGAAACAGGTGGGGGGTGATGAGCTTCCCCCGGGTGGCCAGCAGGGCGTAGAACCGGGCCAGGCCGATGGGCGTGACGCCCACCGCGCCCTGGCCGATGCCTACGCTGATGGTCTCGCCGGCGTACCACTTGGGATCCCGGGGCACAGCCTTCTTCTTCCAGGCCCGGCTGGGGATGCGGGTGCGCTTCTCCTGGGGCAGGTCGATGCCCGTGCGCTCGGTGAGGCCGTACTTCTCGGCGGTGGCGTGGATGTCGTCCACGTCCATGCGGGAGGCCAGCTCATAGAAGTACACATCGCAGCTCTGGGCGATGGCCTGCACCATGGACAGGCTGCCGTGCCCCGTGGGCTTGTCGCAGCGGAAGTCGCGGCCGTAGAAGTTCTTGCGCCCGGCACAGTAGACCTGCGTCTGGGGCGTGACCACGCCCTTCTCCAGGGCGGCCAGCCCCACCAGCAGCTTGAAGGTGGAGCCCGGTGCGTAGACGCCCTGGGTGGCGCGGTTGAGCATGGGCTTGGTGCGGCTGTTGGCCAGGTAGCGATCCACCATGTCCTGGCTGAGGCGGTTGAGGAACAGGTTGGGATCGTAGGAGGGGCTGGAGTAGAGCGCCAGCACGCCGCCGTCCCGCAGGTCCAGCACCACCACCGCGCCCGCCTCCTCGCCCATGGCCTCCTGGGCGACCTTCTGCAGGCCGGCGTCCAGGGTGAGGTAGAGGCTGCGGCCCGGGGCGGCGTCGATCTGGCCGAAGTTGGCGACCTCCGTGCCCAGCTGATCCACCAGGATGCGCTTCTGGCCATCAATGCCCTTGAGGCGATCGTTGCCGGCGGCCTCGAAGCCCTCCTTGCCGATGATCTCTCCCAGGTGGAAGGCCCCTGGTCGAGCCTTCATGAGTTCCTCGTCCACCTCCCCCACGTAGCCCATGGCGTGCCCCGCCAGTTCATCGCCGAGGTAGACGCGCCGGGGTGCCACTTCCACGCCCAGGAAGGGGAAGCGGGCCCGCACCCGCTCCGCCAGGGCGATGCCGGACTCATCCAGGTTCTCCTGCAGCACCAGGGGCCGGCCTTTACCCGCCTGCCGGTAGCTCTGGACCTTGCGCGCCAGGGCCAGGGGGTCGAGGCCCAGGGCCTCGGCCAGGGCAGCCACCACCTCGGGCTTGGTGGGCAGGTCCTCCCGCTGGATCACCAGGTGCAGGGCTCGGCGGTTGTCTACCAGACGATGGCCGTTACGGTCCAGCACCAGGCCTCTGGGCGCTGCCAGGGGCCGCACCTTCACCGCCTGGTTGAGGGCGATCTGCTGGTACTCCCCGTGGCGCACCAGCTGCAGCCAGGCATAGACCAGGACCAGCAGGGCGACCAGGCCCCAGGCCATGGCCCGCATGGCGCCCAGGCGCCGGTGGAGGACGGGCCGCTGGCGCGGGTCCATGGGTCAGCGCCGGCCGGTGGGGGCGGCGGGATGGAGCAGCCGCCAGGCGCCCCAGGCCCAGAGGGGCAGGGACAGCAGGGTCCAGAGCCAGCTCCAGCCCCAGGGGTGGGGTCCGGCCGCCAGCCGCACCATCCAGTGCAGGAGGAGCACGTGCAGGACCGTCAGCGCCGTCAGCCGGGTCAGCCAGTCCTTGGGGCCGTCCAGAGGCCAGCGCGCGGCGGTCCACCCGGCGATGAGCACCAGCGTGAGGTCGGCCCAGGCCGTGCCCCCGAGGTGGGGCGGCAGGCGCAGGGTCAGCTCCAGGGTCCAGCCAGCGGCGAGGGCCCACAGCGCTCCGGTGAGCGGGGCGCCGGGCTGTGGGGCCAGGGTCAGCACCAGGGCGCTGTGGACCACCGCCTGCAGGCTGGGGAAGGGGGCGGTCAGTACCACCAGGAGCAGGCCGCCGGCGCAGAGGAGGTGCTGCCGCAGGGTGGTCGGGGTCGGCGGTCTCATGGCGTCCCCTTCTTGCGGCCCGCAGGCTTCGGCTGCTCGGGCTGGACGAAGGGCTGCTGGGCCTCCAGGGGTGGCTGCGGAGGCAGCAGGAGCACGGTGCTGACGCGATCCAGGGGCGCCGCCAGCTGCACCGTGAGCTCCAGCTCCAGCTCGCCGCGCTCCACCCGCACCACATGTCCCACCAGCAGGCCGCGGGGGAAGACGCGGTCCAGGCCGCTGGTGAGCACGGCCTCGCCGGGCTGGACCACCTCCTGGTTGCTGACGTAGCGGATGTGCGCCCGGCTGGCTCCCAGCCCCTGCAGCACCCCTGTGGCGCGACTGCGGATGAGCATCACGGCCACCGAGGCATTGGGAGCGTCGGCCGGCAGGACCTTGGACTGGGTGGGGCCCACGGACCAGATGCGGCCCACAATGCCCTCGGGCGCGAGGACGCCCTGGTCCTCCACCAGGCCGTGATCCCGGCCCTGGTCCAGGATGAGACCCCCGAAGGCCGCCGGCCGCGTACTGAAGAGCACCCGGGCGGCACTGAGCTCAAGGGGTATGAGCTTGCGGAGGCCCAGCACCCGCAGGGCCTCCTCGGCCTCGGCCAGACGGGGTGCCTCCTGGGCCTCCCGCAGCCGCAGGGCCGCCAGGTCGCTGGCCAGCCGGATGTTCTCGGCCTGCAGGTCCTGCAGGCTCCGGCCGTCATCGCGGCGCCGGGCGCGCCACCCTTCCCACTGGCGGGCAGCGCCCTGGGCCGGGAGAGCCAGGGTGTCCGCCGTGTGGGTCCAGCGTCGGCCTGCCTCCGGCCCCACCAGCACCCAGGCGCCGTGGCCGAGCCAGAGGAGCACCAGGGCCAGCCGCCGCCAGGCCGCCCGGGTCCACCTTCTCCTGGCTGCACGGGCAGGCATTCAACCTCCTGGGGGACGGACCCCTGACCGAGGGGCTAGTCGAGGATCTGGATGCGGCGGAGCAGCGGGATGTTCTCCAGCAGCATGGCGGTGCCCCGGACCACGGCGGTCTGCGGCTCCTCCGCCCGGAACACCGGCAGGTGGGTCTCCTTGCGCAGGCGCTCGTCGAGGCCCTGGATGAGCGAGCCACCTCCCGTGAGGCAGATGCCCCGGTCGATGAGGTCCGCCGCCAGCTGGGGCGGGGTCTCGTTCAGCGCCTTGCGCACCAGGTCGATGATGGCGTTGATGGGCTCGGACAGGGCCTCGCGGATCTCGGCGTCGTTGAGCGTGAGGGTCTTGGGCAGACCTTCGAACTGGTCCCGGCCGCTCACCTCCATGGTGCGCATGGCCTCGGAGGGCCAGGCCGAGCCGAGGTTCCACTTCACCTCTTCCGCCGAGGACTCGGAGATGAGCACGTTGTACTTCTCGCGGATGTACTTCACCACCGCCTCGTCCATCTCGTCGCCAGCGATGAGGATGGAGTCCGAGAAGACCTTGCCGTTGTAGCTGATGACGGCCACGTCCGTGGTGCCACCGCCGATGTCGACGATCATGCAGCCGCGCTTCTCGTTGATGGCGAGACCAGCCCCGATGGCGGCCACCATGGTCTGGTCCACGAGGAAGACCTCGCCGGCCTTGGCGTCATAGCAGACCTGCTTGACGGCGCGGCGGGCCACCTGATGGGCCCGGGGCGGCACGCTGACGACGATGCGGGTGCGGGCGATGCCGCGGTTGGGC
>CAIMFT010000012.1 GCA_903840385.1 uncultured Holophagaceae bacterium
GCCCTTGGCCTCCAGGCCCTTTCGGTCGATCCGCAGACGCTCCATGCGCCGGTTGAGCTCCCCCACCTTGCCTTTTTCGGTGGCCTGGACCTCCTCGAGGAGGCGGCGGCTCTCAGGAAGGCGGCGGGCGGCTTCAGCCAGCGCACCAGCGCCCTGAACGGCGACCGTGCCCTGGTGACTGATGGCGGTAATGCGGCCGATGAAAGGGCCGTACTCGGTGCGCTCCAGGAGGACGGCCTCCTTAGGCTCCGCGGGGGCTCCCAGGCCTACTGTGGGCACCCAGCGGAAGTCCTGGCCATAGATGTCGCGGTTCCCCACGCGGAACTGCAGCTTGCCCGTCTCTTCTCCATGGGCGGGTTCATGGCCCGTGATCTCACCCAGGACGAGGCCCTCTGCCGTCTTCACCTGGACCAGTGGACTGGGCCAGAAGAAGCCGAGGCCGCGGGCGGCGATGTAGCCCACGAGGCCCAGGATCATGGCCAGGCAGAAAGCCAGGCTGGTGCCTGCGAACCAGACAAAGATGCCGCCGCGCCGGAGAGATTCAGCCAAGCGCGTCATCAGATGGACTCGTAGCGGCGGCGCAGGTGCTGGCGGACCAGCTCAGCGACGGTGTTAAGGACGAAGGTGAAGAGGAACAGCAGGAAGGCCGCCAGGAACAGCACCCGGTAGAGGGTTCCGTGCAGGGGCGCCTCCGGGATCTCCACGGCGATGTTGGCGCTGAGGGTGCGCATGCCGTTGAAGGGGCCCCAGTCCATGACCGGCGTGTTGCCCGTGGCCATGAGGACGATCATGGTCTCGCCAATGGCCCGGCCCAAGCCCACCATGGTGGCCGAGAAGATGCCGGGACTGGCGGTGGGCAGCACCACCCGCCAAGCGGTCTGCCAGGGGCTGGCCCCGCAGGCCAGGCTGGCGGAAGTGAGGGAGCGGGGCACACTGGAGAGGGCGTCTTCGCTGATGGTGAAGATGATGGGGATGACGGCGAAGCCCATGGCGAAGCCCACCACGATGCTGTTGCGCTGATCGTAGGTGATGCCCAGGGCTGACTGGAGCCAGGTGCGATAGTTGCCACCCATGAACAGACGCTCCACCAGTGGGCCGGCAAACATCGTCATACCGACTGCCAGGATCAGGATGGGCACTATCCAGAGGGTCTCCCGTCCAGTCCCAAAGCGGTTCCGGAACGGCGTGGAGAGACGGCTCCAGAAGGGGGCAGCGATGGCAACCGCCAGGAGGAGGCAGAAGGGGTAGAGCAGCACTTCCACAGCGGTGCGCTCCAGCATGGGAGCCATCACCAGGCCCGCCAGGAAGCCCAGGACCACGGAGGGCAGGGCGGCCATGATCTCCACTGCAGGCTTGATGACATTGCGGAGGCCAGGGGTAGCAAACTGGGAGGTGTAAAGGGCCCCCAGCACGGCCAGCGGGAAAGCAAAGAGCATGGCGTAGAGGGTGCCCTTGAGCGTGCCGAAGACCAGGGGCACCAGGCTGAACTTGGGCTCGAAGTCATCGGTCCCACCCGTGCTCTGCCAGACATACTCGGGCTTTCCGTAGCCTTCGTATTGGGTCTTGCCCCACAAGAGGCCGAAGCTCACCTCGGGATGAGGGGCATCCAGGGTCCAGGAGTGGAGGGCGCCGAGCTCATCGGCGTGCAGAATCAGATCCCCTCTAGGGGCCAGGGAGGCGCTGCCTGCGCCGGTGAGGCTGACGGCCATGAGGCGGCGCTCGGTGGTGAGGTGGTCCACCACGGCCTCCCGGGCCGTCCAGGCCAGGAAGCGCTTGTCCCGCAGGCTGGACTGGAAACCAAGGACCGGTCCAGACAGCCGGGGGAACTCGTGGAAGGCGCGGAACAGGAACTCCTCGCCGAGGCGGGCCCGCTGAAAGGCCGCCAGGCGGCCCTTGGTCCCACCGACCAGGACGCTCGACTGCCCCAGGGGCGCCCCGAGGGCGTTCACGGGCTCGCCGAACTCCGCCGAGGCCAGGAGGTTGCCGGACTCCACCTCGACCATGTGGAGCTGTCCTGCCTCCGTGCCCAGGGTGAGCGTAGCCCCGTCAGCGCTCCAGAGGGCGGCGCTGACCTTGTTCCCCAGGGGGAGGGGCAGGGGCTTCCAGGACACGGCGGGACCGGCTTCGAGGGGAGCTTCCAGCCAGACAATGCCGTCTGCAACTTCGGCCACCAGGCGCAGGCGGGCCGAGGAGCCCAGGCCGCCCCCTTCCAGCAGACGCGCATGGAGGATGCGGTTGGGGGCGGCCTCCAGGAGAATCCCGCCCTGCCACTGGGGATTAAGGTCCCAGCGGGAAGGATCGTTTTCGCCCGGGGGCTTGGTCCAGGTCAGGCGGGCCAGCCAGATGCGCCCATCAGCCCCGGTCACCAGGGTCTCGCCCCGGGTGTTCGGGGGCGTCAGGGTGCGCCAGGGAAGGTCAGGCCCGCCCTGCGGGGTGGGCAGCGGGGTGCCCTCGGGGAGGCGGATGGCTCGTACCCCTGTCTCTTTGGAGACCAGGACTGCAGCCTTACCGGATTCATCCAGCCAGAGGCCACCCATGGCGCCGGCTTGGAGGGTGGCCGCCGGGCGCACCGAGGGCGGTAGGAAGAGAGGGGCTGCCTCCTTCAAGATAAAGAGCAGCATGGCCAGGACGGCCCCGATCATGAACAGGCCCCCGCCGGAGATGGCGAAGGCCATGAACTTGTCCACTCGCTTGGCGCGGGACTGAATGTTGGAGCTGCTGGCCATGGGGTCCCTGTCCAACGGGCAGGGCGGAGGGGCGCAAAGCGCCGAGCCTCCGCCCTGGCAGTTTGGGCTTACTTAAGCTTGCTGGTCTCTTCGATTTCCATCTTGGCAGTGAGGGGCAGGAAGCCGTCCTTGACGACGATCTCCTGGCCTTCCTTGCTGAGGACGAACTTCAGGAACTCGCGGGTCAGGGGCTCCACGGGCTTCTTGGGGTCCTTGTTGATGTAGACATACAGGTACCGGGAGAGGGGGTACTTGCCGCTGAGAGCGTTCTCGTAGGTGGCCTCGAAGGGCTTCCCTTCGTTCTTCTTCTCGTCAGAGATGGGCAGGGCGCGGACGCCGGAGGTGGCGTAGCCGATGCCACTGTAGCCGATGGCGTAGCGGTCGGAGCCCACGCTCTGGACCACAGAGGAGGAGCCGGGCTGCTCCTTGACGGTGTCCTTGTAGTCACCCTTGAAGAGGGCGTGCTCCTTGAAGTAGCCGTAGGTGCCGCTGGCGCTGTTGCGGCCGTAGAGGCTAAGGGTGCGGCTGGCTGCATCCCCGGTGAGGCCAAGCTCGCCCCAGGTCTTGATGTCCTTGGCAGAGCCGCCCTTGCGGGTCTTGGAGAAGATGGCGTCCACCTGCTGGAGGCTGAGCGTCTTGATCGGGTTGTTCTTGTTGACGAAGACCGCCAGGGTGTCGATGGCCACGGCCACCTTGGTGGGCTTGTAGCCGTACTTCTTCTCGAACTTGTCCATCTCCTCGGCCTTCATCTCCCGGCTCATGGGGCCCAGCTGGCTGGTGCCTTCAATGAGGGCCGGGGGGGCCGTGGTGGAGCCCTTGCCCTCAACCTGGATCTTCACGTTGGGGTACTTCTTGTTGAAACCCTCGACCCAGAAGGCCATCAGGTTGTTCAGGGTGTCCGAGCCGATGGAGTTCAGGTTCCCGGTGACGCCGGAGACCTTCTTGTAGGTCGGGAGGTTGGAGTCTACTTTGACGGCTTGGGCCTGGGCAGTGACCCCCAGGAACAGGCCCGCCAGGATGGCCTGGGCAGCGATTCGGATCCTCATGGATGCCTCCTTTTCTGGATTTGATACTGGTCTTCGGGGATGAAGGTCCTAGGAACGCTGTGTGACAAGCGTGTAACTTCCCCATTTGGGCCTCCCCCTTGCACTCCTAGAAATAAGTGGGTTTAATGCTTGAGTATCCCGCGTGCCGTTCGAGGCGTTGCCCAGGCCCGGTGATCACGACCATCCCTTTTTTTTCCTCCCGGGTGGCCGAAGTCAGGGCAGGGCCCCCTTCGGTTTCCCGATTCCCCATCTCCAAAGCCATATAACCCCAGGGCCGCTGAGCCTGTCGGGCGTCAGCCGCAGACAAGCCCCTGGGGCCTCGAGAGGAGCCTCTTTGAGCCCCAAGAAAACCATGATGATTAACGCCACGGATCCGGAAGAGATCCGCGTGGCCACCTTGATCGACGGGGTGCTGTTCGACTACGACGTCGAGTTCCTGCACAACGAGAAGATCAAGGGCAACCTCTACAAAGCCAAGGTGGTCCGGGTCGACACCAGCCTCCAGGCCGCCTTCGTCCACTTCGGTGGCCACAAGAACGGCTTCCTGCCCCTGGGCGAGCTGCCCCGGGAGATGAGTGGCGACGGCCGCCGTGGCCGCATTCAGGACGTGCTCAGCCGTGACCAGGAGATCCTGGTCCAGGCCGTGCGGGAAGAGCTGGGCTCCAAGGGCGCCATGGTGACCGGTCAGGTCAGCCTGGCTGGCCGCTACCTGGTGATCACTCCCGGCAACCCTGTCAACGGCATCAGCCGCAAGATCGAGAGCACGGACGAGCGCCGCCACTTCAAGCAGCTGGTGGACACCCTGGACATCCCCGAGGACATCGGTGTGATCGTCCGCACCGCCAGCCTGGGCGTGACCCTGGAAGACTTCCAGCGCGACCTGGACTACCTCTTGGACTCCTACAAGGAGGTGCTGAACCGCTACAAGCACCGCCAGGGACCGGGCCTGGTTTGGCAGGAGGACGATGTGGTCACCCGCACCCTCCGGGACACCTTCAGCTCGGACGTGGAGGAGGTCTCCATCGACGACCTGGACACCTTCCATGCCGCCCAGACCTTCTTCAAGCGCACCATGCCCCAGTACCTCGATGTGCTGAAGCACTACACCGGCAAGAAGCCCCTCTTCTCCCGGCATCAACTGGAAGAGCAGATCGATCGCGTCTACGGCCGGAAGGTGCCTCTGCCCAGCGGCGGCGCCCTGGTGCTGGACCAGACCGAGGCCCTGGTGGCCATCGACGTGAACAGCGGCAAGACCTCCGGCGACGGGGTGGAGGACATGGCCTTCAAGACCAACATGGAGGCCGCTGAGGAAGTGGCTCGCCAGTTGCGGCTGCGCGATCTGGCCGGCCTCATTGCCATCGACTTCATCGACATGAAGCGGGAGTCCCACATCCGCTCCGTGCAGGACTGCCTGGTGGACTGCCTCAAGGCCGACAAGGCCCGCATGGAAGTCGGGAAGATCAACCGCTTCGGCGTGCTGGTCATGACCCGCCAGCGCATCCGCCCCAGCCTTCAGCACGTGAACCACGAGACCTGCCCCACCTGCACCGGCACGGGCAAGGTCAAGACCCTCGAAGCCCTGGTCCTGTCCGTGGTGCGCCGCATCCACGGCATCCTGGCCAAGGGTGGCATCGGCGAGATCCGCGTCAAGCTGGCTCCGGCCATCGCCGCCGCGGTGCTGAACCAGAAGCGCCGCGAGCTGAATCAGATGGAAGAGCAGAGTGAGGCCCGGGTCATCATCCAGGCCGACTGGTCCATGAGCTACGGCGAGATGGCTGCCGAGATTGAGCGCGCCGAGGAGGCCCCGGCCGAGAAGCCGGCCCCCAAGCCGCCCCGCGAGAAGGGCTCCAAGGAAGAGGAGACCGTGGTCCTGGGTGGGGACAGCCCCATCTCCTTCGAGAAGGCCCTGGGCGAGCCCGCCAAGGACACCCGCAAGGAAGGCTTCAAGTACGACCGCCGCGACCTGCAGCGGGCGGCCCTGGATGAGCGGGAGCGCCTCCGTGCCCTCTTCGAGAGCGCCAAGCCCGAGGACGACGAGGCCGAGGAAGCCGCTGCCGAAGCTGGCGAAGAAGCCAAGGGCGATGGCCTCAAGCGCAAGCGCCGTCGGCGTCGCCGCAAGGGTGCCGGAGAGCGCACCGAGGGCCAGGAAGCCGGTTCCGGCACCTCCCAGACCTCGGACGCCCAGGATGCCTATGAGGCCCAACCTGAGCCGCCCCGGCTCAGCGCCGATCTGGTGGCCAGCCTGCTGACCCCCAGCCCCCGACCCCGCATTGGCGCGGCGCCTGCCGCCCCTGTGGATAACACCCCCAAGCCCCGGCGGACCCCCCGGGCCAAGGTGAGCACCCCTGTCGAGACCGCCCCTCAGGCCGTCCCCGCACCGGCCCCGGCGCCCGCCCCCGAAGCTCCCGCCAGGAAGAAGCCCGGCCCCAAGCCCAAGGTCAAGGTCGCCGCCGCCGTGGCAGCCGCTCCCGAGGCCCCCAAGGCCAAGGCTGCCCCCAAGGCCAAGGCTGCCCCCAAGGCCCCGAAGGCACCGGCTGCCAAGAAGGCTCCCGCCGCCAAGACGGTCGCTGCCAAGGCCCCCAAGGCCAAGAAGGCCAAGTCCGAGTAGGCCCCCGTGTCCATCTTCTGGCTGGCACCCCTCGCATCCCTGGCCACCCTTCTGGGTGGCTGGGGTGTGGTGCGGTTCCTCCAGGGACGGGCCCAGTTCATGCGCCTCCTCTCCGGCGTGGCGGCGGGCTACCTGCTCTCCCTCACCCTGGTGCGCATCATCCCCGAGTGCCTGGAGGCCAAGGGCGGTGAGGCCAATGCCTTGTGGGTCCTTGGCGGCTACCTCCTGGTCCACGTGATGGAGCACGGCATCACGCTGCACTTCCACTACGGCGAAGAGACCCACACCGACGGCTCGCCCCTGAGTGGCGTGCTGGCCCTGGTGGGACTGTCCCTGCACAGCCTCATGGACGGCGTCGCCATCGCCGCCGCCCTGGCGACCCACAGCAACCTCGGGCCCCTGGTGGTGCTGGGGATTCTCCTCCACCGCATTCCCGAAGGCGGCACCATCGCCTCCATCTTCCTGGTGCGGGGCTTTGGCAACCGGGCAGCCCTGCTGGCCGCCGGGACCCTCGCCCTGGCCGCCCTGGTGGGGGCCGCGGGCCAGTCCGTGCTGAACCTGCCCCCGGGCCCCACGCTGGGCCTGACCGCGGGCCTGGCGCTGTATGTGGCCAGCTCCGACCTCCTCCCCGAGGTCCAGAAGGTGTCCGGTCTCCGGAGCACCCTGGCCATCCTGGGGGGCGTGGGCATCTTTCTCTTCACTGCGCGGCTCCTGCCGCACCACCACTAGGCCCATGGGCCGGATCGGCCGGGGCGGCCGGACCTTGACGCTGGGGACTGTGGCCGCCTTCCTCGGGGCCCAGGCCCTGCCGACTTCGCCGGCCCTCGGTCCCCTCGACGCCCGCACTCCTGCGGAGCTGATTCCCCTCCGTCCCTACCGCCTGCCCAGTGAGGCGGGCCGCGCCCGCATTCCCTTCGACTGGCGGGGCGACCGCGTCAGCGAGGCCGGGGATGTGTGGGTGCTGGAGCAGGGGGCGATCCAGGCGGAAGGCGTCCTGCTGCTGGCGGACCGCATCGAGTACCGCATCACGGAAGGCCGCCTCCTGGCCCAGGGTCATATCCGCCTGGAAGCACCGGAGCTGCGCCTGCTGGCCGAGCGCCTGGAGATGAACTGGACCCTGCGCTCCGGCGAGGCCTGGGCCCTGCAGATGGACCTGCCCCCCTCCTGGACCCTGCGCTCCAGCCATGTGGCCTTCGCAACCCTTCGCAAGTGGGCCTTCGATGCTGTGGAGCTGAGCCCCTGCCCGGAGGTGAGTCCCGGCTGGAAGGCCAAGCTGTCGAGCCTGAAGGTGGACCTGGACGGCTTTGCCACCCTGCGCAACGCCCACATTTGGCTGGGGCCCATCCCCACCTACTACTACCTGCCTTGGGCCATCTATCCGGCGCAGGCGGATCGCGCCTCCGGGCTGCTGCCAGCCAACCTCGGCATCAGCAGCTCCTTTGGGACCACCCTGGGCCTGCCCTACTACCAGGTGCTCGGTCCCACCGCCGATGCCACCTTCACCCCGGAGTACTTCAGCAAGGAAGGCATGCTCTGGGGCGGTGAGGTCCGCTGGCGTCCGGATGTCACCCATCAGGGCAGCTTCTCGGGCCAGACCATCCACCAGCGCAGCCTCGACACCCAGCGCTACCGCGCCTCGCTGAAGGAGGTCTGGCAGCGCGAGGACGGCTGGCAGCTGACGGCTGATGTGAACCAGGCCTCGGACAACCTGGTGGATGCGGACCTGGGCAAGGGCATCGGCGGGCTCGGGGCCACCAGCTTCGACTCGGCTCTCTACCTGGGCCGGAACTTCACCTTTGGCAGCCTCTCCCTCTCTGCCGCCGAGCAGCGCAGCTTCTTCCTCACCAGCGACCAGGGCGACCCCTTCTACAGCCCGGACTTCCCCGCCTCCCTGCGCCGCCAGACCCTGCCTCAGGCCGAGTTCCGGTTCTTCCCCGTGGCGCTGGCGGGACCCCTCTACCTGGATGGGGCCGTGCGGGCGGGGCGCTTTGCCTACCGCATCCAGGGCAGCGCCAGCACCGGGGACCAGCACTATGCCTGGGAGCGGCAGGACGGCAACCTGCGCATCCATGGCCGCATCGGCCAGTGGGGCCCCTTCCGGGCGGATCTGGAGATGGCCGGGCGGGCCACCCACTACACCAGCACCCTGTCAGAGTCCGTGTTCGATCCCAGCGCCGGAGAGAGCGGCACCTCGGTCAACCCGGCCACCAGCCCCTTCAAGGTCGATGGCAGTCCCGCCACCCGCCTCCTCTTCTCGGGCCACCTCCGGTTCTCGGGGCCGCAGGTGGGGCGCTCCTTCGAGGACGTCTCCCTGCTGGGCTACAAGGGCGAGGTCAAGCACGTGGCCGAGCCCTACTTCGGCTTCACCGGCACGGGCCCCTACGGCGAGGCCGGCGCTGTGCCGCGCTTCGATGCGGTGGACTCGGCCCCCGGCGTGAATGACAGCGCCTCCGGGGAGCGCAGCTTCGAGGTGGGCCTCAAGCAGCACATCTTCGGGCGCTCCAGCTCCGGGACCGGCTTCACGGACCTGGCTCGCCTGCGGGTGGCCACGCGCTTCCACGCCACCCCCATCATCCTCAGCGATGGGCGCTACAAGCAGGGCTGGGCCTCGGTGGACACGGACCTGGATGTGGAGCCCGACGAGCGCTGGCGCTTGAGCTTCCGGCAGTCCTCGGACCTGGCCGCGGGTGGCACGGACAACGCCGTCAGCGTCGACATCAAGGCCCGGGATGGGGGACGCTTCAACCTGGCCTACTTCTCCACTGGGCTCAACCGCTTCCTGGTGCGCCAGCAGGGTCTGCAGTTCGGCGGCATCCAGCGCCTGCTGGAGGATCGGCTGCGCCTGGAGTTCAGTGCGAACTACGACTTCAGGATCAAGGGCTTTGCCTCCAGCCAGGTGGCGGCGGCCTGGGTGGAGCCCTGTGTGGCCTATGTCCTGAAGTACACCCATGTCGCCGTGAGCTCCCCCCTGCTGTCCGCCGGGCGGGAGGACCGCATCGACCTGGTGCTCACCCTGCGCGGGCTGGGCGACCTCTTCGACTTCCGGCGCTGAGGGCGGCTCAGGCGGGCGGGTCGGAAGCCAGGTGGTCGCCTTCCCGGGCCACCACCACCCGGTTTCGGCCCTGGCTCTTGGCCCGATAGAGGGCCTGGTCCACCTGGTAGAGCAGGGTGGAGGCCGTTGGGGCACCGGGACCGGTGACACCGAAGCTCATGGTCGGATAGATGGACTGGCCCCCGGGCAGCTGGATGGGCTCCCCATCGATGCGGGCGCGCAGCTTCTCGGCCACCGCTTCCCCGGCCCGGACGCTGGTCTCCGAGAGCAGGATGGCGAACTCCTCGCCGCCGATGCGGAAGGCCAGGTCGGACTTGCGGAGGGCGCTGCGGATGCAGGCGGAGAGCTGGCGCAGGACGCCATCCCCGACGGGGTGTCCGTAGCGATCATTGATTTTCTTGAAGTGATCCACATCGGCGAACACCAGGACAAAGCCGCGCCGGTGACGCTCCCACTGCCGCAGGGCGTGCTCCAGGTTCTGGTCGAAGGCCCGGCGGTTGAGGAGCCCCGTGAGGGCGTCCGTGAGCACCTCGTCCCGCAGGGCGGCGGCTTCCCGCTCCAGGGTGCTCTTGCGCTCCCGCAGGTCGTGGAGGGCGGTCCGGTATTCTGACTGGATGCGGCGCGCGTGGGTCCACTCGATGGCCTTCCGGCAGGCGTGGAGCAGGCGCGGTGCAGAGAGGGGCAGGGACAGCCAGTCCGCCACGCCCGCCTGGAGCAGCTCCCCCTGGGCAGCTTCCTCCTTCACCTGACCCACCAGGATGGCGTAGATGCCGGGGTCCACTTCCCGGAGCCGGGCGAGGAGCGCCACAGCCCCCTTTGCACCACCGGCGGACAGGCCCAGGAGGACGACAGGGGCCCGCAGGGTCTGCTGGACCTGGACAGCCTCCCCGCGGGGAGCGGCGTGGACCTCCATGCCGCAGGCCTGCAGGATGGCCTGGGCCTGCTGGGCCTGGCTGTCCAGGAGGCCCGTGGCCAGCACCGGCAGGCGCAGGCCACTGTCCTGGGAGGGCCCCTCGGAGAGCAGCGGACCCAGCAGCTCTCGCAGCTCCTGGACCGTGCTGCTGGCGGCCAGGAAGCCATCTGCTTCGGACTCGCGCAGGCTCAGGCGGTCCGCCTCGCTGGGCTCCTGGCTGGTCACCAGGAAGATGGGCAGGTTGCGGAAGAGCACGCGGGCCTCGCCCCGCAGGAGGCGGCAGAGGCGGAAACCGTCCATGGGGTCCCCGCCGGTGTCCACCAGCAGGGCATCGACTTCCGTCCAGGCGTCCTGGGCCAGGGCCTCCAGGGGATCCTGAATATGGCGCACCTCGTGCCCGGCCTCCTCAAACGCCAGGCGGAGGCGTCGGACGAGGTCGCCATGCTGGGTTATGGCGAGGAGGTTCATGGGTGGGTGGTTCCAACGTCCAGCATGGCAGGGTCTGGTCCCGGGGGCCGAAAGGGGGCTGGGAGGCAGCCCGGTGCGGCCGGGAGCCTCAATGCTTTGACCCCTACTCGGCCAGGCCCTCGTTCACCAGCCAGCGCTCGGCATCGATGGCAGCCATGCAGCCGCTCCCGGCGGCGGTGATGGCCTGCCGGTAGGTGTGGTCCTGGACGTCGCCGCAGGCGAAGACACCGGCGATGGGCGTGCGGGTGGAGCCCTTCTCCACCTGGAGGTAGCCGGTCTCGTCCATGGGCAGCTGCCCTGAGAACAGCCCGGTGTTGGGCTGGTGGCCAATGGCCACGAAGAGGCCTTCCACCGGCAGCTCGGACAGGGTGCCGTCCACGGTGTTCTGGAGCTTGAGGGCCCGGATCTTTTCGATCTTGTCCCCCAGGGGGGTCTCCAGCACCGAGGTGAGGATCTCCGCCACACCCTGGTTCCAGATGGGGTGGATCTTCTCATTGGCCAGCGCCCGGTCCTGCATGGCCTTGGAGGCCCGCAGGCGATCCCGGCGGTGGATGAGGTGGACCTTGCTGGCGAACTTGGTGAGGAACACGGCCTCCTCCACTGCGGTATCGCCGCCACCCACCACGGCGATCTCCTTGCCGCGGTAGAAGAAGCCGTCACAGGTGGCGCAGGCGCTGACGCCACCGCCGGAGCGGGAGAGCTCCTCGTCCCGGCCCAGCCCCAGCCAGCGCGCTGACGCGCCGGTGGCGATGATCAGGGCATCACAGGTGTAGTCCCCCTTGTCTGTGGTCAGGGCGAAGGGGCGGGCGCCCAGGCTGGCGCTGAGGACGGTCTCGGCCTTGAGCTCGGTGCCGAAGCGGAGGACCTGCTCGCGCATCTCGTCCATGAGGGCCGGCCCAGGAATGCCGTGCTTGAAGCCGGGGTAGTTCTCCACCTCGGTGGTGATGGTCAGCTGGCCACCAGGCTGCACCCCCTCGAACACCAGGGGGGCGAGGTTGGCCCGGGAGGCATAGAGGGCGGCCGTGTAGCCTGCTGGGCCGGTTCCGATCACGATGACTTTGTGGTGGCTCACGGGGACTCCTGCGGCAGGCAGGTGCGCCCGGCCGGACCCCAAGTCTACCGTGCCAGGCCCCGCTCCCGAAGGAGGGCCTCGGCGGCGGCCACATCCCCGGGGACATCCACCCCCAGGCTCAGGTAGGGCGTGCGGGCCACGCCGATGGGCATGCCCGCCGCCAGGGCCCGCAGCTGCTCCAGCATCTCGATCTGCTCCAGCGGGTGGGGCGGCAGGCGGGTGAAGGCCCGCAGAGCCTCCGGCCGGTAGCCATAGAGGCCCAGGTGGCGCTGGAAGTGGGCCAGCTGCTCCGGGGCCAGCCAGGGCCTGAAGTCGGCTTCGAAGATGGTGCTGTTCCGCAGGTAGGGGATGGGGCTGCGGCTGAAGTAGAGGGCCCGCTGGCGGTCGTCCACCACCACCTTGACGGCATTGGGATTGAAGAGCTCATCGGCATGGACGAAGGGACACGCTGCCGTGGCCATGGGCAGGTCGGGCTGGGCCACCATGAGGGCCACCACGGCGGCGATGGTGCCCGGGTGCATGGCGGGCTCGTCGCCCTGGATGTTCAGCACACAGTCGAAGGGCTCGCCCAGGGCCTCCAGGGCGGCGGCGGTGCGGTCGGTTCCGGAGGGCAGGGCGGGATCCGTCAGGACGGCCTCGCCGCCAAAGCCGCGGACGGCAGCCGCGATGCGCTCGTCATCCGTGGCCACCACCACCCGGTCCACCCCCTCGGCCCGGCGGGCGGCCTCGTAGACCCACTGGATCATGGGTCGGCCGGCGATGGGGGCCAGGGGCTTCCCCGGGAAGCGGGAGGCCTGGTAGCGGGATGGGAGGACGGCCAGGGTGCGCATGGTCCCCAGTGTAGGGCAGGGGGCGGGTTGGCGGGATTCCAGACCCTGGCTGGAGCTGCCGATGGGGGAGTGGGGGAGGCCCACCTTTGAAGCAGTCCTTCGACGCTGTCTGGACCGAGTGCGAGGACCTCTTCGCCCAGGCCCGGACTGCCCTCAGGGACCTGCAGGGCCCCCAGGCACCCCATGTGGCCAGGGCCCACCTCAACGCCCTCTTCCGGGCCACCCACACCCTCAAGGGCATGGCCGGGATGCTGGGGTTTCCGGCCCTGAGCCAGGCGGCGCATCGCCTGGAGGACCTCTTTGACCTGGTGCGTCAGGGGCGCTTGAGTATCACGGACGGCTTTCTGGAGACGCTGGCGCGCGGCATCCAGGCCCTGGAAGACGGCCTGGAAGGCGTCAAGCGCGGGCGGCCAGAGCCGGCGGATCACCTGCAGGCCATCCGCCGGGAGATGGGGGAGCTGGAGGCTCTGGCCCTGCCCCTGGAGGGCGCTGCCCCGAACCTCTGCGCCCTCCTGGACCTCCCCGCCTCCGCCCGGGAGGCCCTCAGCGCCCAGGAGCGCCTGCGGACCACCGCCGTGCTGCTGGAGGGTCTGACCATCCGGGGGCTGCTGCTGAACCTCGACCTGGCCAACTTTGACGCCCGCCTGCGGGCTGTGTCCGGCGCCCTGGCCGCCCAGGGGGAGATCCTGTCCACCCTCCCCTGGGAGGCCCCAGAGGGCACGGACGGTATTGCCTTTCTGGTCCTGGCGGCCTCTGCTGAGCTGGACCTCGAGGCCCTGGGCCTGGCGCCGGGGGAGCTGGGCTCCTGTCGCGTCCTGGCCGACCCTGCCCAGGTCCCCTCGGCTGTCCGCAAGCCAGTGGACCCAGCCCCGGCCTCCCGGGAGGCCGCGCCACCGGAGGTGGCCTTCCTCCGCCTGCCGGTGCAGTGGGTGGATGACCTGGAGGTGCGCCTGCAGAGCGTGGAGCAGCTGCGGGGCCAGGCCAGCCAGCTCCTGGGCCCAGGGCAAGCCAGCCCCGCGGAGGCGCCCCTGGCCCTCCTGGCGGGCATGGAGGATGGGCTGATGGAGGTCCAGCACACCCTCCTCCAGATGCGCATGGTCCAGGTGGAGACCCTGTTCAGCCGCCTGGAGGCCCTCGCCAAGAGCCTGGCGCGGGACAGCGGCAAGCCCCTGGCCATCACCTTCCGCGGCGGTGATCTGGCCGTGGAGCGGGACCTCCTGAGCCGGCTGGCAGAGCCCTTCCTGCACCTCATCCGCAATGCCCTGGACCATGGCCAGGAAGGGCCGGCGGTGCGTCGGGCCGCCGGCAAGCCGGAAGCTGGCACCCTGTGCCTCTCGGCCACTCAGCAGGGTCGCCACCTGTGCTTCCAGCTGCAGGACGATGGCCGGGGCTTTGACCTGACCCGCATTGCCGCCAAGGGCCGAGCTCTGGGTCTGCTTGGGGAGGCGCCAGCGTCGCCGGAGGCCCTCCTGCGCCTCGTCCTGGAGCCCGGGTTCTCCACCCGGGAGGAGGTCACGGAGCTCTCCGGGCGCGGGGTCGGACTGGATGTGGTGCGGAGTGAGGTGGTGGCCCTGGGGGGGGAACTCCACCTGAGCAGCGAGGCCGGTCTCGGCAGCCTGATCAGCCTCCGGGTGCCCCTCCACCGAGTGGTGCTGGCCTGCCTGAAGGTCCGCTGCGGCCAGCACACCTTTGGCTTGCCCCTGGAGAGTGTCCTGCGGGTGCGGGCCGGTCGGCTTCCCTTGACCTGTGGGGCGGCCGTCCAGGAGCTCGGGCGAGCCGTCCCCATGACCTCGCTGCTGGCCTGCCTCGGCCTACCGGCCCCCGAGAGCCACCCCGCCTTTGTGCTCCTTCAGGATGGGGCAGAGTGGGTCGCCCTGGGAGTGGACGAGGTGCTGAGCAAGGGGAACGTCCTCCTCCGCAGCCTGCCGGAGCTGGCCCGGGTCCCGGGCATCATGGGGGGCGCCCAGCGGGAGGATGGGATCCTGTGGGTGCTGGACCCTCGGGAGGCCCTGGACCTGGCTGGGCTGGCCCAGACCCGGCGGCTGACCCATGCCTGAGACCGCTGTCTGGCTCCAGGTGGAGGCGGCGGGGCAGCACCTCCTGCTGTCGCCCGCCGACGTGCTGGAGGTCCTACCCCTGATGGCGATCCAGCCCCTGCCCGGTGCCTCCCGCGGCATTGAAGGCGTGGTGCTCCACAATGGGGCCTTCCTCCCGGTACTGGCTTGGAGGGACCTGCCGGCATGCGACGGTCCCTCGCCGCCACCCTCCTTGCTGGTCGTGCTGCGCCGCTTCGGCCTACCGGTGGTGCGAGTGGTGGGCATGGTGGCCTTGCCGGAGGACGCCTGGGAGTCCGAGCCAGAGGAGCTGGCCCGGGGCTGGAGTGGGGGACGGATCGCCCAGGGCCAGGGCTGGGGCCGGAAGCTGGAACCCGAGCGGCTGCTGGGCCTGCTGCGGGAGCTTCGGGCCAAAGCCTGACGGGGCCTGCCGTTTATGCGATGATCAAAGTTTCGCCCCGGAGGAACTTTGACCCGTCGACTTGCTGCCCCCGTCGGAATCACCGCCACCGGTGAGTGCTATCCCGAACGGGTGGTCACCAACGATGACCTGTCCAAGTTCATGGACACCAACGACGAGTGGATCCGCACCCGCACAGGCATTCGGGAGCGGCGCTGGGCTGAGCCCGGTACTGGCGCCTCCGACCTGGGAGCACCCGCCCTGCAGATGGCCCTCGATCATCGAGGCATGAAGGCCTCGGAGCTGGACCTGATCATCGTCGCGACGGTGACCCCCGACACCCAGTTCCCCTCCACCGCCTGCCGCATCCAGAACAAGATTGGCGCCACTGGCGCCTTTGGCTACGACGTCAACGCCGCCTGCTCCGGGTTCCTCTATGCCCTCACCACCGCCGCCGCCATGGTGGCTGGCGGGGCTGTGAGCCGGGTCGGTGTGGTCGGGGCCGACATCATGACCTCGGTCCTTAACCTGGAGGACCGGACCACCTCGGTGCTCTTCGGGGATGGGGCTGGTGCCGTCATCGTTGAGCGCGTGGAGGAGGGCCTCGGGATCCTGGACTTCCACCACCGGGTGGATGGCTCCGGGGGCGAGTTTCTCCACATGCCCGCCGGGGGCAGCCTCTGCCCTGCCACAGCTGAGACCGTCGCTGCCAAGCAGCACACCATCCACCAGTCCGGGAGCGAGGTCTTCAAGAACGCTGTCCGGGAGATGGCCGACAACAGCAAGGCCCTCATGGACCGGAATGGCTTCACAGGCGACCAGCTCAAGCTGTTCGTACCCCACCAGGCCAACATCCGCATCATGGATGCCGCCGCCCGGCGCCTGGAGCTGGACCCCGCCCGGATGATGGTCAACATCGACCGCTACGGCAACACGACGGCCGCCACCATCCCCACCGCCCTCCACCAGGCCCTGGGCCAGGGACGGCTGGAAAAGGGTGACCTGGTGGCTCTGGCGGCCTTTGGCGCCGGGTTCACCTGGGGCGCCACCCTGCTCCGCTGGGCCTACTGACCTACCTCATGCGGGTGGTGGCCGGAACCCTGAAGGGCCGCCGCCTGGTGGCTCCCCCCCCGGGGGACCTCCGGGTGCGCCCCACGGCGGATCGGGCCAGGGAGGCCCTGTTCTCCATCCTCCAGCGCTGGCCCACCGGCCCTTTTCTGGATCTCTGCGCAGGCACCGGGGCCGTGGGGCTGGAGGCCCACTCCCGAGGCTATGGACCGGTTGCCTGCGTGGAGTCCGCAGAGCCAGCCTGGGGCTGCCTGGAGCGGAACCTGAAGGGCACCCCAGTGGTGGCACTCCGGGCGGATGTCCGCCGCCTGAAGGCCGATTCCTTCAAGGATCAGGCCGTGATCTTCCTGGATCCACCTTATGAACTCGCTACCGAATTCTGGACCCGGCTGGCCTTGCCTATGAGGGGCTGGCTCTCGCCAGAGGGGCTCCTCGTCGTCGAAACCGCCCGCCAGACTGCGCTGGAACTTCAGCCTGGCTGGGACCTGGCCGAAACACGCGAGTATGGCGCCGCCCGATTTCACCTCTGGAAGCCTGCCTGAGTACGGGGCGGGGACATCTTTCCGTGCCCACCCCTCCAGGGGCCTCATCCTCTGGCGCCTGAGTCTAGGGACCCTGCTGGTCTGGGCCATCCTCGGCGTCGTCACCGCAGTCCTCTGGGCCTTTACGGCCCCCCTTGGCTTCCGCTACACCTTCCGGGGCATTGTGGCCGGCGTCGGCCTCCTGGGGCTCTCCAGCACCATCTCCCTGCTCCAGGTGCGCCGGCTGGGGCGCCTCCTGGATGCCCGGGGCCTGGGCCCCGCCAGTGCCCGCCTCCTGACCCGCTTCCCCCAGGCCAGCTCGGCCCTGTTCTTCTACCTGGGCCTGTGTCTGAGCGGGGGGGGCTACCTCTGGGTGAAGCTGTTGCTGGAGCGCAGCCTCTGGGCCAGCTTCATCACCCTGGCCATGTTCCTCGTGCTCGCGACCCTGGGGGCCATCAGCCTCTACTTCGTGGCCAAGCAGAACCTCATGCGGGCCTTCCGGACGCTGGCGGAGACGCCGGGCTTCGAGGAGCTGGATGACCGCTTCACCACCAGCCTGAGGGCCAAGTTCGGCTTCGGAATCCTGGGCATCGCTGGGGGTGTGCTCCTGCTGTCCATCCTGGTCTCGGGGCTCACGCTCCAGTCCTCCATCCAGAGCAAGGTGATGGGCTTCGCCACCTACGAGGTGGGGCACCTGGTGGATGTGGTCGAGGCTGCGGTGGAGTTCCCCGGCTCCCAGGAGGACTTGGAAGGCTTCATCAACACCCTCAAGCTGGGGGCCGGCGGGGGCCTCACCCTCCACCTCTCCCCGGCCCGGGGCGGGGCGGTTCTGGGGGCTCGCATCGCCCCCTCCGGCATTGGCGATGTGGAGGTGGTGCGCCGCCTCTCTGACGGGTCTCACCTCCAGGCGGTGATTCCCGAGGCCGACTACTCGGACACCGTCTGGAAGGCGCTCGTGCCCAACCTGGTCATCCTCCTCCTGGCGGGGGCCTTTCTGGCCTACTTCATCCCCCTCCTCCTCCGGGATGTGCAGCACCCCCTGCTCCTTCTCAGCCGCAACGCCCAGCAGGTGAGCGAGGGCCGCATCGACCGCCTGACGGCGGTCTACAGTGATGACGAGGTCTCCTCCCTCGTCGGCGGGTTTGGCCGGATGGTGGCCAGCCTCCGGGGGATGGTGGTGCAGATCCGCACGGCCAGCAGGGAGCTCTCCAAGGCCTCCACCCTCATCCGGGAATCGGGCGATGCGGTGCGGCACTCCAGCCAGGGCCAGCGGAGCCTGATTGAGGGGTTCCACCGGGAGATCAACCAGCTGACCGAGACCTCCGTTGGGATCAGTGCCAGCTCCGCCGAGCTGAGCCTGGCTTCGGAGAGCACCACAGCCACCATCACCGAGATGGCCGCCAGCGGCCAGCAGATCAACCGCAGCATGGATGAGCTGCTGGTGGTGGTGGAGGGCATCACCGCAGCCCTCCGGGACTTCGATGTGACCATCAAGGACGTGGGGCGGAACATCGACCACCTGGCCGGTCATGCCGAGCACACCCGGGAGTTTGCCGAGAACCTGGAGCAGAGCACCTCCGCCATCGATGACAGCGTGAAGATCGCCCAGCGCTACACCAAGAAGGTGATCCACAACGCTGGCCGGGGCATGGAGCTGGTGGCCCGGAACCGGGAGAAGATCCAGGTCATCGAGCGGGTGGTCAAGGACTTCCATGGGACCACCCGGAGCCTCCTCCAGATGGGCTCCGAGATCGCCAAGATCCTGGACTACATCGGGGACCATGCCCAGCAGACCAACCTGCTGGCCCTGAATGCAGCGATCATCGCCTCCCAGGGCGGCACGGGGGAGGGGCAGGCCCGGGGCTTCTCCGTGGTGGCCGATGAGATCAAGCACCTGGCGGAACAGACCGGGCGGTCCACCCAGGAGATCCAGCAGATCATCGGGGCCCTCCAGGCCGAGATCCGCAAGGCCTACCAGCAGGTGGAGCTGGGGCTGGATGCCGTGCGGGATGGGGCCGACTCCGTGGCCCAGAGTGAGGTGGCCCTCCAGGCCATCCTGGAGTCCGTCAGCGAGACCGACAGCGTGGTGGCTGGCATCCTCGGCGAGGCCCTCCAGCAGGCGGGCCAGGCCTCCCTGATCCACGAGGCCAACCGGAACATTCACCGACAGGCGGGGGCCATCCGCTCGGTCATCGAGGAGCAGCAGCAGACCAGCAACTACATCCTGTCCCTGGCCATGAACGTCCAGCAGGCCACCGCCGTGGTGCGGGACTCCACCCGGGAGCAGGGCATCGGCAGCGATGAGATCGCCCGGGCCACAGAGCAGGTGAGCGCTCTGGCGGGGCACCTCCACGAGATCCTGGGCCGCCAGGAGGCCCATGTGCATGCCCTGAAAGAGACCATCAACCGGGTGCTGGGGAAGGCCATCGAGAGCGAGGGCGCCCTCGAGGTGGCCTCCGGGGCGGTCGACCAGCTCGGCGTGCGGGTGCACCTGCTCAACCGGGAGGTCAACCTCTTCAAGCTGTAGGGTAGGCCTGCCCACGCAAATGGGAACGCGATGCGGCCGCCACTGCTAGGCTGGGAGACGGTTCCCAGGGTCCCCCGAATGTTCCGAGTCTCCATCAAGACCAAGCTGAGCACCGTCATCAGCATCCTGGTCCTCTCGTTCATCGCCTTCAATCTGCTGTACTACCCTCGCTGGGCGGAACGGCAGATCCAGTCCCAGGCGGAACTGAGTGCCCGCCAGGTGGCCGAGACGGCGAGCTATGCTCTGGGGCCGGCCGTGAGCATGGGCAACACCCGGGACATCGCCAAGGTCCTCCAGGGCGTGCAGAACATCCCTGCTTTCCGCTTCAGCGCCGTTTATGGTCCCAAGGGCGAGCCCCTGGACAGCACCCCCACAACCCCCGAGTGGGCGGTGGGGCAGGTGGCCCGGGAGGGGGTCTCCCACACCTACCATCGGCGCGAGGACAGCATGCTCGTGGCCGTGGCGCCGGTCTTCTATGAGGAGCCCCGGGCCGATAAGGTGGGCACGCTGGTGATCGGGTTCACCACGGAGGGGACCCAGCGGGCCGTGCGGGAGAACATCCGGGCCAGTCTGGCCGTGGGCCTTGTCACCCTGGTGCTGGGCATTGGCGCCGCTGTCTTCCTGTCCAACATCTACCTCCGGCCGGTCATCCAGCTCACCGAGGCGGCCCAGCAGGTGGCCCTGGGCAACCTGGAGGGGGTGTCCGTCACGGTGAACACCCGGGACGAGGTGCAGGACCTGAGCCAGTCCTTTGCGGTGATGACCGAGCGGCTCAAGCTGTCCCGTGACGAGATCGAGCGGCAGAACCGCCTGCTGGAGTACCGGGTGGAGGAGCGCACCCGCCAGCTCATGGAGACCATCTGGGAGCTGGAGGAGATCCGGGCCAACCTGGAGGGGCTGGTGACCGAGCGCACCCGGGGGCTGGAGCAGAGCCGAACCGAGCTGAAAGCCTGGGCCAGCACCCTGGAGGAGAAGGTCCAGGAGAAGACCCGGGAGCTGCGGGACCTGAACGACAACCTGCTCACCAGCTACCAGAAGCTCAAGGAGGTGGACCGCCTCAAGGACGACTTCCTGGCCAACATGAGCCACGAGCTGAGGACGCCCCTGAACTCCATCATCGGCTTCTCCGGAATGCTCATGCAGGACCCCCGAGGCACCCTGGAGCCAGAAGCCCGCGAGGACCTGGGCATCATCTACCAGAGCGGGAAGTCGCTCCTGGGGCTCATCGACTCGATCCTGGACCTTTCGAAGATCGAGGCGGGCAAGATGGAGCTGGAACTCAGGGAGATCGACCCCGTGCAGCTGCTGGATGAAGTGCGAGCCATGGCCGCCGGGCTCATCCAGGGGCGGCCCATTGCCATCGACTACGAGCGCCCGGTAGGCGAGGTGCGGGTCATGGGCGATCCCTCTCGGCTCCGCCAGGTCTTCACGAACCTGGCGGGCAATGCGGTCAAGTTCACGGAGGCCGGCATTGTCTCCATCCAGGGCACCGCCGCCCATGGCACCTTTCGGGTGCGCATCGAGGACACCGGCATCGGGATGAGCCCAGAGGAGCTGGGGCGCCTCTTCAAGCCCTTCCAGCAGGTGGATGGGAGCATCACCCGGCAGTTTGGCGGCACCGGCCTCGGGCTGGCCATCAGCCAGCGCTTCATGGGGCTGATGAATGGCCGGATCACCGTCGCCAGCGTGAAGGGTGAGGGCAGCACCTTTGTGGTCGAGATGCCTCTGGCCAAGGATGACCCCGCATGAGCGCCGCCCCGGTCCGGATCCTCTGCATCGAGGACAACCCCATGAACTGGCGTCTGGTGCAGCGCCTGCTCTCCCAGGCCGGTTACGAGATGCACTGGGCCGAGGACGGCTTCCGGGGCTGTGAGCTGGCCCTGAGCCTGCAGCCGCCCCTCATCCTGCTGGACATCAACCTGCCGGGCCTCTCGGGCTTCGAGGTGGCCACCAAGCTGCGCCAGGAGGCGTCCCTGCAGGACACCCTCATCGTGGCCCTCACGGCCAAGACCATGCGCAGCGACCGGGAGACCGCCCTGGTCACCGGCTGCGATGGGTTCATCCCCAAGCCCATCGACCCCTTCCTGTTTGTCGGGCAGGTGGAGGCCTACCTCCATGGCCAGCGGGACCATCTGGAGGCTGGCCGCGAGGGGCTGGCGCTCCGGCAGTTCAGCCGGCAGGTGGTGGGGCACCTGGAGGCCCAGCTTCTGGAGTCCCGGCAGGGGGCCATCAAGCTCCAGAATGCCCAGGCGGAGCTGGAGCAGCGCAGCAGCAACATGACCCGCCTCCTGTCCCTGAGCCGGGAGCTGGCCCCCATGCAGGATGGGGAGGAGATCCTGGGCCGGGTGCTTGGCCAGCTGCAGGGAGAGCTCGGGCTCGGGCGCCTGCGCGCCTACCAGCTGCACACCAGCGGGGCCTACTACATGGGCAAGGAGTGGCGGAGCGGGAGCCTGGAGCAGGCTCCGGTCCTGGCTGCGGACCATCCCCTGGTGCTCGCTGCGGCCGACCTGCCCGGGGGCTCGGTCACCGCCGGGGCCGACCTGGTGGATTCACCGTGCTGGCATGCGGGGATCAGCCTGGGGTTCTGGTCCCCTAGCACCCAGCCCCTCCTGCTGCCCCTGCAGAGTCGGATCGCGAAAGGCAGCCTCTGGGGGTTCCTGGTGGCCGACCGGAGTGGGGAGCCCTTCCTGCCCCTGGAGACCAACCTGGCGGCGCTCCACGGCGGCATCCTCCAGGTGAGCCTCGAGAATGCCGGGCTCCTGGATCGGGTGGATGCCACCCACCAGGCCCTGGGTACCAGCTACGAGGGCCTGGAGGATGCCTACGAAGCCCTGATGGAGGCCCAAGAGGCCCTGCGGGCCCGGGACCGGGGGGCTCCCCTCGAGGCCCTGCTCCCCTCCCTGCTGCAGAAGTTCGCTCGGCCCCTCGCCATCCTCCGGGAGGAATCCGCCCCTGCCGAAGCCACCGCTGATGCCCCTGAGCCGCCCCCCCCCAGCCGGGAGCGAATTCGCCTGGCACTGGACGAAGTGGAGAGCCTGATCGAGGCCCTCCGCCGACGCAGTGGGACCACCGAGGCGGGTTCTCCGCACTGGCTGCGGATCCATACCTTGCTGCGGGCTGAGATCGCCATTGCCCGGGCCGAGGGCCGCATTGGGGATGGCGTGCAGATCGACCTGGCCTTCCAGGCCACCACCGACCGGATCTTCGGCGTCAGGGCTGACTTTGAGGAGCTGTTCAGCCAGCTCCTTGACCATGCGCATGCAGGAGGGGGCTCCCACCTCACCTTCCAGACCTCGGGGGGACCGGACCTGCTGCGGCTGGAGGTCTCGGACGACGGTGCACCCATCGAGCCCGCCCCGGTCACCGGGGCCATGCTGCCCTTCTCGGGTCTGCCGTCCAAGCCAGGGGGCAGGGTCCCCGGTCCCGGGCTGGCCATCTGCGCCCAGCTCCTGGAGGCCTACGGCGGGGGGCTGGAGGTCTCGTCGGAGGAGCGTGGCTGCAACCTCTTGATTCGACTGCCATTGACGTGAGCTCTCTGGCTTCAGGCAAGGGGGTGGGGAGGGGGCGAGGGGCCTTTGGTGTCCCAACAGGCGGCCAAGTCTGGCATCCTGCTGAAGTCCGGGCTCGGCCGGATTCGGAGCTCTGATGAATCGGAAAATTCTGGCATTTCTCTGTCCCCTGCTGCTCCTGGCCCAGGCGCCGACACCGGCCGCAGCGCCGGCGCCCAGCCCCCTGCTGGACACCCGCGAGGTCCACCTGCGGGCCGTGAAGAAGCTCACGGCCACTGGGTCCAACGCTGAGGCCTACTGGTCCAACAGCGGGCAGAAGATCATCTTCCAGAGCACCCGGGATGGGTACCCCTGCGATCAGCTCTTCGTGATGAACCCCGACGGCACGGACCAGAAGCGGGTCAGCACCGGCAGCGGGCGGGTCACCTGCGGCTGGTTCCTGCCGGGCGACAAGCGGATCATCTTCGCCAGCACCCACGGTGCCGGGGCCTCCTGCCCGGAGGGCCCGCCCTACACGCCCGGCAAGTACCAGTGGCCGGTGTTCCAGGACTTCGAGCTGTACACCGCCAATGTGGATGGCAGCGACCTCAAGCCTTTCCTCCCGGCCGCCGGCTACGATGCCGAGGCTACGGTCTCCCCCAATGGGCGCTGGATCATCTTCACCAGCCAGCGGGGCGGCGATGTGGACATCTGGCGCGTGGATGTGGATGGCCGCAACCTGATGCGCCTAACGGACCGACTGGGCTATGACGGCGGCGCCGTCTTCAGCCCCGACTCCAAGCTCATCGCCTGGCGCACGAACTACCCCCAGGGCGAGGCCGCCACGCTCAAGTACCAGGAGCTCCTCAAGCAGAACCTGGTAGAGCCCATGGCCATGGACATCTGGGTGATGAATGCGGATGGCACCGGGAAGCGGCAGGTCACGCGCCTGCCCGGCGCTGCCTTCGCTCCCATCTTCACCCCGGATGGGAAGGGCATCGTCTTTGGGTCAAACCACCACGACGACCAGGGCCGGGGCCGGGGCTTCGACCTCTTCCGCATCAACCTGGACGGCACCGGTCTGGAGCGCATCACCTGGACCGGCGTCTTCAACAGCTTCCCGCACTTCAGCCCGGACGGCCGGAAGCTGCTCTGGATCAGCGGTCGGACTCCCCGCGGACCCCGCCAGTTCGATGTCTGCGTGGCCGAGTGGCTGCCTTGAAGCCTGCCATCTTCCTGGACCGGGACGGCACGCTCAACGAAGAGGTGGACCACCTCTCCGACCCTGAGCTGCTGGTCCTGATCCCGGGTGCTGCGGCTGCCGTGGCGCGCCTCAACGCCCTGGGCATCCCGGTGGTGGTGGTGACCAACCAGAGCGGCATCGGGCGCGGCCGCTTCCAATGGTCGGACTTCGATGCGGTCATGGAGCGCATGGCCGACCTGCTGGGGGCCGAAGGCGCCCGCATGGATGCCATCTACGTGGCGCCCCATCACGAAGACGGCCAGGGCGAGTACGCCGTGGCGGATCACCCGGACCGCAAGCCCAACCCCGGCATGCTCCAGAGGGCGGCCGAAGACCACGGCCTGGACCTGGCCCGCTCCTGGATGATCGGCGACAAGTCCATTGACCTGGAGGCGGGCCGCCGGGCTGGCTGTCAGGTCGCCCTGGTCCTCACTGGCTACGGTGCCAACGTGGACGGCTCTGGCGCGGACCTGGTGGCTGCCAACCTGCCTGCGGCCCTGGAGCACATCCTGGCCCAGTGGCTGTGAGCCTGGTCGAGCGCACCGGGCTGGTGGCGGGGACCCTCGTCACCCGGTACAAGCGGTTCCTCGCAGATGTGCGCCTTGCGGATCGGACGGTCGTCACGGCGCACACCACCAACACGGGCTCCATGAAGACCTGCTGGGAGCCCGGCTACCGGGTGCTCCTGGAGCGGGCCGCCAACCCCGACCGCAAGCTGAAGTTCACCTGGCTCGCCGTCGAGCGCCCAGGAGGCTGGGTGGGCGTGGAGACCGGCATGCCCAACCGCGTGGTGGCCGAGGCCGCCCGCCGGGATGCCCTGCCGGGGCTGCCGGGGCTCCGCCAGGTGCGCACGGAGGTGCGCTACGGCTCCGAGAACAGCCGCATCGATGTGCTGGCTGCGGACGCCGAGGGCCGGGAGGTCTACATCGAGGTGAAGAACACCACGCTCAAGGACGGCGACTGGGCCCTCTTTCCCGACGCAGTAACCCTGCGCGGGGCCAAGCACCTCCGGGAACTGGAGGCCATGGTGGCGGCGGGCCACCGGGCAGCCATTGTTTTCTTTGTCCACCGGCAGGATGTGACCTGCTTCGACGCCGCCCGGGAGGTGGACCCAGCCTATGCCAAGGCCCTCCTTCAGGCCGCCCAGGCAGGGGTTGAGGTCCTCCCGCTGGATGTGCGCCTCGTCACAAACTGCGGTCAAGACGGCACCTGGAGCCTGGGCTGGGAGCTGGCTGGCCTTCTGCCCTGGGTGGTGCGGGGCTAGACTGAGGCTTCTGGAGCCCCCGATGCCCGAGCTGATGAAGACCCCTCTCAACGCAGCCCATCGCGCCCTGAACGCCAAGATGGTCGACTTCGGCGGCTGGGACATGCCTGTGCAGTACCCGGCGGGCATCCTGGCGGAGCATGAGGCGGTGCGGACCCGGGCCGGGCTGTTCGATGTCAGCCACATGGGCGAGATCCGGGTGAAGGGCCCTGGGGCCCTCGCCCTGGTGGAGCACCTCACGCCCAATGCCGTCTCCCAGCTGGCCATCGGCCAGATCCACTACACGGCTTTTCTCTACGAGAACGGCACCTTTGTGGATGACCTGCTGGTCTACCGCGAGGGCGAGGAGGAGTTCCTGCTGGTGGTGAACGCCGGCAACTGCGACAAGGACTTCGCCTGGGTGCAGACCCACGCCCCCGCCTTCGACTGCACCGTGGTGAACGAGAGCCCCGCTACCGGCCAGATCGCCCTCCAAGGGCCCCGCTCCCTGGCCATCCTGCAGCCACTCACCCAGACGCCCCTCGAGCCCATTGGCTACTACTGGTTCACCCACGGCGAGGTGGCTGGTATCAAGTGCCTCATCAGCCGCACGGGCTACACCGGTGAGGACGGCTTCGAGCTCTACTGCGCCGCCGCCGATGCACCCAGGGTCTGGGACACTGTGATGGCTGCGGGCACACCTCAGGGCCTGCTGCCGGCGGGTCTGGGCTGCCGCAACACCCTCCGCCTGGAGTGCAAGATGGCCCTCTACGGCCACGAGATCGACGACACCATCCAGGCCCTCGAAGCCGGGCTCGGATGGATCGTAAAGCTCGACAAGGGCCCCTTCATCGGCCGCGACGCCCTGCTGGCCGCCAAGGCCGCACCGGCCGCCCGCAAACTCGTGGGCTTCAAGACCCTGGAGAAGCGCGACATCGCCCGGGACCACATGCCTGTGGTGAAGGACGGCGCCCCTGTGGGCTTCGTCACCAGCGGCGCCCCCTCGCCCACCTGCGGCATCAACCTGGGCCTGGCCTACGTGCCCACCGATCAGGCGGTCCTGGGCGGCCGCATCCAGATCGAGATCCGGGGCCGCGCAGTGGAGGCGGAGATCATCCGGACGCCGTTCTACAAGAGGGCAAAATAGCTATCAGCTCTCAGCTCTCAGCTAAAGCAACAAAAAGCACCCCGCTCATCCAACCTTTTCCGGAGGCCCCATGTTTCCTGCCGACCTGCTGTACACGAAGGACCACGAGTGGATCCGCGCCGCTGGCGATGGCACTGCCGTGGTGGGGATCACCCACTACGCCCAGGAGGCCCTCGGGGATGTGGTGTTCGTGGACCTGCCTGAGGTCGGGGCCACCATCGGCCAGGGCGAGGAGTTCGGCACGGTGGAGTCCGTGAAGACGGTCTCCGAGCTGAACCTGCCCGCAGCCGGCGAGGTGCTGGCGGTCAACGAGACCCTGGCGGATCACCCTGAAGCCGTCAACGAGGATCCCTATGGTGCGGGCTGGATGGTGAAGGTCCGCCTCAGCGGCGGCCTCGATGGCCTGCTGGATCCCACGGCCTATGCGGCCCTGGTGAGCGCCGAAAGCCACTAGTGCCGGTCCGGATCCTGGCCTCACTCCTCCTGGGGATGCCCTCGGCCGAGCCGCCGGCGCCCCAGGCCCCGGTGGCCCAGGCCAGTCCGGCGGTGCGTCCGCCCGAGACGGACCCCCAGCGGATCCAGCGCCTCCGCCTCCTGGTGGAGGCCGCCGAGAAGGCCCTGGAGGACGATGACGAGGAGGCCCTGGCCCGTCTGGGCGAGGAAGCCGACACCCTCACGGCGGACTGGTCCCTGGACCTGCTCCGCCAGCCGGAGGTGCAGGCGCTGCTGCAGCGCATGAAGGACGCCCAGGAGCCGGAAGCCGGGGACGAGCCCTCGGTGCCGGAGCCGGGACTCAAGGCCCAGGACGAGGTCGTCAGCATCACCGGCGACGAGCTGCGGGCCGAGCTGGAGCGGGTGCGGGCGGCAGAGCAGGGGACCAGCTATGACTACCCCATCGACCTGAACGACAAGGTGCTCACCTGGGTGAACCTCTTCACCACCTCGCGCCGGGGCTTCATGGAGAATGCCCTGGGGCGCGCCTCCATGTACCTGCCCATGGTGCGCCAGGTCTTTGCGGAGGAGGGCGTGCCCTCGGACCTGGCCTACCTCGCGCTCATCGAGTCCGGCTACCGCAACGACGCCAACAGCCGGGCCAAGGCCGTGGGCATGTGGCAGTTCATCCGCTCCACCGGGCGCATCTACGGCCTCAACGGCACCGCCTGGGTGGAAGAGCGGCGGGATCCCATCAAGGCCACCCGGGCCGCAGCCCGCTACCTCAAGCGGCTCTACCAGATCAGCGGCGACTGGTACCTGGCGGCCTCGAGCTACAACGCTGGCCCCCTCACCCTGGACCGCGCCATCCAGAACGTTGGCAGCCGCAACTTCTGGGACCTGCACCGCAGCCGCTGGCTGCGCACCGAGACCAAGAACTACGTACCGGAGCTCTGTGCCGCCATCCTGATCGGCCACAACCCTGAGCGCTATGGGCTGCACGTCCAGCCCCTCACGCCCTATGCCTATGAGACGGTCACCGTCTCCAGCATGACCAGCCTGACGGTGTTGGCCCGCTGCGCCGGGACCGATGCGGCCACCCTGCGCGCCCTTAACCCGGAGCTCCTCCGAGGCTCCACACCACCCGGCACCTATGCCCTGCGGGTGCCGCCGGGTCAGGCCGTGGACTGCCTGCGCCAGCTGGCCCGCATGCCTGCCGGGCAGCGCCTCGACTTCCAGAACTACACGGTCCGCAAGGGCGACACCCTCGCGAAGGTGGCAAAGAAGTTCAAGCTCAGCCCGGAGGACCTCCTGGCAGCCAACGACCTGGAGGCCAAGGCTTTCAAGGTTGGGAAGCGCCTGCTGGTGCCACCTCCGCCGTCCCAGGCGCTGGATGACCGGGACCTGTCCAGTCGGGGTGTCGCCGCCAAGCCTCTGGGGGATCGCCCCCTGAAGCCCCTGCCGACCCTCCCCCCGCAGCTGGAGCGCGAGACCCCTGCCGCTGGGGTGCCTGCAGAGCCACTCCCTGGCAAGGAATCCGCCCCTGCGCCTGCGCCGGCGCTCGCCAAGCCTGCACCTGCACCCCTCCTTGCGGCACCTGTGCCAGCCCCTGAACCCACTCCGGCCTCGGCCAAGCCCACGCCTGCGCCCAAGGTGAAGGCTCCTGCGAAGGAAGCGCCCCCAGCGGCCTCCGCCAAGGTGGTTTACGCCAAGGCTGGGGACACCCTCGCCAAGCTGGCCAGGGAACACGAGGTCTCCCTGGGCGAGCTGTTGCGCCTCAACCCGGACGCAGCCACGGTGCTGCACCCCGGGGACCGGCTCCAGCTGCCCGAGGCCTCCGCTGCCCCAGCCCCTCGGGGCCCCAAGGCCCCGGCCAGCCACGTGGTCCAGAAGGGGGACACTCTCTCCTCCATTGCGCGGAAACACGCGGTGGAACTGGCCGATCTCCGCACCTGGAACCGCCTCAAGGGGGATCGGATTGTCCTGGGCCAGAAGCTTCGTCTGGCTCCCTAGCAACCGATCCGGCTTCCCCGCTTGCACAAGCCAGGAGGTAGTGGGATACTGGGTCTTCCCGAATGGGGCCATAGCTCAGCTGGGAGAGCGCTTGCATGGCATGCAAGAGGTCGTCGGTTCGATCCCGATTGGCTCCACCAACCAGAAGGCCACCTCAC
>CAIMFT010000013.1 GCA_903840385.1 uncultured Holophagaceae bacterium
CCCATGGCGCGCTGGATCTGCTCCGGCAGGTCCACGCTCTTGAGCTCCACGCTGCTCACCTCCACACCCCAGGGCTCGGTGGAGCGGTCGATGATCTCCCGCAGGCGGGCACTGAGCTTTTCCCGGTCCGCCAGCAGCTCGTCGAGGCTGACCTCGCCCAGGATGGAGCGCAGGGTGGTCTGGGCGATCTGGCTGGTGGCGTAGTAGTAGTTCTCCACGCCGATGATGGCCTGCTTGGGGTCCAGCACCCGGGAGTAGACCACAGCGCTGACCTTCAGGCTGACGTTGTCACGGGTGATGACGTCCTGGCTCGGCACCTCCAGCACGCCCGTGCGGAGGCTCACGGTGACGGCGGTCTGGAAGGGGCGGAACACGAAGCAGAGGCCGGGGCCCTTGGGGTCCTTGTCCACCTTGCCCAGGGTGAAGACCACCAGGCGCTCGTACTCGTTCACCACCTTCAGGCAGGAGAACAGGTAGACCAGCGCGAACAACACCAGGGGTGCAAACAGGGCGAATGAGACATCCATGGGGAACCTCCCGGTTAAGGACGGCCCCAGTTTACGCCTTCCTAGGCGTGCACGTAGGGATTCGTGCGGGCTTCTTCGCCAATGGTGGTGGCCGGTCCGTGGCCCGGGATGACCAGGGTTCCGCCGTCCAGAACATATAGCTGACCGCGGATGCTCTGCTCCAGCAGGTCCCAGCTGCCGCCCCAGAGGTCCGTGCGCCCCACCCCGCCCCGGAAGAGGGTGTCCCCCGCCAGGAGTACCTGCCCCTTCTCGAAGGCCCCATGGAAGCAGCAGGAGCCCGGCGTGTGTCCGGGGGTGTGCAGGGTGCTGAGGTCCAGGTGCTGGTCCCCGGCGCTCAGGCTGACCATCGCAGGCTGGGGGATGGCGGGCATCCCGAAGCGGCTGGTCTGCTGGGACAGGGCCTCGATGAGAAAGGTGTCGTCATCGTGCAGGTGGGCGGGGCACTGCCAAAGGTCCTGCAGCTCCCGGGTGGCGCCCACGTGGTCGAAGTGCGCATGGGTGTGCAGCAGGGCCGTGACCGTGAAGCCCAGGGCCTCCACGCGCTTGCGGATCTTGGGGCCATCGCCACCGGGATCCACCACCACGCCCTGGCTTGTGGCAGGATCCCAGAGCAGGGAACAGTTGCAGCCCAGGGGGCCAACAGGGAAGGTCTCGAGGTGCAGCATCCTACCAGCGTAAATCATAGACGCAGGCCCGGGCACCCAGGCGACGGCAGGCCGGGCCGGGCCGGTGCACCACCGAGGCCCGCGGACTACCTCCGGCGCCCCGCTCCAGCAGTCGCTCGAGGAGGCCCAGGTCCAGGTCGCAGGGGTAGGGATTCTCGCAGACCAGCTCGGCCCGGCCGGGCTCCGGCAGGTGCAGCTGGAAGCCGCCGATGGGGCCCCCGCGGTGGTTCACCTCGTAGGCCACTTCCACGACCCGGAGGGTGCGCTCCATGTCATCCAGGTCCGGTGCAAACCGCGAACTCTCCGGAATGGCCCGCCCCATGCTGCGGAGGGCCTCCCGTCCGTGGTTGGCCTCTACCGCTGCCAGAAAGCGGAGGGCGGCCGTCATGGGATACCAGGCCTCAGGATCCCGCTGGTGGATGCCGGCATTGGCGAGGAGTGCATCGACCCTCGCTCGCTCCACCCCGTAGCCCTCCAGGCCCTGGACCAGCCCGAACAGGCTTCCGCCCCAGAGCTCGGCGCGCGGAGGGGGTGGAGGAGCGGGGTTCATGGGCGAAGGTTTTCCAAGGAAATAATGTCTACGGAAACCAATTGTACAAGAGTCCGGCGAAGCGTCTGGCGGCTAATTCCGGACAAGCCCCTGGCGCTAGACTGGTGCCATGGACCCCGTCGAACCGTCCCGCTCCCGCTGGCTGTCTCCGTGGGACTTTTGCCCGCTGCTGGTAGGCGTGGTCTTCGCCGGGCTCCTGCCGACGCTCCTCCAGGGCGTGCCAGACCCCATCCCCACCCACTTCGATACCCACGGCCACGCCAATGGGTGGACCTCCCGGGCCGCCTTTCCCTGGGTGGCCTTCGGCCTCCCGGCCGTTGTCTGGACCCTCCTGCTCCTGACGGGGCGGGCCTTCGTCGGCAGCGACCAGGACCCCGAGGGGCGCAAGTGCGAGGCCATGGCCCCCCTGCGGGGGCTGGTCACCGCGGGCCTGCTCTGCCTCATGGGTGCGATGCTGCTGATTCCACGCTTCGGGTCCCAGGCCCTGTGGAGCACGCTCGCCCTGTTCCTGGGACTGGTGGCCCTTGGGATCTACCTCATGATCCGGAAGATGAAGCGGTCCATCCCGGACCTCGACCCTGGGCAGCACTACCGCTGGGGCCTGTTCTACGTGAACCCGGAGGATCCGAGCATCTGGGTGCCCAAGCTTTTCGGCCTGGGCTGGACGCTGAACTTCGCCCATGGCATGAGTTGGGTGTTCCTGGCCCTGCTGCTCCTGGTTCCCGCCATCATCATCGGCCTGGCCGCCTCCCGCTGACGACCCCATGGCCGCCATCCGCACCAACCTCGAGAAGTCCGCCGTCCTGCGACGCAAGCTGGCGGATCTGCCCCTGCGCCCCGGCTGCTACCTCTACCGGGACGAGAAGGGCAACCTGCTCTACGTGGGCAAGGCCAAGGTGCTGCGGAACCGCGTGAAGTCCTACTTCCAGCAGAAGCGGCTGGACGCCAAGACGCGCCGACTGGTGGCCCGCATCTGGGACCTGGAGTTCATCGTCTGCGAGACGGAGCTGGAAGCCCTGATCCTGGAGAACAACCTCATCAAGGAGCACTTCCCGCCCTTCAACATCCTGCTGCGGGATGACAAGAGCTACCCCTACGTGAAGCTCACCTGGAAGGAGGCCTTCCCCAAGGCCTTCGTCACCCGCAAGGTGCGCAAGGACGGCAGCCTCTACTTCGGCCCCTTCTTCCCCGCCAGCACCGCCTACCGCGCCGTGGAGCTGGTGTACCGGTTCTTTCAGATCCGGGACTGTGACATCGAGATCGACGGCAAGCGGGGCCGGGCCTGCCTGAAGTATCAGCTGCACCGCTGCACCGCGCCCTGCATCGCCGCCGTGAGCCAGGAGGCCTACCGCGAGCAGGCCAAGGAGGCCCGCCTGTTCCTGGAGGGCAAGCGGGACGAGCTGAAGGCCCGCCTGGAGGCCGCCATGTGGAAGGCCGCCGAGGCCGCCGCCTTCGAGCAGGCCGCCCAGCATCGGGATGCCCTCCAGCAGGTGGACGCCTGGTTCACCCGCCAGAAGGCCGCCAGCGCCGACCTGGAGGACACGGACATCTACGGCAGCGCCCTGCTGGACGGCCAGGCCTGCGTCCACCGCCTGCTGCTGCGGGACGGCCGCATGGTGGGCCGGCAGGAGTACCTGCTGGATGAGGTGGAGGTCTTCGATGGCGAGGTGCTGGCCCAGGTCCTGCAGCGGGTCTACAGCACCGAGCCGCCGCCCTCGCGCCTCCTGGTGGAGACCGAGCCCGCCAACGGGCCCCTGCTCTGCGACTGGCTGACCGGGCTTCGCGGCACCCGGGTGCGCATCCGCGTCCCCCAGAAAGGCGAGAAGGTGGACCTCCTGGCCATGGCCCAGGAGAATGCGCGCATGGCCCTGGAGCGGAAGTTCGAGCCGGCCCGCCTCAACGAGGCTGTGCTGGAGGGCCTGCAGGCCTTCCTGGGCCTCAGCCACCTGCCCCGCCGCATCGAGTGCTTCGACATCAGCCACGGCCAGGGCCGCGAGGTGGTGGCCAGCTGTGTGGTCTTCACCGACGGTCTGCCGGACAAGGCCCGCTACCGCCGCTTCAAGATGACCGTGCAGGAGAACGATGACTTCGCCAACATGCGCGAGGCTGTGCAGCGCCGCTACCGCCGGCTGCAGGCTGAGAGCCAGGACTATCCCTCCCTGGTGCTCATCGACGGCGGCCTGGGTCAGCTCCATGCAGCGCAGGCCGCACTGGAAGAGCTGGGCCTCGCCCAGCTGGAGCTGGCCAGCCTGGCCAAGAAGGAGGAGCTGGTGTTCCGGCCCGGCCTCGCAGCCCCGCTGAAGATCCCGAAGTCTTCCCCGGTGCTGCAGCTGCTGCAGCGCATCCGGGACGAGGCGCACCGCTTCGCCGTCACCTACCACCGGGCCCTGCGCGCCAAGCGAACCCTCCAGACGGAGCTGACGCAGATTCCAGGCATCGGCCCCGCCACCGCCAAGAAGCTGCTGCAGGCCTTCGGCAGCGCCACCGGCGTGCGGGCTGCCACCGGCGAAGCCCTGACCGAGGCCATCGGGCCGGCGGCGACGAAGCGCGTCCTGGCGTGGTCCCTGGGGCCCAGCAACTCGCAGTGAAAAGAGGAAAAAACTTTTATTTTTCAGTGCTACCCGGTATTAGCCCTCGGAGGCCTTGGCCCAGTGGGCGGGACGCGGCACGAGCGCCACGTAGAGCATGGGGGTGGTCAGGAGGAACCCCCAGGCGTGGCGGGGGGCGTGGGTGCCCACCATGGCCCAGTAGGCCAGGCCGCAGAGGACCCCGACCTGGAGGATGCTGGCTACAACCAGACACTCGCGCCAAACCGCCGCTGGGCGCCCCTCAGAGGGCAGCTCCGCCAGCCGCTGGAAAGCCCGGGCAGGTCGGCTGAACACGATGGCCGCCGCCAGAAAGACCAGGCCTGTGAGCTGGTAGCCCACCTGCTGCACCAGGCCCTCCGGGGGCTGATTGCCTGCGGGGATGGCCCCGGTCAGCAGCAGCAGCGCAGCCAGGGTCGGCAGGCCGAGGCAGAGGGCCAGCCCCGTCATGTAGGCGGGCCGGAAGGCGTCCCCAGGCTTGCTCATGCGGCCTCGGAGGCCTTGATGCGGATCTCGCCAAAGGTCTCGCCCTGCACCAGCGAGATGCGGCCTGTGCGCACCAGCTCCAGCAGGGCCAGGAAGGTGAGGACCAGCTCTTCCCGGGTGCGGATCTGGCCCATCAGGCCCTGGAAAGGCTTCCACAGGCCGTCCTGGAGCTCCGTAAGCACCTCCATGACCCGCTGCTCCAGGGACTTCGGCTGGGTGCGGACCTCCACCGGCGGCGGGGGCAGGAGGCGCTTCAGGGCATCCCGATAGGCCCCCAGCAGGTCGAAGAGGGTGGCCCGGATGGGCTCTTCCTCGACGCGCTTGTGGTCATCCAGGTCGATGCCCGGGGCAAAGGCGATCTTCTGCCAGTCGGACTCGCGCTCAGAGAGGGACTGGGCAGCCACCTTCACCTGCTGGTACTCCAGCAGCCGCTGGACCAGGGAGACGCGGGGATCTTCCTCGGGGGCCTGGGGCGGCCGGGGCAGCATGAGCCGGGACTTGATCTGCAGCAGCTGGGCCGCCATGGCCACGAACTCGGCAGCGATCTCCAGGTTCAGCTCCTCCATGAGGTGGAGGTACTCCATGTACTGGCGGGTGACCTCGGCCATGGGCAGGTCGAGGATCTCCAGCTTCTGTTCGTGGATGAGGTGCAGCAAAAGGTCCAGGGGACCGTCGAAGACCGAGAGGTGCAGCGGCAGGTCCCGGAAGCGGGTCTCGAAGCCCTTGGGGCTCTCGAAGGTCTTCGGGGGCGGGGCCAGGGCCTCAGCTTCGGGCTCGGTACCGGGGATCACCTGGGGGGTCTCGGACATGCCCCCATTCTACCCCTTCCCGGGCCACAATGGAGGGCCATGGCCCGCCCCCCCGTCCTCCCCGGTACCCGCCCCGACTGGCTCAAGATCCGAGTCCCGGCCCCCGAGGTGGTGGCCGAAGTCGAGGGCCTGATCCGGGCCAAGGGCCTGGTGACGGTCTGTGAGGAGGCCCGCTGCCCCAACCTCCACGAGTGCTGGGGGGTGCACCGGACCGCCACCTTCATGCTGCTGGGCGAGGTCTGCACCCGCCACTGCGGCTTCTGCAACGTGGGCAAGGGCCGCCCGGGGGCCCTGGATCCGGGGGAACCCCAGCGGGTGGCAGAGGCCGTGGCCAGCCTGGGCCTGAAATTCGCCGTGGTCACCTCGGTCAACCGGGACGACCTTCCGGACGGTGGCGCAGCCCACTTTGCCGAGACCATCCGCTGGATCCGCACCCTGTCGCCGAGCTGTGGCGTGGAGGTCCTGATCCCGGACTTCTGTGGGGATGCAGCCGCCCTGGCCACGGTGCTGGAGGCCCGCCCAGACGTCCTAAACCACAACGTCGAAACGGTGCCCCACCTCTACCGGCGGGTGCGACCAGATGCCGACTATGCCCAGAGCCTCACCCTCCTGCGCCGGGCCGCAGACTGGCGGGATGCCCAGGCCCCGACCATGAAGGTGAAAAGCGGCATCATGGTGGGCCTGGGCGAGACCCCGGAGCAGGTGCTGACCCTCATGGCGGACTGGCGCCAGCACGGCGTGGACATCGCCACCCTCGGCCAGTACCTGCCGCCCTCGCCCCTCCACCTCCCCCTGCACCGCTACGTGGAGCCCGCCGAGTTCGAGCTGTACCGCGTCAAGGGCCTGGAGCTGGGCTTCCAGCGGGTGGAGTCCGCCCCCCTGGTGCGCTCCAGCTACCACGCCGGGGATGCATTCCAAGGCTAGGGGCCTTGCCCTCACGCACCGAAAGGGCTCGGAGCCTTGGTTCCGAGCCCTTTCGGTGCTGCGCTGACGCTCGACCTAAGCCTTCGGGTTCAGGAACTTCTGCTGGAACTCGGTCCAGTTGAGGACACCCGCGGCCAGGGGGCCATCCTCCCCGCGGAAGCGGGCGATCTCATCCTGGTACCACCCGATGACAGGGTTGCCGATCTTCAGGGTGCTCAGCTCCGTGGCCAGGTCACTGGGGGCCAGGAGGCATACCCAGCCGCGGTCGTAGGGGCTCTGGGTGACTTCGTCCGGATCGGACTGCAGGCCCGCGTTGTCGTGCTTCACCTTGCCCGACAGGGGCGAGGCCACCTGCACACTGCCCGCCGTACCCTTCAGGGTGAAGAGCGGCTCGCCCTGGCGGATGGTGCGCCCGCGCTCCGGCAGGACCACCTCTGTCACCGTACCGAGGGCCTTGCGGATGAAGTCATCGATGCCGATGCGCACCTGACCTTCGGGCTCGAGACGAACCCAGGCGTGGCCAGCGGACAGGAAGGCCCCACCGGGGACGCAGAACTCGTTGGCGGGCACCACTTCTGCCATCTCCGGGGTCACGACGCGGACGGTGGGCCGCTGGGCGGCCGCGATGCGGGCCTGGCGCTTGATGAGGAGCTTGCGGGCGAACTCACCCAGCTCATCGGCAGTGAAGGGCTTCTGCACATACTCGCAGGCGCCCTGCTGGAGGGTCTGGACGGCGGTCTCGATGCTGCCGTAGCCCGTGATGACCACCACGTCGATGTCAGGACGCAGGTGCTTCACGGCCTTCACCACTTCGACACCGTCCATGTCCGGCATCTTGAGGTCGGTGAAGACGAAGTCGTAGTCGTTGCGCTGCACCAGGCCCAGGGCCTCGGGGCCGTGCTCCACGGTGTCCACACTGAAGTTCTCGAGCACCAGGATGCGGCGGAAGGAGTCGAGCACCACCCCCTCGTCATCCACCGCCAGGACCCGGGCCCTGGGGTTCGGCACCTCCACCCGCTTGAGGCTCTTGGCCTCGTGGGTGAAGTCCAGCTTGAGGGAGGTGGTCAGCACCGCCTCGCGGGCCGCCCGGTCCCGGCTGTCTCGCAGCTTGCGCATGGAGGTCCGGACCAGGAAGTCGATGCCCACAAAGGCCACGAACATGAAAAGGATCAGAATGGCGGTCAAGGGGACCTCCTAGGTGTTGGGGATGGAAGACGGATCAATGCCACCGGGTTCGGCTGCGATGGGAAGGCGGAGGGTGAAGCAGGTCCCCCGCCCGGGCTCGCTCTGGACTTCCAGAGTACCGCCGTGGGCCTCAACAATGCCCCAGCTGACAGCGAGCCCGAGGCCCGTGCCGTGGTTGCCCTTGGTGGTGAAGAAGGGCTCGAAGATCCGCGGCAGGTCCTCGGCAGGGATGCCCTTGCCGCTGTCTTCGAGGAGCAGCTCCAGGCAGCCGTTGGCGCCGATGCGGCTGGTGGCCCGGATGGTGCCCCCGCCCTCGCCAATGGCATCGGCGGCATTGAGGATGAGGTTCACGAGCACCTGCTGAATCTGGTTGGGGTCAGCCTGGACTTCCGGCAGGTCTGGGGCCAGGTGCAGGGAGAGATCCACCTGATTCAATGAAAGCTGGGTCATGACCACCGAGACGGAGCGGCGGGCCACTTCGTTGAGGTCCATGGGCTTCCGGGCGGGTGCCACGGGGCGGGCAAAGTCCAATAGGCCCCGGATGATGCCCCGGCAGCGCACGGTCTCCCGCACGATGACATCCAGGTCTTCAGAGGCCGCCACATCCTCGCCCATGCGCTTGCGGAGCAGGGAGGCGTAGCTGAGGACACCGGTCAGGGGGTTGTTGATCTCGTGGGCGATGCCAGCGGCCAGGCGCCCCACGGAGGCCAGCTTGTCGGCCTGGGCCAGCTGCCGCTGGGTGTCCGAGAGGTTCTTGGTCATCTCGTTGAAGGCCTTGGCCAGGGTGCCCAGCTCATGCCGTCCGAGGAAGGGAATGACCGTGGTCAGGTCGCCAGCGGCCACCCGGTGGGTGCCCTCTACCAGCGCCGCCACGGGGCGGACCACCAGGCGGCGGTTGAGCCACCAGAGCATGAGGCCGCCCGCCAGGATGGCCAGGGCGGCGGAGCCGGCGATGACGGACTTGCTGCGGGCGATCTCCCGGTCCACTTCCGTGAGGGAGATGTTCACATCGAGGACGCCCAGCAGGCTCTGCTTGGCGGGACTGGGATGGCAGCCGACCGTGGAGCAGGAAGGATCGTTGGGAATGGGGTTGATCACCCCCAGGGTGTGGGTCCCGTCCGCCGCTGTGAAGGTGCGCGCCCGGGCCTGGATGTCCAGGCGGTCCAGGGGCTTGCCCGGAGCGTGGCAGGCGTAGCAAGCCTCCCCCCGGGTATCGAGCTTGGTGCCGATCTCCTCTGCGCTGGAGGAGAACATGATCCGGCCTTCCTTGTTGAACACCCGCACCTTCTGGATGCCCTGGTCGTGCAGGCCGCCCACGGAGCGGATCTGCCGGTGGAGGTTCTCCCGGCGGTTCTCCAGCATGTCGAAGTGGGTGGCGCTCTTGATGGTCTCGCTGAGCTGATCCGCGCTCCGGGTCCGCTCCGCCATCAACTGGGCGGTGTGGGTCCGGAGCACGGTCACGGCCATGCCCCCGATCACCAGCGCGGTGGTGAGACCAGCGCCAAGGATCAGACGGGTGCCGATGCGGGTGCGCATGCCTCAGGTCCTCTCTTTGCGGGAATCGGAGACGGGACCATCCGGGAAGATCTTGAAGGTCCGCACGGCGAAGGCGAAGACCACCATGCCCGCGGCGACCAGGCCCAGAGAGACGATGATCTCCCCCGCCGAGGGCAGGTAGCGGGTGCCAGAAGCGGCTTCCATGCCCGTGATGCTGATGTTCAGGCGGTTCATCACAAACCCGAGCACCGCCAGGAAGGCACCGCCCACCAGCCAGTTCGGGTTGGAGCGCAGGCGGCGGAAGGACATGAGCCCCACCGGCAGGAGCACGCCGAGGGTGAACTCCAGCAGGAACATCTGGCCCTCGTAGCCGAACTCCCGGATGGCGCCCCAGGCGTGGTTGCGCTGGATGGCCTGGACGCGGAGGAGGCCGTAGATGCCCAGGGCCACAACCATGCCGCGGGCCAGGGGCTCCAGCAGCTCCATCTCGAGGTGGCGGTGGAAGGTCCGCCCGCTGAGGTAGGACTCGAGGATCACCATGCCGATGCCAGCCCCGATGGCGCTGATGTAGAAGTGCACCGGCAGCATGGGGGAGTACCACAGCGGATGGAGCTTGCTGGGCACGATCAGGTAGAGGGAGCCCAGCGAGGACTGGTGCAGGGTCGAGAGCAGGACACCCAGGATGACCAGGGGCGTGATGAGGCGGTGGATGAAGCGGGCCGGCGCAGGGAAGCCAAGCCACTCGAACACCACGGGGCTGAACTCCAAGGCCAGGACGGTGGTGTAGAGCATGACGCACCAGGCCACTTCGAACATGACGGAGTGGGGATTCCAGTAGACGATGGCGTGCCAGATGCGCCAGGGCTGACCGAGGTCCAGGAGCAGGGCCACGATGACGAAGGCGTAGCCCAGGAAGCCCGTGAGGACGGTGGGCCGCACGATGGGCTCGAACTTCTTGAGGTTGAACAGGTGCACCACGGCGGTGAGGGTGAAGGCCCCGGCGGCCAGGCCCACGCCACAGAGCAGGTCGAAGCCGATCCAGATGCCCCAGGGGAACTGGTCACTCAGGTGGGTGACGGCGCCCAGGCCCTTGGTGAAGCGGATGGTGGTGACGATCAGGAAACCGATGATCAGGAGGGCGGCGATGCCGGACCAGAAGCCTGGACGGAAGCGGCGGGAGGCGATGGAACCGGCGTTGTTCATGACCGGTCCTCCTTGTTGGAATCCTGCGCTTCGGTGTGGGCGACGGTCTCGCGGCGGGCGGTGATCCAGTGCACCCCATAGAGCAGGACGCCCCAGACCGCAACGAAGTCGGGGATGTTGGACAGCACCTGCCAGGTGCGCATGGCCGGGGGCTCTGCGGGCAGGTTGGTCTTGAGGCCAAGCTTATCAAAGGGAGCGTTGGCGATCATCATCACCGAGGTGCCGCCGGCCTCGCTGAGGCCGTAGACATGATCGACGTAGGCGCCGGGCTTCTGGCGGAGGCGGGTGCGGGCCTCCCAGACCAGGTCTTCCCGCTTCCCAAAGATCGTGGCTTCCGCCGGGCAGGCCTCGGCGCAGGCGGTGGGCTTGCCCTCCTTGATGCGGCTCGCACAGAGGACGCACTTCCCAATCACAGGCACCGGGCGGTCCCACTGGTACTTGGGCACATCGAAGGGGCAGGCCATCATGCAGTAGCGGCAGCCCATGCAGCGCTGGCCGTCATAGACCACGGGCCCCTCGGGCGTCTTCACCAGGGCGGCCACAGGGCAGACGGAAGCGCAGGTCGGCACTTCGCAGTGCATGCACATGCGGCGGACGTTGAGGCCTTCACGGGTCTGGAGGGTGGTCCAGGTATACGCCGTCAAAACCTCCTCCACCGGTCCAGGGAGCTTGTTCTGCTCCTTGCACGCGGAACTGCAAGCGCCGCAACCGATGCAGCGTGTAGCGTCAAAGAGAAGTCCCATGCCCATGGGTTCTCCTGCCTGTCAATTCGACCCGAGAAGAATTCCCGGGGAGGGGTTCGGGAGGAAGCATGCGCCGGGCCCAGAGCATAGTCAACCCCTAGGTAGCATTTAGGTAATTGTTGTCCAGAATATTGTGAAGCCCCAGTACCTCCGGGCATTGATAGGGGTCAAATCAGGCCAATACAGCCTTTGAGAACCCCCAAAAGGCCCAAAAAAAGGACGCCCCGCCGAAGCGGGGCGTCGATCACAACCTGGAGAAAGGACCTCCGGGTTGACGGTTCGTCAATACATGTCTTCCATGCCGCCCATGCCACCGGGGCCGCCAGGGCCTGCGGGGGCCTTGGGCTCGGGGATCTCCGTGATGATGGCTTCGGTGGTCAGCATCATGGAGGCCACGGAAGCGGCATTGCGGAGGGCCGACTTGGTCACCTTGGCGGGATCCACCACACCGAAGGCCATCATGTCGCCGTAGACGTTGGTGGCGGCGTTGTAGCCGTGGTTGCCCTTGGACTCGCGGACGGTGTTGACGACCACGGAGCCTTCCACACCGGCGTTGTTGGCGATCTGGCGGAGGGGCTCTTCCAGGGACTTGCGGACGATATCAACGCCCGTGGCCTGGTCGCCAGTGACCGTCAGCTCGGTGAGCTTGAGCATGGCGCGGAGCAGCGCAACACCACCGCCAGCCACGATGCCATCCTCAACGGCGGCCTTGGTGGCATGCATGGCGTCTTCCACGCGGGCCTTCTTCTCCTTCAGCTCGGTCTCGGAAGCCGCACCCACCTTGATGACGGCGACGCCACCCACGAGCTTGGCCAGCCGCTCCTGGAGCTTTTCCTTGTCGTAGTCGCTGGTGGAGGACTCCACCTGGGCACGGATCTGCTTGACGCGGCCCTGGATGGCCTCGCCGCTGCCGGCACCCTCAACGATGGTGGTGGTCTCCTTGTCGATGACGATCTTCTTGGCGCTGCCCAGGTCGGCCAGGGTGAGGTTCTCGAGTTTGAGGCCCAGGTCCTCGCTGATGGCCTTGCCGCCGGTCAGGGTGGCGATGTCCTCGAGCATGGCCTTGCGGCGGTCACCGAAGCCGGGCGCCTTGACGGCGGCGACGTTCAGGGTGCCGCGGATCTTGTTGACCACCAGGGTGGCCAGCGCCTCGCCGTCCACATCCTCAGCGATGATCAGCAGGGGGCGGCGGCTGTTGACGACCTGCTCGAGCAGGGGCAGGAGGTCGCGCATGTTGGAGACCTTCTTCTCGTAGGCGAGAATGTAGGGGTTCTCCAGCTCGACCTTCATCTGGTCGGGGTTGGTCACGAAGTAGGGGCTGAGGTAGCCACGGTCGAACTGCATGCCCTCAACCACGGTCAGCTCGGTCTCGCGGCCCTTGGCCTCCTCGACGGTGATGACGCCGTCCTTGCCGACCTTGCCCATGGCCTCGGCGATGATGCGGCCGATCTCTTCGTCGCCATTGGCGGAGATGGTGCCGACCTGGGCGATGGCGTTGCCCTCGACAGGCTTCTTGATCTCGTCGATGGCCTTGACCACGGTCTCGACGGCGAGGTCGATGCCCTTCTTGATTTCCATGGTGTTGGCGCCGCTCACGACGGCCTTGATGCCCTC
>CAIMFT010000014.1 GCA_903840385.1 uncultured Holophagaceae bacterium
AAGAAAGAAACTAATTTTTTGCTTTTCTTGGCGCTCTTGGCGTCTTGGCGGTGAGTCTTTTTCTTTCTGGAATGTTGCCCAATGAGCGACCCGCGTGAGCTGTACCAGCAGGTGATTCTGGAGCACAACAAGAAGCCCCGGAACTTCGGGAAGCTGGATCCCTGCACGCACCATGCGGAGGGGCACAACCCGCTCTGCGGGGATCAGCTGGAGCTGTCCCTGGTAGTGGCCGACGGCGTGGTCACGGACATCAAGTTCCAGGGCAGCGGCTGCGCCATCGACGTGGCCAGCGCCAGCCTCATGACCGGCATCGTCAAGGGCAAGTCCGTAGCGGAAGCCGAGGCCATGGTAGCCCAGTTCCGCGGCATGGTGCGCGGCGAGCTGGACCCCGCCACGGAGGCCCCCCTGCTGGGTCGCCTCACCCTGTTCAGCGGCGTCAAAGACCTGCCCAGCCGCGTGAAGTGCGCCATCCTCCCCTGGGCCACCCTCCACGCCGCCTTAAAGGGCGAAGCAGAAGCGAGTACGGAGTAGCCATGCCCAAAATTGCCGAAATCGAATACACGCCCAACCCGAACGCGGTGAAGTTCGTGCTGAAGGAGTCCGTGGCGGTGGGCTTTCCCAAGTCCTATCCCAATGCGGAGACCGCCCAGCACGATGACCTGGCCAAGGCCCTCTTCGCCGTGGGCAGTGTCACGTCGGTGTTCATGCAGGACAAGTTCCTCACGGTCACCAAGACCGACGACAAGGGCTGGCCAGAGCTGCTGCCCCTGCTGGCGGCCCCCATCCGCGCCGCCGCCAGTGCCGGTGGTCAGACCGAGGCCGGGGCGGTCCCCCGCGTCTTCAGCAAGGTCGAAGACGAGAACGACCCCCTCCTGCGGGATGTCCGCATGGTGCTGGAGAGCGCCATCCTGCCGGCGCTTGCCGCCGACGGTGGCGGCCTGGAGCTGGTGGGTCGCCACGAGAAGCAGATCATGATCCGCTACATGGGCGCCTGCGGCAGCTGCCCCGCCAGCCTCACCGGCACCCTCGTCGCCATCGAAGGCATGCTGCAAAAAGAAGTCGATCCGGAGATTGTGGTCATCAGCGTCTAAAGGCTGAAACGCCTTTAGACGGGAATAACTGCGCAAGGCAAACAAGGGCTTGTCCGCAGATTTCGCAGATAAAACGGCACTGGAAAGATTCTGGGGTTGAGCGGCACCGGCGCATGGGCTCCAGGCCGGGGCGTCGCGTCTGCGCCTCTTGGGGGGCGCAGATGGTGCGCCCCGGGCTGACTTCCGGCAACGCCGGAAGCCGCCGCAGGCGGGCCCATGGAGGATGGGTCGGCGCCCACAACGAGGCTCCGCTTTATCCCCAAATCCCCAAATCGGTGGCCAATTTCTTTGGATCTTCCGGGATTTCAGGGAAAGAAATCTCACCGCAGAGAACACAGAGAACGCAGAGGAAAACAGGCAAGGGGTGGCTGAAAAGAAAGGAAGGAACGCGGAGGAAAACCGAGGAGCGGAGGAGAGCGGAGAACGGCCTGAGTGCCTGGGTCGGAAAAGCTTCTTAGCCGGGGAGGAGCGGGATAAAGCACTTGGGGCCGTGCT
>CAIMFT010000015.1 GCA_903840385.1 uncultured Holophagaceae bacterium
CACGTTGGCCACGGTGCCTTCCACCAGCTTCAGCAGGGCCTGCTGCACGCCCTCGCCACTCACATCGCGGGTGATGCTGGGGTTCTCGCTCTTGCGGCCCACCTTGTCGATCTCGTCGATGAAGACGATGCCCCGCTGGGCCCGCTCGACGTCGTAGTTGGCGGCCTGGAGGAGCTTGGTGAGGATGTTCTCCACGTCCTCGCCCACATAGCCGGCTTCCGTGAGGGTCGTGGCATCGGCCATGGCCAGGGGCACATCCAGGAACCGGGCCAGGGTCTGGGCCAGCAGGGTCTTGCCGGTACCCGTGGGGCCCAGCAGCAGGATGTTGCTCTTGGACAGCTCGACCTCGGTGGCGCCCAGGGCCTTGCGAGGGGTCAGGATGCGCTTGTAGTGGTTGTAGACCGCAACACTCAGACGCTTCTTGGCGGCCTCCTGGCCGATGACGTAGTCGTCGAGGAAGGCCTTGATCTCCTTGGGCCGGCTGAGGCGGGCCTCGTGCTTGCCTAGGGGCTTGCCCTGGCGGCTCATGCGCAGCTGCAGCTGACCCGCTTCCAGGCACTCGTTGCAAATGAAGGCCTCGGGACCCGCCAGAAGCTGCTCAACCTCGTGGGGCTCTTTACCGCAGAAGGAGCATTTCTGTTCGCGCTTGTATTTGTTCATGAAACAGTCCCCTCCTGGGGCCGATCTAGGCTACATCGTGAATGGTCTTGAGGGCCAGAACTTCGAACCTGCGGGCCCCGGCGGGAATCTGCACCCGGACTTCGCTGCCCTCCTCCTGTCCCACCAGCGCCATGCCAATGGGGGAGCTAATGCTGAGATGCTGCGGATGGCCATCCAGTTCCTCAGGGAGGACCAGGGTGTAGGTAAATTCCTGATCGGAGTCCAGATCCAGGATCGTGACTTTGGAACCGTAGGCCGCCCGGGTCTTGGGCAGGCGGCTGATGTCCAGGCTGGCCACCTCGGCGATGCGCTTCTCCAGGGTCACCATCTTGTTCTGGTACATGTCCCGCTTGGCCAGGGCCTGCTCGTACTCGGCGTTTTCCGACAGGTCGCCCTGGCCGGCGGCCCGGGCGATCTCCTGGGGGATCTCCACCAGCAGGGCCTGCTTGATGGCCTTGAGTTCCAACTCGAGCTTGACGAGCACGTGCTTGGGCATGGGAGCTTCCGTGGGAAGGGTCAAAAAAAAGGCGGGCCGAGGGGCCCGGTCAGTCTGGAGAGGTTGAAATCGATTCTACCCACTCCTGGGGCGGAAGCGGAGCCGGAAGGGGATTGCCCTCCCCGGGCCGGGTCTTGAAGCGGCGGTGCATCCAGAACCACCAGCGGGGATCCCGGTGGATCTGTTCCTCCAGGCGGCTGGTCATGAGCTGGGTGGCCACCCAGGCATCCCGGACCTGGTCGCCCGTCACGGGGACATGGAAGGGGGGCTCGAAGCGCACCGTGAGGGTGCCGTCTCCGTTGGGCCAGCTCCACACAGGCAGGATCGGGAGGCCAGAGCGGGCCGCCAGGCTGCCGGCAGCGGCGTGGGTGGAGGCCCACTGGCCCAGGAACTTCACCCACACCCCGGTGGTGAGGGCGTCCTGATCCAGGAGGAAGGCCACGCCCCGACCGGCTTTGAGGGCCTTGAGGGTGTCGCGCATGGCCCCAGCTTTGGGGATGATCCGGTTGCCAAACCGGGTGCGGAACTCCCTGAGGGTGGGCTCCAGCAGGGGGTTGTCGAGCTCCCGGCCGATGCCGTCCACGGTGCGGCCCCGGAGGCTCTGGATGAGGCCAATGGCCTCCCAGTGGCCGTAGTGGGCCGTCAGCTGGATGAAACCCCGGCCCTCCGCCCGAGCGGTGTCGTAGTGCTCCAGGCCCTCCACCCGGATCCAGCGCTCGATCTCCTCGGGGCTGGCGCGGCGTAACCTCGGTAGGCTCAGGAAAATCGCCCCGAAGTGCCGGAAGCAGGTGCGGGCCAGGGACCGGGTTTGGGCCTCATCGAGGCCCAGGTCCGCCTGGCGCAGGTTGTCCCGGACCACCCGGCGGTGCCGGGGGTCAATGAGGTAGAAGAAGAGGCCCGCCGCTTCCCCGAGGGCCTGCACCGTGGCCCAGGGGAGGTAGCCCAGGACCCCGTCCAGCAGGCGGAAGGCGCCAAATTCCAGGCGGTGCTTGAGGCTGGGTGAGGAGGCAGGGGTCATGAACCACTAAAAAAGGGGCGCCTCGGGTCCGAGGCGCTGGCCCTCCAGTTTACCAGGATCCGGAGGGGGGGCCATTTGGCCAGAATTGCGCCCGGGACTCAGGCCCGGGCGAGGGGCATGGTCATGCAGCGGGGTCCCCCCCGGGCCCGGCTCAGCTCCCCGGCCTCGATTTGGATCAGCATCTTCCGCCCGTCCAGCAGGTCCAGGGCCGGGTCCGCCAGCACCTCGGCGGCGCTCTTTACCTGGTAGCCCGCCCGGTCCAGGGCCTCGGCCGTGGCGATGTTGCGGCCGTAGCTGGTGATGACCCCCGGTGCCAGGCAGAAGGCATTGGCCCCGTCCGTCCACTGCTCCCGCTGCTGCATGATCAGGTCGTTCCCACCACAGAAGATGGGCTTCAAGTCGATGCCCAGGTCCTGGAGCACCTGCAGCAGACCCGGCTGGGTGCTCATGCGCAGTTCCGGATGGCGCAGGTCGATGCGGGTGACGTTCAGCAACTCCCGGCTGCCCGGGACGAAGTAGGGGGGGTATACCAGGCACTCGTCCTCGCTGATGCGGGTGAAGATGGTGTCCAAGTGCATGGCACTGCGCTTCTTGGGCATAAGCACCATCAGCAGCTGGTCGAAGCTGTCCGGGTCCCCGGCCCGATGGGCCCGCAGGCGCTCCGCCAGCAGGTGGATGGCATCCGCCTGGGTGCGCTCGCTGCAGCCCACCGCCAGCACCCGGCGGTTGAGCACCAAGACGTCCCCGCCCTCCAGGCTCACCGGGGCCTTGATGTCCCCCCGGATCAGGGGCGTAACCTGGTCAAACCAGCGGGCCTGGTCCGGGTGGTGCCGCAGACGCGGGTGGTGGCGAAAGACCGTGCTCAGGATCAGCGGCTCCCGCTCCCGGGCCCAGGTGGCCATGGAGTTCACCGTGTACCCGGCCCCCACCACCGAGGCCGGGTCCCGCATGAACAGCAGGTTGGGGATGGGGCGCACCCGATAGTCGAACTCCTGCTCCCAGTGGGTGTGGGCCGGCGGATCCTCCCAGAGCAGGCCGCCGATGACGCTGCGGGCAGCCTGGGCCGGTTCCATGGCCCCGAGGGCCTCGCAGGTCGCAGTCGGCAGGCCCGTGAGGCGCCCCAGATCCGCCACGAAGGCTGCCTGGACGCCCTCGACCTGGAGGGCCTCGATGAAGAGGTCCTGGATGTCCAGCACCTCGTCGGCCACCCGGGCCAGCACTTGGCGGAACACCCCGTGCTCCTGCCGGGCGAGGTCGCCGTGGAGGATGTCATCGAAGAGCAGCTTCTCCATCATCCCGGGGACCATTCGATCGATCTCAGGGCCCGGATCGTGCACCACCACCTGCCGGAGGCGGGCGGTTTCGGAGAAGACCGATAGCTGGATGGGCTGCATGGGACCTCGGGAATCGGGACGCGGGAGATTAGCACGAGAGGCCTGGCCAGCCTGCATCTACATGCCGCAGTTGACCTTGGGGTTCAATATTCTTTACCGATTTAGTCGGATATTTTTCTTGAACGCACCCTTTAGGGGCCTTAGCCTGGATATTCACAGTGAAGCCCCGGGGCGATTCCCCGCATATGGAGGCACCATGACCGCATTTGTTACCCAGCC
>CAIMFT010000016.1 GCA_903840385.1 uncultured Holophagaceae bacterium
CGGTCCACGTCCTGGTGACGGACCTCAACATGCCGGTGATGGATGGCTTCAACCTCATCGCCAAGGCCAGCTGCCTCCACCCCCAGGTGCCGATCATCGTCATGACGGGCCTGGACGAGAGCCAGCACCTGAACACGCCCCTGCAGATGGGGGCCATCCGCATCCTGGCCAAGCCCCCCCGCCTGACCCTGCTCATGGACGCCATCCGGAGCGCAGCCCAGTTCCAGCCCACGGGCATGGTCCGGGGGATCGGGCTGAACAGCATCCTCCAGCTCCTCAACTGGGAGAAGAAGTCCTGCACCCTCACCGTCAAGCCCGAGGCCGGCATGGGGCTGCTCTACATCAAGGCCGGGGAGGTGGTCCATGCGGCCTACCAGGCCGAGGAGGGCCTCCGGGCCGCCTACGAGATCCTCAGCTGGGATCGGCCGGACATCGAGTTCGTGGAGACCTGCCGGGTGGAGCAGACCATGGACCTGCCCCTCACCGAGCTGCTGATGAATGCGGCCATGCTCACGGATCACCACCGCCCGGAGTTCGGCGAAGCGTAAACAGACGAGGCTCAAAAAAGGGACTTTCGTCAAAATCTGCCCCCATGGCGTGCCGGGGGATCGTCATGGGGGAATAATGACGCCTGTGCGGCCCCGCGGGGGCCCCTTCCCTGGCAGGTGCCCATGTCTCAGCTGAAGCCCTTTTGCGCCCACCGTCCGCGGCCCGAGCTCGCCGCCCAGGTGGCGGCCGTCCCCTATGACGTCGTCAACACCCAGGAAGCGGCGGAGCTCGCCCAGGGCAATCCCTACTCCTTCCTCCATGTGGGGCGGCCGGAGATTGACCTGCCCGCCGGCATCGACATCCACGCCGACGAGGTCTACGCCAAGGGCGTGTCCAACCTGCGGGGCCTGATTGCCAGCGGCGCCCTCTTCCAGGAGAACACCCCCTGCCTCTACGTCTACCAGCAGCGCATGGGCGATCACGTGCAGGCGGGCCTGGTGGGCCTCTGCTCCGTCGAGGAGTACGAGAACGGCCTCATCAAGCGGCACGAGTTCACCCGCAAGGACAAGGAGGATGACCGCACCCGCCACGTCACCGAGCAGGCCGCCAACGCCGAGCCCGTCTTCCTGGCCTACAAGGCCGTGCCCTACATCGACCACATCGTGAACGACATCCGGAAGCAGATCCCGATGTACGACTTCGTGACGCCCGATGGCATCGGCCACACCGTGTGGGTGGTCTCCGGTGAGACCGTGGTCTATGAGCTGATCCACCTCTTCAACGGCGTGCCGGCCCTCTACATCGCCGACGGCCACCACCGCACCGCCGCCGCCATCCGCTACGGCCAGGCCCGCCGCGCCGCCGAAGGCCCGGGCACCGGCGACGAGCCCTACGAGAGCTTCATGGCCGTGGTGTTCCCCCATGACCAGCTGAAGATCATGGACTACAACCGCGTGGTCAAGGACCTGAACGGCCTCAGCCCGGAGGTCTTCCTGGCCAAGGTGGCCGAGCAGTTCGACATCACCCCCTCCACCACCCGCAATCCCCAGGTGCCCACCACCTTCGGCATGTACCTGGGCGGCACCTGGTACGAGCTGAAGGCCAAGCCCGGCACCTACCCCGCCAGCGACCCCGTGCTTGGCCTCGATGTGAGCATCCTCCAGCTGAACCTGCTGGCACCCATCCTCGGCATCGATGACCCCCGCACCAACACCCGCATCGACTTCGTGGGCGGCATCCGGGGCATGGATGAGCTGGAGCGCCGGGTCAAGGAAGGCTGCGCCGTGGCCTTCGCCCTGTACCCCACCTCCCTCGAGCAGCTCATGTCCGTGGCCGATGCCGGCGAGGTCATGCCGCCCAAGTCCACCTGGTTCGAGCCCAAGCTCCGCTCCGGTCTGCTGGTGCGGATGTACGAAGGCTAATAAAAAGAATTTTCACCACGAAGACGGGAAGACCACGAAGAAAGAACGTCAAACACTCGCTCGCAGCATTCTCCGTGGTCTTCGTGGTCTTCATGGTTAACCCCATAAGGAGAAAAACCATGCTGATCCTCATTGCCGATGCCTTTGATGCGAGCCTGCCCAAGCGGCTGGCGCCCTTCGGAGAGGTCTCCGACGACATGGCCCGCCTCGGCGAGGCCACCGTTCTGCTGGTGCGCTCCAAGACCAAGGTCACCCCGGAGACGCTGGCCCAGGCGCCCGCCCTCAAGCTGGTCATCCGTGGCGGCGTGGGCATGGACAACGTCGACAAGAAGGCCTGTGCCGAGCGCGGCGTGAAGGCCATGAACACCCCCCGCGCCAGCAGCGTGGCCGTCGCCGAGATGGCCATGGCCTTCCTGGTGGCCATCCCCGCCCGCCTCATCGAGGCCCATGTCTCCATGAAGGAAGGCAAGTTCCTCAAGAGCGAGCTGAAGCGCACGGAGCTGTTCAAGAAGACCCTGGGCCTCGTCGGCGCCGGTGCCATCGCCAGCGAGGTGGCCAAGCGCGCTCAGGCCTTCGGCATGAAGGTCATCGCCTACGATCCCTTCCTCAAGGAGCACCCCCTCGCCGAGCTGGTGAGCCTCGAGGCGCTCGCCGCCCAGGCTGACCTCATCAGCATGCACACGCCCCTCACTGACGAGACCCGCGGCATGATCAACGCCGGCCTCATCGAGCAGATGAAGCAGGGCGTGATCATCGTCAACACCGGCCGGGGCAAGTGCGTCAACGAGGCCGACCTGGCTGCTGCCCTGCAGAGCGGCAAGGTGCGGGCCTACGGCACCGACGTGTGGCCCAGCGATCCCCCCCCGGCGGACTGCCCCCTGCTGAGCGCCCCCAACGTCTTCATGGCCCCCCACATCGGCGCCAGCTCCAAAGAAAACCTCGGCCGCATCGGCGACGAGGTGGTGCTCATTCTCAATGACTTTAAGGCTTAATTACAACCACTCTCGCGGAGGGGCGCTGAGGAAACAGAGGCCGCAGAG
>CAIMFT010000017.1 GCA_903840385.1 uncultured Holophagaceae bacterium
CCATGTCGTAGAGCTTGGCTTCGTAGGCGTGATCGGACCAGAGCCGGGTGGCGGCCACGAGGCGGCCCCCCTTGGAGCCCTCGGGCACGAGTCGGGCTGTGAGGAGGCGCGAGCAGGACAGCAGGTGGCGCCACTGCTCGATGGTGCGGTGGGCCGTCCAGTAAACCTCTTCGGCCTGGAAAAAGATCTGCAGCTCCCGTGGATCGATGGTCCAGGTCTCGTCCGTAAAGGCAACGGTGCCCTGGGGCGTAACAAGCGGCTCGGGGGCGAGAAAGTCTCGTTCCATCAGGGTTTCCGGGGGTGAGGCTTCCATCCTAACAGGAGGCAGGCCATTGCAAGGCCCGCCGCAAGCAGGGGCAGCAGCCAGGCGCTGCGGGCGGGGGTGTGGATGGGGCGCCAGGCAAGGGTCAGGGTCCGTGCTCCCTCTGTGAGGGGTTCGCCCCAGAGCTCAAAGCGACCGTCCTCGCGGAAGACGCCGGACTTGCCGGTGAGGGTGGCACGGAGCAGGGGTACGCCCAGCTCCGGGGCCCGGAGGCGGATCTGGACGGCGTGCAGGTCCGTGGCCACGGTGCGATCAAACCAGCCGTCGTTGGTGTGGTTGGTCAGGAGGTCGGCCCGGCCCAGGCTCAGGCCCCACCTGGCCCGGGCGGGACTGAGGGCTTCGCTGCAGATGAGGGGGTGGATGCGCAGCTCACCCCCTGGGGCGGGTACGCGGAACGCACAGTCAGAGGTCAGCTCGCCGGGCTCTTGGGAGGTGAACCCCAGTTGCTGGTCCAGCCAGTGGCGCAAGGGCGCGGGCCCAGGCATCCGCTCGCCGAAGGGCATGGGGTCGGTCTTGGCCTGGAGGAACATGGGCCGGCCGGCCACCTCGCCGCGCACCAGGTTCAGGAGGCCACCCTCGGTGCCGAACAGCCAGGCGATGCCCCGCCGGGAGGCCTCAGCCGCCAGGCGCGGATCAGCGTTCCGGTCGTCCCGGCCCAGCACGGCGCTCTCGGGCCACAGCAGCAGGGTGGGTCGCTGAGGCTTGGGCAGACCCTGCTCTTTTAGTACCGCATCGCTGCGGCGCCAGAGGTCGGCTTCCATCCCCGCCGCACGCTGGCCCGGGATGAAGTTGGGCTGGATGAGTACCGCATCCACCTGGCGCTCCGGGTCCCGGGGCAGCAGGTGCCAGGCGCCGCCCAGGGCCACAAGGAGGCCCACCGCCAGGGCCGGTCCCGCCAGGGTGCGCCGGAGGGGGGCGCCTTCTACCAGGCTGGCCGCGGTCCAGGCCCCCACGCCCCAGGCGAGGGCTGCCAGGCCGTGGCTGCCTAGAAACGCAGCGCTGCGAGCGGTCCAGGGCAGGGCGCCGAAGGCTGAGCCCCAGCTCCAGGTGTAGATGTGGAAGCCCCAGGCCTCCCAGACCAGGATGCCCAAGGCGGCACCCGCGGCTGCGGCGGGCGCCCCCGCCCGCTTGAAGAGGGCCCGGGCGGCCAGCACCACCAGCAGAAAGCCCAGGGCCTCATAGGCGTAGAAGAGGCCGCCGCCCAGCAGGGCCACGGCCCAGGGCAGGCCGCCCTTGGTGGCGAGGGTGGCCGGCACCCAGTAGAAGATGAGGACCAGACCGCCCGCCAGGGCCAGCCAGAGCCAGAGGGCCTTGCGCCCCCGGAAGGCCGCCTCCAGGAGCAGCACTGGGAAGAGCAAGGCGGCCACCGGCTCCAGCCAGCCGCCCAGGGCGCCGGGGAAGCGGAAGCCCAGCACGAAGATCCCCGCCAGTACGGTGGCCTCCAGGGGCCGCAGCAGCCAGCCCGTCCGCTCCTGGGCGATCACCAGCCCCGCCGGGCTGCTTCGAAGCAGGCGATGCCTGCCGCCACGGCAGCGTTGAGGCTCTCGACACCCTGGATGGGGATGGCCAGACGCTGGACGCCGGCAGGCAGGCTCAGGTCGGCCCAGCCATGCCCCTCATTGCCCACCCACAGGCGCAGGGGTTCCCGCAGATCGGCTTCAGCCAGAGGCAGGGCACCGGGCCCACCGTCCAGAGCGAACCAGTGGCCGCCATCGGGCGCCATGCCCGCTACCCGGCGCAGGGGCAGCAGGAAGGCGGCGCCCATGCTGCCCCGCAGGGCCTTGGGATGGAAGGGATCGGCGCAGCCCGGTCCCAGGAGGACCTCCTGGAAGCCAAAGGCGGCGGCGCTCCGCAGCACAGCGCCCAGGTTGCCCGGGTCCTGGATGCCCCAGGCGCCCAAGACCCGCTGGGCCAGGGGGCCGGTGGGGCCGGAGGCCAGGTCCATGACCAGGGCGTGCTCCGGCGGGCTCCCGGCATCCGCCAGTTCCCGCATGAGGGCCTCGCCCAGCACCAGGGTCTCGAGGCCGAGGGCGGCCTCCTGGGGATGGGGCTCGGCCGATTCCAGCCGGAGCCAGAGGGCGGGCCGCAGGCGTGCACCGGCCGGGGTGTCCCGGGCCTCCAACCAGGCGGCGATGAGCTTCTCGCCGAGCAGCACGGTGGCTGCCCGCTTCGCACCCCCGGGCCGGAGGCGGTCCAGGAGGTCGCGGAAGCGCGGATTGGCCTTGCTGGTGAGGGTCGGGGGCATGGGTGAGCCGTGGCTGGGTTCCAGACTACCTGTTCGCAGGAACGGTGGGGATGCCTGGGCGTGGGCTGTCTGCCCCGCTGGTCTGTGATCATCTGCCGGTCCCCCCGGTGGAGGACCCCCGGTGCGGGGAACCGGTTTAGACTATCGGCTACCTCAGCGTCTGTTCTCGCATTCCCGTCCGCCCCCCATGCCAGGAGCTCCGATGCAACCCTTTGTTCCCTCCGACCAGAACCTGCGGGAGTTCTCCCTGCGGGCCGTGCTCATCGGCCTCGTCATGGCCGTGGTGCTCGGCTCAGCCAACGCCTACCTCGGCCTGAAGGCGGGCATGACCATCGCCGCCACCTACCCGGCGGCGGTCATCGGCATGGCCCTCATCAAGCTGATGAAGGGCACCATCCTTGAAGAGAACATGGCCCGCACCGTGGGCAGCATCGGCGAGTCCGTGGCTGCCGGTGCCATCTTCACCATCCCCGCCTTCGTCATCAGCGGCATCTGGCCGAAGTTCTTCACCATGGGGAACTACGTCACCAGCTCCCTGATCATGTTTGCCGGCGGCGTGCTGGGCATCATGTTCGTGGCCCTGCTCCGGCGGGTCATGGTCGAGGATGCCGAGCTCCCCTACCCCGAGAGCGTGGCGGCCGCCGAGATCCACAAGGCCGGTGCCCGGGGCGGCAGCGGCACCAAGTTCCTCTTCGGAGCCATGGGCCTCGGTGCGGTGATCCAGGCCCTGGTGCAGGTGCAGGTCTTCGCCACCTCCTGGGAGCACTTCGTGGCCTTCAAGGCCACGGCCATCAACCTCGCCAAGGGCTGGAAGGCCAAGGTCGGCGGCGGCATGCTGCTCAGCTCCCCCGGCATCAGCCCCGCCTACATGGGCGTGGGCTACATCATTGGTCCCAAGCTCGGCGCCCTGAACTTCTCCGGCGGCATCATCGCCTGGGGCCTGCTGGTGCCGATCATCACCTACTTCCTGGCTCCTGGCGTCCTGCCAGAGGGGGCCGCTGAGGGTGACTGGATTGCCCTGTCCGTCTCGGTCTGGAAGTTCATCGTGCGGCCCATTGCCATCGGCGGCATGCTCATGGGCGCCTGCTTCACCCTGTTCAAGATGCGCAAGAGCCTGGGCACCGGCCTCAGCCGCTCCGTCTCCGACGTCAAGAAGGCTGCTGCGGGCGAGCAGGTGGTGGACCGCGTCAACAAGGACCTCCCCTTCACCTACGTCCTGGGTGGTCTCGCCTTTGCCGCTCTGGTCACCTTCCTCATCACCTGGCGCATCTTCCAGGTGAGCCCCCTGGTCTCCCTGGTGGCGGCACTGGTGGTGGTCATTCTCGGCTTCTTCTTCTCGGCCATCAGCGGCTACCTCGTCGGCATCATGGGCTCCAGCAACAACCCCATCTCCGGCCTGACCCTGACTGCCCTGGTGATTACCGCCCTCGTGATGGTGGTCCTCGGCGTCAAGGGCCGGGAAGGCGTCGCCGCCGTGCTCGGCGTGGCCGCTGTGGTCTGCGTGAGTGCAGCCGTGGCTGGTGAGATGCTGCAGGACCTCAAGGCTGGCCACATCCTGGGCGGCACCCCCTGGCGCATGGAGATGGGCGATCTGCTCGGCGTGGCTCTGGCCTCCGTCGTGCTGTTCATCCCCCTCATGGTGCTGCATGAGGGCGACATCTCGGCCCAGGCCACCAAGCGCATCGCTGAGCTGACCGCCCAGCAGGTGCAGGTGGTGACGGACCCCGAAGGCAAGACCTACACCCTGGATCAGGTGAAGCAGCTGCCCGCCGACCAGAAGAAGATCGTGCTGTCCCTGGACGCCGGCTTCGGCTCCAAGCAGCTGGCTGCTCCCCAGGCGGGCCTGATGGCGTTGCTCAGCCGCGGCATCGTGGAAGGCAAGATGGCCTGGCCGCTGATCATCGTCGGC
>CAIMFT010000018.1 GCA_903840385.1 uncultured Holophagaceae bacterium
CTACCACACCACCCGCACCCTGCCCTACATCATCCTGGCCCCCAAGGCCGCTCCCGCCGGCGGGACCTACCCCGTGGCCATCTTCCTCCATGGCATCGGTGGCCAGAAGGAGAATGTCCTCGGCCTCGCCAACACCCTCTGCAGCGTCGGCTATGCCGTGGTTGCCATCGACCAGGCCCGCCACGGTGAGATCGCCGACGGCCGAACAGCCGCTGAGTGGGCCAGCAACTTCTTCATGCTGCCCTCCATCTTGACCGCCCGCACCAACGTCCAGACCAGCGCCTTCAACCTCTGGCGCCTGGAGCGCACCCTGCTCCAGCCCACCGCAGATCCCACCAGCATCCAGAAGGCCATGACCACCGCCGGCAAGCCCATCGCCGCCACCGGTGCCAGCAAGTACGTGGGTCAGAGCCTGGGCAGCATCACCGGTGCCTACTTCCTGGCTGGCAACAGCTCCCAGACCGGTGGCAGCAACATGAAGGCCCTCCTGAGCGTGCCCGGCTCCCGCCTGGCCTTCATCCTCAAGGACAGCCCGGCCTTCGCAGCCACCATCAACGCTGGCCTGGCTGCGGCGGGTGTCCCCACCAACAGCACCGCCTTCTACCAGTTCTTCGCCCTGGCCCAGGCCGTGGCTGATCCCATCGATCCCGCCAGCATGGGCACCCCCCTGCCTGGTTCTGCCACCTCCCGCCTGGCGGGCCGCCTCCTCGTTCAGGAAGCAGTGGGTGACACAGTCATTCCCAACGCCAACGGCCAGTACTTCGTCAATGCCCTTGCCGGCCGCCAGGGCCAGCTGGGCGTCGATGTGAGCACCGCCTTCACCCAGGTGCTCAGGAGCGGCCAGACCGCCGCCGCCGTGCCCTATGTCTACGGCACCACCCTGGCCGCCTTCAAGACCCCTGTGGCCGCCGCTACCGCCGCTGGAACGAGCAATCCCACCCAGGGCGTCATGCAGTACGGCACCACCGCGGCTCCCGCGGGCCACGGCCTCCTGCTGTCCGACACTGTCACCCCCGCCAACGTGGCCGCTGCCCAGCGGCAGATGGCCATCTGGGCTCTTCTTGGCGTCGTGGCCGATGGTGGTGCCGCCACCAACGGCTATCCCGTGGCTCCCAAGGGCGATGTCACCACCGGCATCCCCGGCCTCTTTGGGCCCGAGAGCCTCGTGATCCACTACCCCCTGCCCGAATAGCCGGCTGGGTATCGACCAAAAGACGGGGCTTCGGCCCCGTCTTTTGGTTTGTGGGACTGGAGAAGAAAGGGCAGTTAACCACGAAGACCACGAAGAAAGGCCGTTCGCCTGCCTTCTTGCCCGTCTTCGTGCGCAGGCATTTATCAGCCCCGGTCGAGCTCCGGGAACGCCGCCAGCAGCTGCTCTCGGGCTTCCAGGAGCTCGGGCACGGCGGGATCCCGGCGGCGCAGGAAGCCGCGGATGGCCTGGAGGTCCTCTCCGGCCCGCTCCAGGACTGGCAGGCCCAGGCCCGCCAGCACCAGGGCTGCCACCGGGGCCAGGGCCACCCGGGGACCCCAGGCGAGACCGGCCGCGAGGCTCAGCAATCCGGCCCAGAGGGGATGAAGCAGGAAGCCCCCCAGCAGCTTGAGGGTGGCGGTCTGGTCCCCCTCGTCCGTGAAGTGACCCGCCGCCCAGCCCACCAGGCGGTAGGAGGGCCAGTAGAGCAGGGCCAGGGGCCAGAGGAGGGCCGCCGCCCCCAGCCGGACCGCAGCGCCCGGGAGCCAGCGGCGTACCTCTGCGCCGGGATAGGGGTGGCCCACCTGATCCGGGCGCAGCCCCTTCTCCCGGAGCCAGGCCTGGATCTCGCGAACCCGGACCTCCAGAGCTCCCAGCACCTCGGGGCCGAGGGCCGCCAAGGATGGGACCAGGGCCCGGACCCGCTCCCGCAGGGCTTCCAGGTCTACCCGGCTGCCCGGGGCCTCGGCCAGGAGCCAGCCCAGCTCCTGGGCCAGGGCCAGGCAGCGCACATCCGGGTCGTGCAGGGTGAGCGGCTGCAGGGCTGCGCGGATGCGGGCGGTGAGCTCAGCCACGGTCTCGTGGCTCTGGCCCCGCTCGGCCAGGTCCTCCCATGGGACAGGCGCACCAGTCCGCAGAAGCACCGCATGACGGAAGGCGGCCTTGTCGCCGTAGACCAGGCCCGCCGGGATGATCGACACCGGCACCGGGCTGCCCAGCGCCATGCGGGCCGCACCGGTCTTGAGGGGGGCGAGGTCGGCCCCCGAGTGACTGATCCCCTCGGGGAACATGGCCACGGAGCCGCCCGCGGCCAGCACCTCGTGGACCTTTCGGAAGCTCTGGTGGATGGACGCCGCCGTGGCGCCGCCGTCCTTGGGCCGGGTCACGGGGATGGCCCGAAACAGGCCCAGGAAGGGGCGCAGGGGGGCGATCTTCCACAGCGTGGCCTTGGCCAGCCAGCCCGCTTCCCGCTCCAGGAGGGCGGCAGCGGCCAGAGGGTCCAGCAGGCCATTGGGGTGGTTCAGCAGGATGAGGCAGGGACCCGCTGGCAGGGCCGGGCCCTCCCGGCGCAGGGCCCGGAACCAGACCCGCCCCAGGAACCGGGCGGCGCCACGAGCAGCCATGTCAGGTCGCCTGCGGCGTGCGGAACCGGGCCCAGGCCAGGGCCAGGGCACTCAGGACGATGGCTGGCACCACCAGCGTCAGGGCCTGACCCAGGGCATCGCCGCCCCCCAGCCCAAGGTGGACGAGGGCATCCGCCCGGCGCCCCACCAGCTCAGGGCTGATGGCATCCCCGAACAGGTGGATGAGCAGGACATTCACGGCCACCCCCGTGGCCCGGATGCTGGACGGCAGGCTGCTGACCACGAGGGCGTTCACCGGGCTGGTGTTTACAAACAGGAGGAACATGCCCAGGAAGAAGAGGGCGTAGGTGGTGCCCAGGTGGTGGGTCCCCAGGGCCCAGGCGACCACCGGGGCCGCCAGCAGGAGCGTGACGGCCGACAGGCCGATCCCTGCATTGGGCCAGCGGTGCTGCCAGCGGTCCGTGACCCAGCCGCCCAGGAAGGTCCCCAGGATGCCCGTGACCACCGCCAGGGCCCCAAAGACCAGGCCCGCCCGGGAGGTGCTGATGCCGTAGCGCCGCTGGAGCAGGGTCGGGCCCCAGGTGCTCAGGCCGCCCATGGCAAAGGTATAGGCGATGTAGCTGGCGGTGCAGGCCAGCCAGACCCGGTTGAAGAACACGTGGCGCAGGCGGTGGAGGTAGGGTGTGCCGGCATCCACATCCTGCGCCGAGTCCATGCCGCCCCGCTGGGGGTCAGCCTGGAAGGCCATCCAGAGGGCAAAGGCCAGTCCAGGCAGTCCCGCCACCAGGAAGGAGGCCCGCCAGCCCCAGGCCCCCGCGACCATCCCACCCATGCCGTAGCCCAGGGCGCTGCCCACGGGGATGGCCAGGTAGAACCAGGTGAAGTTCCGGGCGCGGTCGGACTCATGAAACCCATCCGCCAGCATGGTCGGCCCCAGGCTGGCGTAGGCGGCCTCACCCACCCCCACCAGGGACCGCATGACCAGCAGGCCCGGGTAGCTGTGGACGAAGGCCGCTCCAACGGTCGCCAGGCTCCAGAGGGCCACGCCCGCCGCCACCAGCCGGGGCCGGTGGAAGCGGTCCGCCAGATAGCCAAAGAGGGGCGCGGAGCACATGTACACCGCAATGAAGACAAAGGTCAGGCGCCCCAGCTGGGCGTTGGACAGGTGCAGCTCCCGACCCAGCGGTTCCAGAACCGCAGCCACGACATACCGATCCATGTAGTTCACCAGGTTGATCCCGGTGAGCAACAGGAGCAGTCGTCGTGCCTCGGTCATGTCACCGGGCCCCGGAGCCTACTTCTTGGGGGCGGGGGCAGCAGCCTTGGGGGCAGCGGGCTTGGCGGCGGGAGCGGCGGCGGGGGCAGCAGCGGGCTCGCTGGCATCCAGGCGCTTGGCCACCTCGGTGGTGAAGCCCTTCAGCCAGGCCTCGTCACCCCAGGAGAGGATCTGCAGGGCCTGGTCGGACAGAACGATGTTGAGCTTCTGCTCCTTGGCCATGGCTTCGACAATGGGGGCCGCCAGCTTGGTGATGGCTTCGCCCACCTTCTTCTCCACCCGCTGGTACTCCTGCTGGCTGTCCTCCTGCATCTTCTTGGCCTCGAACTCGATGTCCCGGAACTTCTTGGCCAGGGCCTCCTTCTTGTCGGGGTCGAGGCTGGGGGAGTTCAGCTGCTGCTGCATGGTCTGGAGCTCCTGGCCCTTGGCCTGGAGCTTCTCCTGCAGGTTCTTGCCGGTGATCTCCAGCTCAGAGAAGATTGCGCCGGCCTTCTTTGAGCTGCGCACCAGCTGATTGATGCTGAAGAAGGCGAAGCGGGGGGCCTCCTGCGCCACGGCAGGGGAGGTCAGGGCGGCGGACAGACAAAGGGCTGCCACGGCGGGGGCAAGCAGGCGCATGGGAATCTCCAAAAGGGGAAGAGGAATTATACCCGAGATCTGCCGTCAGGTCAGAAGGTTGTCCCGATGGAGAACTGGAAGTCAGTCCTGCCCTCGGTGTCAAAGGGATAGGGATTGAGCTTCCGGGCCCAGATGAGGCGCAGGGGGGCGGGGCTGATGGGCAGGAAGAAGCGGAACTCCAGGCCGGCGGACCGCACGAGGGTGGGGTTCCGGAAGGCGTAGCTGTTCCCGCTGGCATCCTTGTAGCTGATCAGGTCCCGGCTGAAGATCCGGGTACCCGTGCCCCAGGCATTGCCCGCATCGTAGAAGGCCACCAGGCGGAACTGGTCGGCAATCTTGAACTGGTACTCCAGGTTGGTGACGAACTGCTTGTTGCCACCCACCACCACGGCCTGCCCGATGTTGTCCAGGAGGACGGAGCCGACCTGGCCGAAGCGGTAGCCACGGATGCTGTTCTCCCCGCCGGGCCGGTAGAGGTCGAAGAGCGGCAGCTCATCGTGGCCCAGGTTCTGGAGGTAGCCGTAGTTGACGTTGAAGGCGAAGATGTGGCGGTCAGCCACGTTGGCGAACTTGGCGAAGTCCCAGGTGGCCCGCAGGAAGGGCTTGTCCCCGCCGAACTGCCAGCCGCCGTACTCCAGGCTGAAGGCCACCCGGGTGCCCTGGGTGGGCTTGAACTGGTGGTTCACGGTGCTGTAGGAGAGGCTCTGGCTGAAGGTGGAGGTGAGCTGGTTGGGCGTGTCCCGGAAGTAGAAGTTCCGGCCACCCTCGATGCGGATCAGCCGGTAGCTGAAGCCTGTGGAGTAGGTGGTGAAGAAAGCCAGGGGGTTCTCCGGGAACCAGTTGCTGAGGCGGGCCCCGACACTGAGCCCCAGGCTGCGGCTGAACTGCTTGTAGGCGTTGGCAATGCCCACCCGAGAGGCGTCGTAGTCGGCGGTGCCGTTGGAGACCGTGGTGGAGAAGCTGTAGGGCAGGTCGAAGACGAAGGGCTCGGTAAAGCCCACCGAGACGTTCTTGGAGTACTTGCCACCGTTGTAGCTGACCGACAGGGTCTCGCCACCGCCACCGAGGTTGCGGGTGGAGAAGCTCACGCCCAGAGAGAAGCCGAAGAGGGAGCCGTAGCCGCCCTGGAACAGCAGCTCGTTCACGCCGGACTCTTCACCGCGCACCACGATGTCCACCTGGGGCTTGTCCGGCACCAGATCCACCTTGGGCTCGGAGCTCTTCACGTCGAAGAAGCTCAGCTGGCTGATGCTCAGCAGCGAGTCCTTGAAGCGCTCGGCCTGAAAGAGGTCGCCCTCCCGCATGAGCATGCTGCGCCGAAGCACCTTGTCCTTGGTGGTGAGGTTGCCCTCGAACTCAATGCGCCGGACGGTGTGGGGCTCGCCTTCGTCCACCTTGAGGACGGTGTCCACCTTCTTGACCCCATCCTCGTCCCGCAGCTCAAAGCGCTTGTCGGCGCGGAAGAGGATGTAGCCCTGGTTGGAGTAGGCCTCCTTGAGCTTGTCCACGGTCTGGTTGACCGAGTCCAGGTCATAGGGAACCGGCTTTTCGCCCGGCTTGGGCTGGGCGGTAGAGGGCTTGATGTTGAAGAACTTCCGCAGGAAGGACTGGTTGTCCCGCTTCACTTCCGCGTACTTTTCGGTGTAGAACTCGTTGCGGAAGAGCTTGGCTCCTTCGATCTTGAAGGCGCCCTCGTAGAACTTGTCGCCCTCCAGGATGGGGATGGTCAGCTTGGCCCGCAGGTCGTACTTGGGAGACTTGGCCTCCTTGAGCAGCTTCTCGTTCTTGACCTTCTGCTTGGCGGTGGTGAGGTCCTCCACCTCGATGAGGGGCTTCCCGACGAAGACATCCTTGTAGCCCAGCTTCCAGTAGGCCTTCTTGAGGTTGTCGAGGTCCTCTTCCATGTTCTTGTCGACCAGCAGGTCGTGGGTGGTGATCCAGCTGAACATCCAGTGCTGGCGGGTCTTCTCCATCACCTTCCGCAGCTGGGGGGTGGTGAAGACCTTGTTGCCCCTGAAGTTGACGGTGTAGATCTTGGCCTTGCCGCCCTCCTTCACATCGAACACCAGGCGGGCTGCGCCACCGGCCATGGGCTCGAGGGTGATGTCCACCACGGGGCTGCGGAAGCCCTTCTCACCAGCCTGATCGACGATCAGGTTCTTGATCTTTCGGGCCGACTCCGGATCGTAGACCGTGTCCGGGTTGATGGTGAGCTTCTTCTCTTTGACCTTGTCCTTGAGGTTGGTGAGGCCCACCTCGGTGCCGCCACGGTAGTCGATCTCCTTGATGAGGGGTCGCTCCTTGATGCGGATGATGAGCTTCTTGCCGCCCTTGGCGTCCTCCAGCTCCATCTTGATGTCGTCGAAGGAACCGGTCTCCCACAGCTTGTCGATGATGGCCGTGAAGTCGATGCTCCGCAGGTCGTCGCCGACCTTGAGGCCGGACTTGAAGATCACCGTCTCCGAGGTCTGCTTCTGGGAGCCGACCACCTCGATGACGACGATGGGTTCGATCTCCTGGGCCGCCAGGGGCAGGCAGGCCCCGGCCGCAAGGAATAGGGGCAGAGCACCCGACAGCAACCGGGGACGGACCCGGTTCCACACCATGTTTCGCTGCGTCATTCAGGCACTCCGACCAGTTGGGGTTCCTGGCCAGCGGCCACGTCTCCGGAATCAGACAGGGATGGGACCAGCTTCTCGTCCACCAGATCGAAGTTCACCACGCCGGCGGGCATGTCTTCCTGGCCGACCATCAGCTCGGCAAGGGGATCCTCGACCTGCTTCTGGATGGCCCGACGGAGGGGGCGAGCGCCATAGGCGCGGTCCCGCAGCGTGGTCTTCACGAGCCAGTCGCAGGCCGCATCCGTGAGGGTGACGGCGAGCTTGTGCTTCTGGAGGGTGATGTTGAGGTCCTCCACCAGCAGGCGGACGATCTTGCGCAGTTCATCGTCGCCCAGGCGGTTGAACACCACGATCTCGTCGATGCGGTTCAGGAACTCAGGGGGGAAGGAGCGCTTGAGGACCTTCATGGCGTCCCCGGTCTTGGCGTCCGGACGGCCGTCCTGCTCGACGAAGCCGAGCGACTTTTCCGACAGCAGCTCTCGGCTGCCCACGTTGGAGGTCATGATGATGATGGTGTTCTTGAAGTCCACCAAGTTCCCGAAGGCATCCGAGGCCTGGCCGTCGTCAAAGATCGACAACAGGATGTTTATAAGGTCGGGGTGGGCCTTCTCGATTTCATCGAAGAGCAGCACGCAGTAGGGATTCCGCCGGATGCGGTCCGTCAGCATGCCGCCTTCCTCATAGCCGACGTAGCCCGGAGGGGCCCCGAGCAGCTTGGAGACCTCGTGCTTCTCCATGTACTCGGACATGTCGAAGCGGATCATCTTCTTGGGATCGCCGAACAGGAAGGCCGCCAGGGTCTTGGCCAGCTCGGTCTTGCCCACGCCC
>CAIMFT010000019.1 GCA_903840385.1 uncultured Holophagaceae bacterium
ATCCAGAGGCTGAGAGAACATACGCCTAAATTCCATTTCGGCAATTTGTTTTTCAAGCGCTTCAGAATCTACCGCTACACTGAGCAAGGTGTCATCATCGTTTTCTTCGCGAGCCATTTCAAATAGTTCGCCGCAATCACTTAAACTGCCTTCAATATGCGTTAAGGCACTGACGATTAACCCTAACTCGCGCTTTTCCTTACCTAAACTTTGACTTTTGGCGTTATCACTCCAAACCTTGGGGTCTTCAAGCAGACCATTCACTTCTTCAAGGCGCTGACTTTTAGCTTCAAAGTCAAAGGTACCCCCGGAGTGATTGGTTGCGTTCGCCTAAATCGACTAAGCGATTGGCGATAATATTGAGTTGCTCGGCTTCCATAGCTACATGACTTATTACTAAAAATGTGCATTATACAGCAAAGACTTAGGGGCTTTCAGCTGTGCTGATGCCTAGTTAGCACTTCGTACCACTTCACCATCTTCTTTTACAAAGTCACCAATAGCTGGGTTTTCCAACAACGGCAGCACCAGCTCAGAAGGTCGGCATAAGCGCACGCCCTTTGGGGTCACTACGATTGGTCGATTAATCAAAATAGGATGCGCAAGCATGGCGTTAATAAGATCAGATTCTGACAAGGTTATATTATCTAACCCCAGCTCAGCATATGGTGTCCCTTTTTCACGCAGCAATTCACGAGCACTGAAACCTGTGCCATGTATCAATTCAATTAATCGTTCACGGCTTGGTGGTGTAATTAAATACTCGATGACTTCTGGCTCAACTCCGCTAGCGCGGATCATGGCCAAAGTATTACGTGAAGTACCGCAGGCAGGATTATGGTAAATGCTGACTTTGTTAGAAGTCGTGTGTACATCGTCGTTAGTCATTTGTGATCGCCTAAAAGTGAATGCTGTAAGACATTATACTTAGCACCAAACATTTCAACTAACCACTAACACAATTTCTAAAAAGCAAAAAGCCCCACTATTCACATAGAGGGGCTGTTGCTGCCTCGTTTCCGAGGACGGTGTAAATAGCTTGGCAGTGACCTACTTTCGCATGCAAAAAGCATACTATCATTGGCGCTGGTTCGTTTCACGGCCCTGTTCGAGATGGGAAGGGGTGGGTCCAAACCGCTATGGCCGCCAAGCATAACTGGTAACTCTTGTGCGCTGTTGAGCTCTCACTCAATTGCCTATCACAAGCAGAAATGCTGTGCGCTCATTCCTATTTTCATAAGAATAGCGTCTTAAACTTCATCATCACTTATCACTAAGCAATCATGCAGTTTTTAACAAACAGAAGAAGTAAAGTTAATGGCGTTCTTTGATTACATTGTCTAACTAACCTTTTTTAAAAAAGTTACTCCAGTAACACCTGCCACTCAACTTAACAATGACTTTCATCACCATCAGGTTCAAGTTTTAAGGTTATAGGATCAAGCCTCACGAGCAATTAGTAACGGTCAGCTTAACGCATTACTGCGCTTCCACATCCGTCCTATCAACGTCCTGGTCTCGAACGACTCTTCAGGGGGGTTAAACCCCCAGGGAAATCTCATCTCAAGGCGAGTTTCACGCTTAGATGCTTTCAGCGTTTATCTCTTCCGTATTTAGCTACCCGGCTATGCCATTGGCATGACAACCGGTCCACCAGAGATACGTCCACTCCGGTCCTCTCGTACTAGGAGCAGGTCCCTTCAAATTTCCAACGCCCACGGCAGATAGGGACCAAACTGTCTCACGACGTTTTAAACCCAGCTCACGTACCACTTTAAATGGCGAACAGCCATACCCTTGGGACCGGCTACAGCCCCAGGATGTGATGAGCCGACATCGAGGTGCCAAACTCCCCCGTCGATATGAACTCTTGGGAGGAATCAGCCTGTTATCCCCAGAGTACCTTTTATCCGTTGAGCGATGGCCCTTCCATACAGAACCACCGGATCACTATGACCTGCTTTCGCACCTGCTCGACCTGTCCGTCTCGCAGTCAAGCAACCTTATGCCATTGCACTATCAGTACGATTTCCGACCGTACCTAGGTTACCTTCGCACTCCTCCGTTACTCTTTGGGAGGAGACCGCCCCAGTCAAACTGCCCACCATACACGGTCCCCGATCCAGATTATGGACCTAGGTTAGAACCTCAACAACATCAGGGTGGTATTTCAAGGTTGACTCCACGAAATCTAGCGACTCCGCTTCAACGTCTCCCACCTATCCTACACAAATCTTGTCAAAGTCCAATGTAAAGCTACAGTAAAGGTTCATGGGGTCTTTCCGTCTAGCCGCGGGTAGATTGCATCTTCACAAACATTTCAACTTCGCTGAGTCCCGAGAGGAGACAGTGTGGCCATCGTTACGCCATTCGTGCGGGTCGGAACTTACCCGACAAGGAATTTCGCTACCTTAGGACCGTTATAGTTACGGCCGCCGTTTACCGGGGCTTCAATCAAGAGCTTGCACCCCATCATTTAACCTTCCGGCACCGGGCAGGCGTCACACCCTATACGTCCACTCATCGTGTTTGCAGAGTGCTGTGTTTTTATTAAACAGTCGC
>CAIMFT010000020.1 GCA_903840385.1 uncultured Holophagaceae bacterium
GAGTGGGTGCTCATGCCCTACGCCATGCGCCTGGACAACCTGTCGGCCTGGTGGGTGCAGCTGGTGGCGGAGTCCCTGGGCAAGGTGGCCCGGGACGGTCAGCGCAAGGGCTTCACCCCCATCCGCGCCGTGGGCCCCGTGGACCAGCACAGCCAGCTCCAGCGCTGGATGGCGGGCCCCCGCAACCTGGGCGTGATCCTCATGACCGTGGAAGGCACGCCCGCACCGGAGCGGCTGGATCCCCCGCCCGGCTCCCCCTACCCGGGCCTCGCCTCGCTCCAGGGTGGCGAGATCCTCCGGGCCCAGGCCGAGGGCACGGCCGGTGCCCTGGAAGCCGCAGGGGTCCCCCTTCTGCGCTGGTCGCTGCCCTCCCTCAGCGAGCGGGAAGTGGGCGCCTTCATGATGGCCTGGCAGGCCATCATCGGGATCCTCGGCTTCGCCATGGACCTGGACCCCTTCGACCAGCCCGAAGTCGAAGACGGCAAAAAGCGAACCTTCAAGCGCCTCGGCCTGAACTGATAGCTGACAGCTGACAGCTGATAGCTGATAGCCGATAGCTGATAGCTGATAGCCGATAGCCGATAGCTGATAGCCGATAGCTGATAGCTGATAGCCGATAGCTGATAGCCGATAGCCGGCCGCTAGGCCATGGACAGCTGCAGCAGGTGAGCGGCGCTCTGGCAGAGGCTCTCCAGCAGGGCCAGCCGCTCGGGTGTGAAGCGCCCAGGTCGCCGGTCATTGCACTGGATCAGGCCATAGGTGACGCCATCCCGCCGGATGGGGAAGAGGCCCACGGACTCGAAGCCCGCGGTGTGGCAGCGGTTCCGGGTCGGGCAGGGCAGCGTGATGGGGATGGCCATGGCCACCAGCGCTGAGGTGCCATTGGTCCAGAAGGCACCGTCCTCAGTGAAGAAGGGCTGGGCCGGGTCCACCTGCCGGGTGAGGACAGCTCCGCACATGCAGGCCAGCAGGGGGTTCCGCTGGGCATCCCGCACCAGGCGGCCCTCGGCATCCTCCTGGCAGAGGCTGTTCTCCAGCGCCACGAAGCCCTCGGTGAAGCCCAGGGTGGCAGCATAGGGATAGTCGGGGCCCGCCTTGAGCCGGATGGCCACCGCCTCGCACTCCGACAGGTGCTGGGCCACCATGGCCAGCTGGTGGCCCAGCTCAGCGGGGGAGGTCAGGGCATTGGCCATGCGGAGCAGACCCAGGAAGGCCTGGCGCTCGGCCTCCAGGCGACTCTCCTCGGTGTTGCCAACCGCGGGCGCACACATCCCGGACACCCTCCTGGGCACCCTATCGGCAAGCACAATAAGTTCTTGAGAAGGCCCAGTGCATGCGCGGCGACGGATGGTCGCCTGGCGTGACCTCTGCGCCGGGTCCTGACTTCGCGTGCGACATTAAGTCGCCCGCTCCGTCATCCGGCGGTCGGTCAGGGCGGGGGCATCTGGCAGCTGCTGCCGATGGCGGCGGGCAGGTAGAGGTGATTGACGTAGTCCTGGAGCATGCGGTCGGCATTGAAGCGCCAGCCCAGGGTGCGGATGGAGTGCTTCATGCGCTCCACCCAGCCGAGGGGCATGCCGGCGGCATTCCGGTCGTCGTAGTAGAGGGGCACCACTTCCTCCTCCAGGAGACGGAAGAGGTCCTCCGCGTCCCGCTGGTCCTGGGTGGCCTGATCAGCGTGGATCTCGCCGGAGCCAATGGCGAAGCCGTTCTCGCCGTCATAGGCCTCGGCCCACCACCCGTCCCGGACGGAGATGTGCAGGCCGCCGTTGAGCACGACCTTCATGCCGCTGGTGCCGCAGGCCTCGAGGGGGCGCTGGGGGTTGTTCAGCCAGCCGTCGATGCCCTGGTAGAGCATGCGACCCACGCGGATGTTGTAGTTCTCGATGAACAGGATCCGGTGGCGGAAGCGCGGGTCCTCGAGGAGCTGGGCCACCTTCTGGATGAGGCCCTTGCCGGTCTGGTCTGCAGGGTGGGCTCGGCCGGAGAACACGAGATTCACGGGCCGCGTCGGGTTGTTCACCAGGCGATCCAGGCGGTCCAGGTCCGTGAAGAGCAGGTCCGGACGCTTGTAGGGCACGAAGCGGCGGGCGAACCCGATGAGCAGAGCATCCGGATCCAGGGGCGCCGGCTCGATGGCCGGGAGACCCAGGCGCTCCCGCATGGCAGCGGCGCGCTTGCGGATGAAGCGGATGGTGCGGGCCTTGAGGACCTGCTTGGTCTCCCAGATCTCGGAGGAGGACACGGACATGATGGGTGTCCAGGTATCGGGCCGGGTGAGGGAGCTCTGATAGTTGGGCCCCAGGTGGGACTCATAGAGGTGGTTCATCTCCGTGGCCAGCCAGGTGGGCAGGTGCACCCCATTGGTGACATGGCCGATGGGCACCGCCTCTTCCTTGGTGCCCGGGTAGAGGTGGTTCCACATCTTGCGGGAGACCACGCCGTGGAGGGCGGAGACGCCATTGGCCCGGCGGGTCAGCTTGAGGGCCAGCACGGTGGGCATGAAGGGTGCGCCGTGGTCGTGGGGGTTCACGCGGCCCAGGCCCATGACCTCGTCCAGGGACAGGCCCAGGCCCGCAGCCAGGGGGCCCAGGTGCTCGGCGGCCAGGTCGGCGGGGAAGCGGTCATGGCCGGCATCCACGGGGGTGTGGGTGGTGAAGACCGACGTGGAGGCGACCTCGGCCAGGGCCTTGTGCGGGTCCATCCCATCGAACTGGATGCGGTACCGGGCCCGCTCCAGGAGGGCGAAGGCCGAGTGGCCTTCATTGAGGTGGAAGACGCTGGCGTTGATGCCCAGGGCGCGCAGAGCCCGAGCGCCGCCGACACCCAGGAGCAGCTCCTGCTGGATGCGCATGCGCTGATCGCCGCCGTAGAGGCGCGCGGTCAGAGCGACGTCCTGCGGCTCGTTGGCCTTCACCCGGGTGTCCAGAAGGATCAGGCGGATGCGACCCACCATCACTTCCAGCACAGCCGCGTAGACCGTGCGGCCCGGCAGCTCCACGCTGACGGTCACGGGCTCGCCGTGGCGGTCCACCGCCGGCACCAGGGGCAGGTCAGCAATGTCGAAAGGCTCCACCACATCCTGCTGCCACAGGTCCTTGTTCAGCACCTGGCTGGTGTAGCCCTCGTGGTAGAGCAGGCCCACGCCCACCAGGGGAATGCCCAGGTCGGAGGCAGACTTGAGGTGGTCGCCCGCCAGGATGCCCAGGCCGCCCGAGTAGATGGGCAGGGACTCGTGGATGCCGAACTCCATGCAGAAGTAGGCGATGGGCCGGGAGCGCATGGCCCCGGCATGGGTGATGCCCCAGGTGGTGATGGGGGTGCAGTACTCGTGCAGCTGCCGCAGGGCGCGGTCCACCCGCGCCGGCACATCCACATCCGCCGCCCGCTGCTCCAGCTGATCGGGGGTGATCTGCTTGAGCACGGACATGGGGTTCTGGTGGGCCTTGGTATAGAGGTCCAGATCCAGGTCCCGGAAGATGGTGCGGACCTCGGGCTTCCAGGTCCACCAGAGGTTCTGGGTGAGCTGCTGCAGTTTCGGAAGAAGCTTGTCCATGGTCGTTCCTAAGGTCAGGGCTCGGTGGGTTCAGGCCGCAGGAAGAGTGCGGCCAAGGGGGGCAGGGTGAGGTTGAGGGACTGGGGGAACCCATGGGCCGGAACCGGCTCGGTGCGGATCCGCCCCGTGTTGCCCTCGTTCCTGCCGCCATAGTGCCTGGAGTCGGTGTTGAGCAGCTCGGTGTAGGTGCCGGCCTGGGGTACGCCGACGCGGTAGCCGCTCTGGGTGAGGCTGGTGAAGTTGAAGGCGATGGCCATGAAGTCCGCTGAATCGGCACCCCGGCGCAGGAGCGTGAGTACGCTGTTGAAGCGGTCGCCGCAGTCGATCCAGGCAAAGCCCCCGGACTGGCAGTCCCCCTGGTGGAGGGCGGTGTGGCCGCGGTAGAGGCCGTTCAGGTCGCGTACCAGGTCGTGGATGCCCTTGTGGGCCGGCTGCTCCAGCAGGTCCCAGTCCAGGGCCGTGTCGTGGTTCCACTCGCGCCCCTGGCCGAACTCGCCGCCCATGAAGAGCAGCTTCTTCCCGCCGTGGGCGAAGAGCCAGGCGTAGAGCAGGCGCAGGTTTGCCATGCGCTCCCAGGCATCGCCGGGCATGCGGCCCAGGATGCTGCGCTTGCCGTGCACCACCTCGTCGTGGGACAGGGGCAGCACGTAGTTCTCGGAGTCGTGGTAGAGCATCGAGAAGGTGATCTGGTCGTGGTGGTGCGGGCGGGCCATCATGCCCTGGGCCAGGTAGCGCAGGGTGTCGTGCATCCAGCCCATGTCCCACTTGAAGCCGAAGCCCAGGCCACCCTGGTCCGTGGGCCGGGAGACGCCGGGCCAGGCAGTGGACTCCTCGGCGATGGTGCAGGCATCCGGGAAGTGGCCGTAGACCACCTCGTTGAAGCGGCGCAGGAAGGCCACGGCCTCCAGGTTCTCGCGGCCCCCATGGCGGTTGGGGATCCACTGGCCGGCCTCCCGGCTGTAGTCCAGATAGAGCATCGAGGCCACGGCATCCACCCGGAGGCCGTCGATGTGATAGCGGTCGAGCCAGAACAGGGCGTTGGCGATGAGGAAGTTCTGCACCTCGGTGCGGCCGAAGTTGAAGATCAGAGTGCCCCAGTCCATGTGTCGGCCCTGACGGGGGTCCGCGTGCTCATAGAGGTGCGTGCCATCGAACTGCCCCAGGCCGTGGCTGTCCTCGGGGAAGTGGGCGGGAACCCAGTCCAGGATCACTCCCAGGCCCGCCTGGTGCAGGGTGTCCACGAAGAGCTTGAAGTCCTCAGGCCCGCCGAAGCGGCTGGTGGGGGCAAAGAGCCCCAGGGGCTGGTAGCCCCAGGAGGGATCGAAGGGATGCTCCATGATCGGCAGCAGCTGCACGTGGGTGAAGCCCAGCCAGCTGACGTAGGGCGCCAGGTCGGCGGCGATCTCCCCATAGGTCATGTAGGTGCCATCGGGCCGACGGCGCCAGGAGCCCAGGTGCAGCTCGTAGATGCTGACAGGGGCCTCATGGGTGCGGGTCCGGCGCCGGGTCTCCAGCCAGGCCCCATCCCCCCAGGGGTGGTCCTGCAGGCCGTGGACGATGGAGGCCGTGCCGGGGGCCGCCTCACAGCGGAAGGCGAAGGGATCGGCCTTCAGGGGCAGGAGGTTGCCCTCGGGGCCGTGAATCTGGAACTTGTAGAGGGCGCCCACGCCGACGCCGGGCACGAAGGTCTCCCAGAAGCCATTGGCCCCTGGCTGACGGAGGGGATGGCAGCGCCCATCCCAGCCGTTGAAGTCCCCGACCACGGCGACCGACTTGGCGTTGGGTGCCCAGACGGCGAAGGAAACACCGTCCACTCCCCCGAGCTGTCGGGGGTGAGCGCCGAGTTTTTCGTAGGCCCGCAGGTGGGTGCCTTCCCCCAGCAAGTGCAGATCCAGATCGCCCAGAGTCGAGGCGGGGTCGCAAGGTTCCATGGTCCATTCTAGGCTGAGGCGGCCCGGGGCGTAAGCCTGGACTTTCGATGCTTTTTCACATATCCCGAACAATTTTCCCAATTACGGTGTGGTATCGGCGGCGAAGCAGGCCGCCGGGCAACAAAAAAGGGACGGCAGAGCGCCGTCCCTTTTTTGGGGCTGAAGCGGTGGGGCTTAGGCCTTGGCGAGGGCCAGACCTGCTTCCAGGGCGCCGAGGATGTCGTCGATGTGCTCGATGCCGATGGAAAGGCGGACGAGGTCGGGGGTGAGGCCCCCTTCCCGCTGCTGCTCCTCGGTGAGCTGCGAGTGCGAGGTGCTGGCCGGGTGGAGGATCAGGCTCTTGGCGTCGCCCACATTGGCCAGGTGCGAGAAGAGGGTGATGCCGTCGATGAGCTTCACCGCCGCCTCCTGGCCGCCCTTGATGCCGAAGACCACCATGCCGCCGAAGCCGCCCTTGAGGTACTTCTTGGCGTTGGCGTGGGAGGGATCCTCGGGGAGGCCGGGGTAGCGCACCCAGGCCACCTGGGGGTGCTTCTGCAGGTACTCGGCCACCTTGAGGGCGTTCTCGCTGTGGCGGACGATGCGCAGGGGCAGGGTCTCCAGGCCCTGGAGGAACAGCCAGGAGTTGTCCGGCGCGATGGCGGCGCCCAGGTTGCGCAGAGGCACGGTGCGGGCGCGGAGGATGAAGGCCAGGGGCGCCAGGGCCTCGGGCAGGTCATGGGCCCAGCGGAGGCCGTGGTAGTTGGGATCGGGCTCAGTGAACAGCGGGTGCCGACCGCCCTTCCAGTTGAACTTGCCAGAGTCGGTGATGATGCCGCCGATGCCGGTGCCGTGGCCGCCGATCCACTTGGTGAGCGAGTTCACCACGATGTCAGCGCCGTGGGCGATGGCCTGCAGCAGGTAGGGGGTGGAGAAGGTGGCATCCACAATGAGGGGCAGACCATTGCGGTGGGCCACCTCGGCGATCTTCGCGATGTCGGCCACCTCGAGGGCGGGGTTGCCGATGCTCTCGATATAGAGGGCGCGGGTCTTGTCGGTGATCGCCTTCTGGAAGTTCTCCGGGTCCTTGGGGTCCACGAAGGTGGTGGTGATGCCCAGGGCGGGCAGGATGCTATCGAACTGCGTGTAGGTGCCGCCGTAGAGGTTGTTGGCCGAGACGATGTGATCGCCCAGCTGGGCCAGCGTGATGATGGCGTAGAAGATGGCCGAGGTGCCCGAGGCCACCGCCAGCGAGGCTGCACCGCCCTCGAGCTGCGAGATGCGTTGCTCCAGCACATCGGTGGTGGGGTTCATCAGGCGCGTGTAGATGTTGCCCAGCTCCTTGAGGGCGAAGAGGTTCGCCGCATGCTGGGTGTTCTTGAACACGTAGGAGCTGGTGCGGTGGATAGGCACGCCGCGGCTGAGGGTGGTGGGGTCGGGCACCTGCCCGCCGTGGAGGGCGATGGTCTCGGGACGGTAGGACTGGGTCACAGGGACTCCTGGTGAGAGAGGGGTTGGGAGAACATTTCTTAAGTTACTTGATTATGTTTATAACAAATCAAATTCCCTGTCAACCCCCGGGCTGCTTCCTTCCGCTGGGCCCAGTCAGCCTAGCGCCAGCCACACGCGCAGGGTCTCGCTGATGCTCCAGGCTTGGGCGTCGCAGCCTCGGGCTTCGTGGGGGGCGTCGCCGTCCAGGAGCTCCGGCAGCTGACCCGCGCAGCCGCTGTCCAGCAGGGGCGCTGTGGACCCCAGCCAGGCCCGGGCCGTGGCGCGGGCGTCCGGGTCTCCTTCCCAGGCCCGGTCCAGGGCCTCGCAGAGGAGGGGCAGTGGCCAGACCCAGGCCGTGCCGTTGTGATAGGCGGGCTTGCGGCGGGTGTCCTCGTCGCCCTCATAGCGACCCCAGTAGGGACTGAGGGGCTCGTTGAGGGTGCCCCCCCAGGGCGCCGGAATGGGCAGGGGCGAGGTGACCGGCAGGGGCGCCAGGCTGCGGAGGCCTCCGGGCACCAGCAGGTGGCGGGCACAGGCGGCCACGGCTCGCCGGGCCCGGTCACCGGTCACCAGGTCCAGGGCCACCAGGAGCAGCTGGTTGGGCCGCAGGTGATCGCACACCTCGGCCTGGGCCGCGGGGGTGCCTGCGGGGGCCAGCAGGACATCGGCGAACCAGCCCCGGTCTTCCATCCAGAACGCCGCCAGGGAGGCCTCGGCCCGGGCGGCCGTGGTGGCCCAGGGCTCCCCATCACTGGGGGCGCCGGTGCGGTCCAGGAGGCGCAGGAGGCGGATCCAGAGGGCCTGGATCTCCACCGGGTAGCCCTCCCGGGGCGTGCCCATGGGATAGCGGGTGTCCATCCAGGTGAAGTGGGCCGGGCTCCAGAGCAGGCCGGAGGCCACGTCCATGCGGACGCCGTTGGGGGCACCCAGCCGGAGGTGCTCGCCCAGGGAGGTGAGGACCTCCGCCACGGTGCGCCCGCCAGCGTCCGCGTGCAGGAAGTCCGGTCCCAGGTGCGCCACGGCCTCCTCGCAGGCCACTGCCAGCCAGAGGGGAGCGTCCGAGGTGTCCCGGTCGGCGGTGCTGTCGGCGCCCAGCATGTTGGGCAGGGTGCCCTCCCGCTCCAGGGCGGCGAAGGTGCGCAGGATGAGGCCCGCATCCTCGGACCAGCCCGCGGCCAGCAGGCCCCGGCAGGCGATGAGGGTGTCCCGGCCCCAGTCCAGGAACCAGGGGTACCCGGCGATGACCGTGAGGCCGGCCTCCCGGCGGGCAAGGAAGGCCTGGAGGGCCAGGGTCAGGCGGTCCTGGAAGCCCGTGGAGGACGGTGCTGCGGGTGCCATGTCCCCATCCGCAGGGGTCGCCTCTGCCGAGAGGCTCATGCGGATGGCGGCTCCGGGTGGCAGGTCCAGGTCGAACCAGCCTGGGCTCCAGGCATCCCCGGAGGCCGCCAGGCCTCGGGAGGCCTCGATGGGGTGAGAGATGCCCCGGCAGCACTCGGCCTCCGGGTGGTAGGCCCCGGCGTCCGCCCAGGCGGTCAGCTGGCGGCCGGGGGCCGGGGCGAAGCAGAACCCCGGAGCCTTCGGCAGCAGGGTGGTGGTGGCCTGGAAGTGGGCCTCCAGGCCTTGATCCAGGTGCGTCTCCCCGTGGAAGGAGCGGTCCTCCAGGTCCAGGCGCACGGTGAGACGGACCCGGCGGTCCGGGGGCAGGTCGGCGGCCTCACCTGTCCCTGCGGGGCGGGTCCAGCGCAGGCTCACGGCGTTCTGGTCCGGGAGCATCCAGGCCTCCAGGCCCACCTCCACCCGGCGGCCGTCCCCGGCGCTGGCGTGGAAGGTCCACCGGACCGGGGGACCGGCCTCGAAGCGCACCAGGTTGAGGCCATCCAGGGCGGTGATGAAGCCGTCTGCATTGACCCAGGCCCGCAGACGCTTGGCCAGCACGTGCCGGTCCGAGGGGGCGGTGGGGTGCAGGTTCGCCGCCAGGAGGCAGTCGTACTTCGAGGCGATGGCTCCCAGGTCTGCCTGCAGGCGGGCCATGCCGCCCCGGCCATTGGTGAGGAGGGCCAGAGCATCCAGGGCAGGTGTGGCGGCGGAGGCAGGCTCGGTGGGCAGGAAGCAGAGGGTGGCCTGGAGGGGCTCCAGGCCCGCCCGGTGGCGGCGCAAGTGGAGGGTGGCTTGCCCCAGTCGGGACAGCTCCGGGGGCACGGTGGCGATCCACCCAGCGCCGGCCGCCACGCTCCGCAGGTGGAGGTCGGGCCGTCCCGGCAGGGTGAGGGTGGCCTCGAAGGGGCCGGGGTCTGCCAGCAGCAGCCAGTGCCCGTAGGGGACCAGACTCACCCGGCGGGCGTCACCGGTCGCCCAGGGCGTCACCCGCGGGAAGGCCCCCTTGAGCAGGGCGGCGTCCAGGGGCTCCAGGAGGCCGTGGGCCAGGCGCACCGGCTCCAGGTGCGGTAAGGCCGCCAGGAAGGCCGCAGGGTCCCGCTCCACCCGGGCGGCAAGTCCCCGCCAGTCGCAGGGCCCCAGGGCCTCGGCGGGGTGGACCTCCGCCAGGGCCTGGAGGGCCCAGGCCGCCAGGGCCCGGGTGCGCCGGTAGGCCTCGCCAGCCAGGCCGGAGGGCTCCGCCTGGGCGGCCAGACAGCAGCTCGCTCCGGCCCTCAGGGTCAGGGCCCGGCCACCACCCGGCAGGGCTTTGCCTCGGGGCACGGTCTGACCCAGCAGGTCCACGCAGCCCTTGCCGATGGCCTCCCAGTCCGGTCCCGCCACCGGACAGACCTGGGCGGCTGCCGTGTCGAGGTTCACCAGCACCAGGACCTGATCCAGCCCCTCGGCAGAGGTCCGCAGCAGGGCCAGCACTGGGTCGGCGGGTCCGCTCACCCGGCGCACCTGGGCCCCATCGAAGAAGCAGGGATGGTCCGAGATCAGTCGGTTCAGCGCCGCCAGCTCCGGCACCAGGTTGGGCTCAGCGCCCCAGGCCAGGTCCCGGGCCTCGTGGACATCCACCTTGTCCACCGCCAGCCACTCGGCGCCGCAGGTGAAGCCAAAGCCCCCGCTCTGGCTGGTCAGGGCGCAGAGGCGGTTCCGCAGGAGGGACCAGGTGGCACCCCGCTGGGCCAGGCGCTGGTTGTCGTGGGTCTCGCTGTAGTGGACGAGGAGCCCCGTGCGGGCCCCCGCCCGGAAGCAGTGGTCCAGGTAGGGGGCCACATCCGTGGGGGCGTAGTTCTGGAAGAGCTCCGAGTAGGCCCAGTGCATGCCGCCCCGGGCCAGGAGCGTGTCCGTGGCCTCCCAGGCCCCGCCCAGGCCCTCCAGCAGGAAGATGGCCTCGGGATAGGCCTGGTGGACCTTGGCGGTGATGTACTGCCAGGCCGGCAGCGGCACCATGTAGCCGGCATCGCAGCGGAAGCCGTCCACCCCCCGCTCGCACCAGGTGATCAGGGCCCGGGCCACGGTGTCCCACAGGGCCGGGCTGCCCTGGTCCAGTTCCACCAGGTCCTCCCAGGTGGTGCCCCAGGCACCGGGGCTGTGGAAGGTGCCGTCGGCGTTGCGGCGGAACCAGTCGGGCCGGTGCTCCAGCAGGCGGCTGCCCCAGCCCGTGTGGTTCACCAGGATGTCCAGGAGCACCTGCCCGCCCCGCTGGTGGACCGCCGAGGTCAGCTCCCGGAACTGGTCCTCCGCTGTGGTGCGCTTGTCCAGCTCCACCAGGGCCGGGTCGATGGCCGTGAGGTCCAGCTGCGCATAGGGACTGCCGAAGCGCCCCATGCGGGCAAAGGTGGTGGGCACGGGGCCAACAGGCAGCAGGTGCAGGAAGCGACAGCCCAGGGCGTCCAGGATGTGGGGCACGGCAGCGGTCAGGTCCCGCAGGGTGCCCGAGGGGGGGATGACCGCATAGCCCGCTGCGTCCAGGGCTGCCACCGCCGGGGCGAGGTCCGGCCGCTGACGGCCAGCGGCGCCGCCGAACATGCGGGGGAAGGCGCAGTAGATCGTGTTGCCGGTGCGCAGGCGGTCCGGGTGCACCGACAGGCTCACATCCTCGCCCTCGGGCCAGTGCTGGCGGCCCTCCGGGTCCACGCAGTAGGCCTTGGCCCGGAAGGGGCCCGCCTCCGTGAGGGCCAGGTCCAGGTGCCAGCCGTCCCCATCCTCCCGCAGCGGAATATCCCGCCAGGACGAGCCGGCCGGATCGCGCAGACGCTCCCCCAGCAGGGCCAGGGTCTCCTCCCGCATGCGGCGGCCCCGGGTCAGGTTGGTCCGCAGAAAGGCCCGCCAGCCCTGGGCCCCAGGCTGGGGGTGGGCCAGGCGAAAGACCATCCGGTCCCCCACATAGCGGAGCAGCGGGGTGCCACAGGAGGGGCTCATGACGAGATGCGACATGGGGGGATTTTCAGGCCAATGCCGGAATTCTGGTCAGGAAAAGCGTGGCGACCCGGTCCCCGGGCCGGATGGGCTACGCTGGAGGGCAGGAGATTCGATGGACAGACTCGTGATCCAAGGTGGCCATCCCCTGCGGGGGCGCATCCGGGTGTCGGGTGCCAAGAATGCAGCCCTGCCCTGCCTGGCAGCGGCCCTGCTGACCGCCGAGCCGGTCGAGCTGACCAACCTGCCGGCCGTGGCTGACATCCGCACCATGGTGAAGGTGCTGGCAGCCCTCGGGACCGAGGCCTCCCTGGAGCCTGAAGGCGAGGGCTTCGAGCTGACCGCCCGCCTGGCCTGCGCCGGCAGTGATGACCCCAAGGCGCCCTACGACCTGGTGAAGACCATGCGCGCCTCCATCCTGGTGCTCGGGCCGCTGCTCGCCCGCTTCGGCAAGGCCACCGTGAGCCTGCCCGGCGGCTGCGCCATCGGCGCCCGCCCGGTGAACCTGCACCTGGAGGCCCTGGAGCGCATGGGGGCCAGCATCGAGATCAGCCACGGCTACATCCACGCCTCCGTGCAGGGCCGCCTCAAGGCCATCGACCACACCTTCGAGAAGGTGAGCGTGGGGGCCACCGAGAACATCCTCATGGCAGCCACCCTGGCGGAGGGCACCTCCGTGCTGCGCAACGCAGCCCAGGAGCCGGAGATCGGCGACCTGGCCAACCTGCTGGTGAAGATGGGCGCCACCATTGAAGGCATCGGCACGGGCACCCTCACGGTCACGGGCTGCACTGCCCTCCACGGCTGCACCCACCCGGTCATCCCCGACCGCATCGAGGCCGGCACCTACCTCTGCGCCGTGGCCGCCGCCTGTGGCGATGTGGTGCTGGACCGCTGCGAGCCCGAGCACCTGCGGTCCCTGCTGGACCTCCTGGAGCGCGCCGGCTGTGTCATCACCGAGCGCGAGGGCCAGGATGGACGGCAGCTGCGCATCCAGCGGGAGCCCGGCCAGAAGCTGCGCTCCAAGGACGTGACCACCCTGCCCTACCCAGGCTTCCCCACGGACCTGCAGGCCCAGGTGATGGCCGTCCTGACCCAGGCCAGCGGCATCAGCGTCATCAACGAGGGCATCTTCGAGAACCGCTTCCAGCACGCCATGGAGCTGGAGCGCCTGGGTGCCAGCCTCCGCACCGACGGCCACACGGCCATCGTGGCGGGTCCCGCCGACCTGACGGGCTGCACGGTCATGGCCACGGACCTCCGGGCCAGCGCCGCCCTCGTCATCGCCGGCCTCGTGGCCCAGGGCGAGACCGTGGTGGACCGCATCTACCACCTGGACCGCGGCTACGCCGGCCTGGAGAAGAAGCTCCAGGGCGTGGGTGCCCACATTGAAAGGGTCGGCGGCGGCAAGGTCTGACCTCCATCCTCCCCGGCCCGTGCCGGGCCTCAAGGCGATACCTGTGAGCCAGCGTTCGTTCCACCGCTCCCTGCGCGTCCCCGGCATCCTGATGCTGGCCCTCTCGGCAACCTACATGGGCTGCGGCCGCCAGGAGGCTGAGCGCACCCGCAAGGCCCAGCAGGAGGAAGCCACCCGCCGCCAGCGGGAGGAGCTGCAGCCCCCCAGCCCGGCGGTGCTGGAGCAGCTGCGCGTGGCCGCCCAGGACTTCATGACCGAGCACCAGGCGGATGTGAGCGTGCAGGGCTTCTCCTTCACCCAGCTCACCCCCAACCTCTATCTGGTGGGCGTCAACGCCACCGAGGGCGGCACGGGCAACGCTGTCGTCCGCCAGCTCAGCGCCGAGCGCCTGCGGGATGCTCGCGCGAAGGAGGACGGCCAGGTCGAGGAGCGGGGCGGCTTCCTCTGGGTCATCGACAAGGTGGATGCCGCCAAGATGGAGGCCCTGGCCCAGCGCCATGGCATCGCCGGCGAGGTGGCGGCGGTGCGTGAGCGGCACCCGGAGCGCAGCAGCTGGGGGCACCGCTCCTGGCTGGACGACTACCTGCTCTGGCACTTCCTGTTCAACCGGCCCTCCCCCATGGGCTTCGGCTATGGGTCCGGCTTTGCGCCCCACCCCATGGGCTACCGCTTCAACGCCCCAGGTCGCCCCTTCCAGCAGGAGGACGCTCGGCCCTACCAGAGCGCCGCGGCCGCCACCGGGGGCCGCTCCGGCGTGTTCCTCAGTGGCCAGGCTTGGAATCCGCCCCGGGCCACCGAGGTCCCCATCTCGGGTCAGGCCTACGGCGTGGCCGGACACGAGGGCGGCGTCACCGGCAAGACCGGCATGGGCGGCGTGGCCCGCAGCGGCTTTGGCGCCGTCGGCCACGGCGCCGCCGCCGGATCCTGAGGAGCGGACCATGCAGCGGACCACCCACCGCCAGCGGGACGGCTGGCAGCAGACCGTCGAGGCCCAGGGCCTCCTGCACCACACCCACGACGATGGCCAGCCCTACTGGAAGGAGGGGACAGCCTACCGGTTCACCCCGGCCGAGATCGACACCCTGGAGGCCGCCACGGCCACCCTGCAGGCCCTCTGCCTGGAGGCCGCCCAGCACATCATCAGCACCCAGCGCTACGCCGACCTGGGCCTTCCGGCCACCCTGGCCCCGGTCATCGAGGCCTCCTGGGAGCAGGACGAGGTATCGATCTACGGCCGCTTTGACCTGGCCTACGACGGCGCCGGCCCGCCCAAGCTGCTGGAGTACAACGCCGATACCCCCACTGCCCTGGTGGAGGCGGCCATCACCCAGTGGTTCTGGCTCCAGGACCTCATGCCCGAACGGGACCAGTTCAACTCCCTCCACGAGCGCCTCGTGGCGGCCTGGGGGCGGGCCAAGGACTTCCTGCCCCTGGCCCCCGTGGCCTTCCTCCACCAGGACTCCCTGGAGGACATCCAGACCGTGGCCTACCTGCGGGACACCGCGGACCAGGCCGGGGTTCCGAGCCTCCAGATGCCCCTGGCGGACCTGGGCTGGGATGAGCAGCGCAAGCTCTTCGTGGACCTGGACGAGCGGCCTGTGGCCGCCGCCTTCAAGCTCTACCCCTGGGAGTTCATGGCCCGGGATGCCTTCGCCCCCCACCTGGCCCTGAGCCCCCGCCCCTGCCTCTTCCTGGAGCCCGCCTGGAAGCTGCTGCTCTCCAACAAGGCTCTGCTGGCGGTGCTCTGGGAGCTGTTCCCGGGCCACGAGCTGCTCCTGCCGGCCTACCTGGACTATCCCCGGGAGCTGGCCCAAAAGGGCTTTGTGAAGAAGCCCATCCTGGGCCGGGAGGGGGCCAATGTGGAGCTCCACCGGCCGGGCCAGCCCATCTTTTTCGCCCCCGAGCGGCCCGAGTACGGTGCCGAGGGCATCGTCTACCAGGCCCTGGCCCCCATCCCCTGCCTGGACGGCTTCCACCCGGTGCTGGGCAGCTGGGTGGTGGACGGCGAGCCCGCTGGCCTGGGCATCCGGGAGTCTGCCGGGCCGGTCACCGACAACACCAGTGCCTTCGTACCCCACTACATCGAGCCCTAGGTTCCGAGCGCCCCCACTGACCTGCGCTGGGTTACACTGGAACAAGACTCGGGGGATCCATGTTCGGCGAGATGAAGGTCTTTTCCGGGAGTAGCCACCCGGACCTGGCGAGAGGCATCGCCACGCACATGGGCATGCCGCTGGGGCGCCTGAAGGTGACCCGCTTCTCCAACGAGAACATCAAGGTGAAGATCGAAGAGAACGTCCGCGAGGCGGATGTCTTCGTGATCCAGTCCTCCTGCCCACCTGTCAGCGACCACTTGCTGGAGCTGCTCATCCTCATCGATGCGCTGAAGTTCGCCTCGGCGGCGCGCATCACGGCGGTGCTGCCCTATTTCCCCTACGCCCGCAGTGACAAGAAGGACGAGGCGCGCATCTCCATCACCGCCCGCCTGGTGGCTGACCTGCTGGAGACCGCCGGCGCCGACCGCGTGCTCACCATGACCCTGCATGCGCCGCAGATCCTGGGCTTCTTCCGCAAGCCCGCCGATCAGCTGCTGGCCACGCCGATCCTCACCAACTACTTCAAGACCAAGGATCTCTCCAATGCCGTGGTGGTGGCCACCGACGCCGGTGCCGCCAAGTTCGCCGGGCACTTCGCCAAGCGCCTCTCCGTGCCCATGGCCATCATCGACAAGCGCCGCTTCGACGACTCCGAGAAGGCTCAGAGCGTGGCCCTCATCGGTGATGTGGAAGGCCGCGACGCCATCATCTACGACGACGAGATCGCCACCGGTGGCTCCATCAAGGAGGCCGCCCGCATCCTTCGCGAGTTCAACGCCCGCACGGTCCGCGTGGGCGTCACCCACCCCGTCCTGTCCGGCAATGCCATGGAGACCCTGCGCTCCGCCGAGCTGGATGAGCTGGTGGTCACAGACAGCATCCCCGTCTCTGCCGCCCAGCGCCTGGCCCTGCCCAACCTCAAGGTGCTCTCCACCGCCGGGGTCTTCGGGGACGCCATCCTGCGCATCCACGGAGGCCGCAGCATCAGCGAGATGATGGACTCATGACCCTGCGGGCGGACCCCTCCGGGACGCCGCCCGGTCTCGACCTCCTGGGGCCCTGCGGGGCTGAGATCGCCTGCCTCTTCACGCCCCCCTTCCTGGCCCTGCACCGCCTCTCGGAGGTCTACACCGCCCGGGTGTGCCTGCTCCTGCTGCTGGACCTGGGCTGGGAGGCTCGCCTCCGCCAAGGTTTCAGCCTGGAGGACCTCTGCCAGGACCTGCCCACCCAGGCCCGCAAGCCCCTGGCCTGGATGTTGCCCTTTCTGGCTGGGGCCGGCCTGCTGCAGCACCAGGGACAGACCTTCCTGCTGACAGGCGCACCGGACCTGGACCTGCAGGGCCTCCGCAGCGAGGTGGAGGTCGCGGCCCCGGGCCACCTCGGGAACTTCGACCTCCTGGACGGTGTGCGCTCCCACATCCGGCCCTTCTTCATCGAGGGCCGCAGCGGTGAGTCACTGCTCTTTGACCTGGCCCTGTTCCCGCTCTGGCTGGGCTACTTCCGCAACGAGAATCTGGCCTACCTGCCCAACAACCTGCTCACCCTGCTGGCCCTGCGGGAGGGCCTGCCCACCGGGGCGAAAGTCCTGGAGCTGGGGGCGGGGGCCGGTTCCTTTGCTCAGCTGGTGGCCCAGAGGGGCGCTGCGGAGGGCTGGCTGGACTGCATTGCGGACTACCGCTACACCGACATTGCCCTGGCCTTCCTCCGGCGGGCCCAGCGCGACCTGCGGGGCACCGCGCCGGGTCTGCCCCTCAGCTTCCAGAGCCTGGACCTGAACCGGGACCTGGGGGCCCAGGGCATCGAGGCCGCCAGCCTGGATGCCATCGTCGGCATCAACGTGCTGCACGTGGCCCAGAACCTGGAGCGCACCCTGGTGGACCTCCGCAGCCGCCTGCGGCCCGGTGGCCGCCTGGTGGTCGGGGAGTGCATGAAGCCCGACCTGGATCGCCCCCTCTACCTGGAGTTCTTCTTCACCTTCATCAGCAGCTTCACGGAGGTGGAGCTGGATCCCCAGTGGCGGCCCCGCCACGGCTTCCTCACGCCCGAGGCCTGGGCGGTCGCCCTGCGCCACGCCGGCTTCAGCCAGGTCCAGGCCACACCCCCGCCCCGCCCCCTCATGGACCGGCACCCGGACTTCACCGTGGGGGCCATGGCCGCCACGGTCTGAGGGTCAGTGCACGAGGTCTGCGGCCTTCGCTTGCACGGTCCGGTGCTGGGGAAGGTAGCACACGCCGCCCTCGCCCTCGGTGCAGGGCTGGAAGGTGACGCTCAGCTCCACCGGGTCGGCGAGGTCCTCTCCACGGAGAGGCACTGCCACTGGGCCCCGCCAGATGGGGTCGCCGGCCTCGTCCCGGTCGGTGGCGGGCGGCAGGGGGCCCACGGCCAGCCGACCGGTGGAGCGCAGCACGACCTTGAAGCCCCGCTGCTTGAGGTGGGCGCCGGCGGGACAGCTCAGCAGCAGGCGTCCGGCCTCCACCCGCAGGCTTACATCCTTCGCCGGGTCGAAGGCCAGGAGGCGGACTGGCAGGAACGCCAGGCAGAGGAGGCCCCGAAGGGTCGCCGTGCGGATCCTCATGGAACCATCACGCTGATTCGAGAGAAACCAGCTGTGGTCCGCCGGTCCCCTGACTCGGTGATCAGAAGCCCCTCCACCGCCGAGCTACGCTCCAGCAGCGCCAGTCCCGCAGATGGCCCCAGAAGGAAGGCTGCCGTGGCCAGGCGCCCCGCTTCGAAGGCCGTGGGTGCCACCACCGTCACGGAGGCGAGCCCCTGGGCGGGACGCCCCGTGGTGGCATCGAGGATGTGGTGGTAGCGCACGCCGTCCAGCTCGAAGGAGCGCTCGTAGTCGCCAGAGGTGGCGATGCCCGCGCCCTCGCCGATGCGGATGGCGCCGAGGCAGCGGCTGCGGTCCCGAGGGTCCTGCACGCCCACGGACCAGGGTCGGCCATCGCCCCGTCGGCCCAGGGTCCGGACATCCCCGAGGAAGTTGATGAGGGCGCAGGACACGCCCCGCTCCTGCAGCACCTGAGCCACGCGGTCAGCGGCGTATTCCTTGCCGACCCCACCCAGGTCCAGCTCCATGCCTACCTGCTTGAGTTCTACCGTGCCGCAGCGCAGGGACACGGCACCGGCACCCACGAAAACCAGGGCTTCGGCAAGCTCAGCAGCGCTGGGAACTCGCTGGGTCTTGAAGTTCCAGACGCGCCTCAGCACGCCCACTGTGGGGTCGAAGCGGCCGCCCGTCAGGGCCCACAGGTCCAGGGCCGCCCGCAGCAGGGTCTCGGTCTCGTCGTCGATCACCACCGGGCCGCGTCCAGCCTGGCGGTTGAGCTCGGACAGCAGGCTCTGGGGTCGGTAGCGGGAGAACTTCGCCTCGATGCGCAGGGCCTCGGCTTCCGCCGCTCGGGCCACGGCATCAGCCACCTCCCGGCCCCGGTCATCCACAAACCGGACGAGGGCCTCGCCCCCCATGAGGGGGAACCGGGTGGTGTAGAGGGTGCGCCCCTCCACCGGGGTCAGTACTGCCACTTGAGGCCCAGGGTGAAGGTGGCGGTGTTGATGTCGGCAGCCGAAACAGACGGGCCCGAATAGACCGCAGACGAGCCTGCGCCGGAGGCCAGGGGCGTGATGGCATGCTTTCCCTGCTGAATCTGGTAGGTGGCTCCCAGGTTGAAGGACACGCCATCAAAGAGCTCGGCGGACACGGTGCAGCCTACGAGGGCGCTCTGCAAGGCCGAGAGCCGGTAGTCCGCCGACATGTAGGGCCTGGCGGCTGCAAACATGGGGCCATAGAAGGAGGCGTCGTTTTGGGTGTACAGGCGCAGCCGCGGGGAGAGCACCCAGCTGTCCACCAGGTGCTGCTCGTAGGTGAACTCCAGGGTGTGAGCCCGGAGGCCCCAGTCATCCCGGTAGTAGCGGTAGCTGGTCTTGAGGGCGCCATCCCAGTCGAAGTAGTGGCCCTGCTTGAGCACCAGGGCATCCCGGGTCCGCACGCCGGGACGGGTATCACCCAGGGCGGCGGCGCCCACGGGAACGATGAGGTAGGGCTCGCTCAGGAAGCCTTCCTGCCGCATGCGGGAGAGGGAGACATCCACCAGGTCATCCCCGCCCAGCACCCAGGTCCAGCCCAGGGCATAGCCCCGGGCCTTCTTGGAGTAGTTCAGAGTCTGGTTGACCGGGGACACCGTGTCGTCGGCCCAGGAGAGTCCGTAGTGGAGCGTACCCCGGCCCTCCATGAGGGTCCAGGCGTCGGAGAGGCCCACTTCCCGGGCAGTGTAGTCCTTCTCCACTGAGTGGGAGAGGTCCACGGTGGGCAGGTGGGCCCCAAACCTTCGGCTGTACGAGATCGACTCGGCCTTGCGCTCATCCGAGAAGAGCACGGTGGGGATCTTGCCGCTGGCGGTGGTGGAGCGGATCCCGGAGGCGGAGGTGGTGGTGGAGACGCTGAGGGTAGGGTAGCCGCCGGTGGGCGAGGCCCCGGACACAGCGTCATGGGACAGGATCAGGTCGAGCTTCCCCAGAGCCTCGCTGAATTCCTGGTGCAGGAGCAGCGAGGGGGACACCACCCGGGTGCGCCCATCAGACTCGTTGTAGAGGAGGGTGCGCAGCTCCACCGAGGACTGGGCCCGGAGCATGCGCCCCCCCAGGATGCCCACGCCCGCCATGATCCACGGCAGGCTCTTGAAGGGCTTCCGCCCCCGATGGCGAAGGATCAGGGTGCCGTCAGTTGCAGCCACAGCCACCTCCCGAAGCGCCACCGTTGCCTGCTGCGCCCTCCTTGCTGGCGTGGATGTGCTCGCGGAAGAGGCTGGTGAGGCGGTCGCCATCCAGGCTCATGATGGGGTCGGCCAGATGGCCCCGCTGCCAGGCCTTCAGGCTCCCAGTGGCCTGGAGCCCGGCCGCCACGCGGTGGTCCCCGGCCCCGGTGGGGAGACCCTTTTCGATGAGGGCCACCACAGCGGCCTCTTCCGCTTTCAGGTTTTCGCCGCCCTCGAAGCGCGCGACGATGCGGCCCTCGGCATCAATGAGGAAGCTGGTGGGCATGGCCACCACACCGTAGGCTTCTGCCGACTTGCCGACCGTGTCGGACAAAATGGGGAAGTGCACCGGCGTGCGCTCGAGGAACTCCTGAACGCTGCTGATTTCCTGATCCAGGGCGACTCCCACCACCTGGAAGCCCTTGGCTCCGTAGCGGGCCTGAAGCTGATCCAGGAAAGGCAGACTCTTCCGGCACGGCCCACACCAGGAGGCCCAGAAGTCCACCAGGACCACCTTCCCCTTGAGGGCCGCCAGGGAGTAGGCCTTGCCCTGCAGGTCGGGGACGACCAAGGCGGGTGCGGGACGGGGCTCGCCCGCCGCCAGCAGGGCCGGTAGCAGCAGCAGAAAGCAGGTCCTGAAGAGCCGTGCAGGGAAGGTGGAAAGTTCAGCCATGGGACCTCGGTGTAGCAGAGTGGGGCGCAGGGTTTGTGCGCAGGGCGGAAGGAGGATATGTCCCAGGGGTGCGGGTCAGACGCAAGGGGTTCCCAATTTGTATGTTACAACATGAAAACGAATCGATGTATACCAACCTTACCCCTGTTACCAGGTGCAGAGCCACCCCGCCCTTGCCTGCCGCAGTACCCTTGGATAAACCCCAAACAGAAAGCGAGGCATGAAAATGACTCGTAATTTTTCGACTCTGAATCGGAAGTCGATCCTCGTCCTGGCCCTGACCCTCGGGTTGAGCTCCCTGCAGGCTGCACGGGACCTGCCGGAGGGTCCGACACCCCGAGCAGAGGTCCCCTGCGGAGGCACCCCCAAACGCTTCGACAGCGGGCAGGTTGAGCAGTGCACGCTGGCCCGAGAGCACCGCCATGGGCAAGTCACGCTCCCAGCCGGTTCCCAGGTCACCTTCCAGAAGACGGGGGAGCTCGCCGAAGCCGTCCTCAGCGCCCCGACCCTGGTCAGCGGCCAGGAACTGCCCACCAAGGCCATCCTGTTCTTCGATCCGGCAAGTCGGATGCGCCACTTCTGGCTCTTTGAGGAGGCCACCATCCAGGGGCATCGCCTCCGAGGCATGGGGCGGTTCTACACGGGCTACCTGGGCCACATGCTGCACGCCAACGGGAAGCTGCGCGCGGTCTGGCTGGCCGAGGAGGAAACCATCGACGGCCTGCCCTGTGCCTCGACCCTACCGGTGCTACGGGGTGCCTGGACTGCGGTCAAGCTCGGTGCCCAGGCCATGGCGTGGTTCTACGAGGATGGCCGCCTGCGCCAGGCCATGCTGGGCCAAGACATCACCTACCAGGGACAGGCCCTGAAGAAGGGCACCGTGGTCTCACTGCGCCGCGACGGCACCCTCGACACTGCCGCTAAGAAGCTGGACTGGGCGGGCTGGGGCACCTTCCAAGAGGACTGACCGGGTGCACCGGACAGGCCTGAAACGCAAACAGGCGGCACCCATGGCGCCGCCTGTTCGAGTTGTTACGGACCCGGGGCTCAGAACCCCGTGAAGAGCACCACGGCGTAGGCTGCGAAGTCACCGTTGGGCTTGGGCACCACGGCCACCTTGGCCTTGGCCGGGGCGACGAGCTTGGTGGGCCAGGCGGACAGTGCCAGCGGCACCGCCGACATCATGCCGGTCTGGCGGTTCAGCTCCAGCACGGAGGGCTGCATGCCCACGGTGGTGTTCAGGGTCACGGTGATGGTCTGGGGACGGCCAGAGGCACCGGTGAAGGTGTAGGCCAGCTGGCCAGCGTTGTAGGAGGTGCTGATGGTGCCGGTGGGCAGATCCACTGGGAGGAAAATGGCCGTTGCAGCATCCCAGGCACGGGTGGTGGTGTTCCACTGCAGGTCGCTGGCACCGGCCGAGAGCACATCGCCGTTGCCGGTCACCGCCGCCACGAAGGCGCTGGTGCTGGTGCTGGTGATGCCGGGATAGCCCAGGTACCACCAGGTGAAGGGGCTGGCAAAGGCATGGGGCCGGTCCCCGGCCCAGGGATGCTGGTAGGTGAACCCAGTGGCGGTGGCGGCCTTGATGATCCCGCCGTCCACGGCGCGCTGAATGTCCAGGCTGCGGGCATGCATGGGCACGGCCAGGGGATCCTTCACGTCCAGCTGCACCTTGAACCCGGCCCAGACATTGGCCAGGAAGGCGGTGCCCGTGCCGAGGGTCGTGCCGCCATAGGTGAAGGTGGTGTCCGCATCGATGACCACAGGGCGGGGCATGCCGGCGGTGGTGGTGACACTGATGGTGCCGGTCCGCAGGTCCACACCCAGCACATGACCCTCGGGGGTGAACTCCGGCAGGGCGGCGACGCCGTACCACACCCGCACGGCCCAGAGGGAGCCATCCGCCTGCATGCGCAGGGCGGCCAGGACGTTCTTTCCCGCCGCCAGTCCAGCGAAGGTGCCGGCGGCCTTGGTGTCAGCGTTCCAGTACCAGGTGCCGGTATCGGTGTGAATGGTCAGATCGTTGCCGGCGGCGGTGTGCAGCACGAAGCTGGCGGTCCCAACCGAGGCCACGGTGCCCCGGCGGTGGCGCAGGACCATGGCGGCGAGGCTGGCAGCGTTGGGGCGGTGCTTGACCTGGAGGTTTACGGCCCAGTCCCCGTTGGGGAGCTGGACGATGAAGAGGGGGTGGCCCAGGTCGAAGTCCAGCTGCACGGCGTTGTTGCTGCCGGCGGCGACCACCAGGTCGGCGCTGAGCTCCACCATGACGCTGCTGCCCTGGACATGGACCTGGCTGGCGGGGACGGCGGTGCCATCGGCCTTGACCAGGGTGAGGCTGGCGGGATCGATGGTGACCCGCAGGCCGTCGTAGGTGCCCACCGGGAGGGCGGCGGTGGCCAGCAGCTCGCCCACGCTGTCCAGGTCCACCAGGTTGACCTTGGCCGAGGTGCCCGAGAAGGCCACCACCTCCTTGGTGTGGTCGGCCTTGTTGCGCAGGGTCACCTGGGTGACCACCACTTCCACCGAGGACCAGAGGTCGGAGGGGGCGTCGGTCAGGATGATGGCGGCGGTGCCCGTGGGCGCCTCGGAGCCGACCAGGGAGGTCTTGGCGCTCCCCCCGCAGGCCAGCGCCAGGGCAAGAATCAGGACCGGTACGGCGAACAGCGCAACGGAGCGGAAGGAGAGGCGCATGGTGGCTCCAGGGATGCGGGCATGGGGACCCAGGAAGAACGGTTATATCCAGTAAACCCATTGACCCGGCTCACGAGAAAGCGGTTGACGGAAGATTTCGCCTGGCTGGGCCCCCGGGCGGGGGGTCACACTCGTCTCCGTGGCCGAAACCCTGAGAGACCTGCTGATCCAGCGCGCGGCGCGGCTGCAGGAGCGCCCTGCCCTCACGGCGCCGGATTGGAATACCTTGAGTTACACCCAGCTCCGCAACCGGGTGGAGGGCGTGGCCCTGGGCCTGCTGGGGCAGGCGACGCCACCCACGGCCATCCATTCGGCCACGGGAACCCCCTGGGACTGGCTCGCCGAGTTGGCCGCCGCAGCCTCGGGCGTGCCCTGGGACCCCACAGGGCAGCCCCTGCCCATGGACCTCCTGGGCGGCCCCGGTTTCAACGATGAGGCGGGCCGGGGGCCCTACCACGCCCGGGAGCAGGTGGTGGATGCCAGCACGCCCTTTGCTGCGGGACTGGCGCAGGGCGAGCTCATGGCCCGCCTCCGCCGCCTCAACGTCCGCCTCGGCTGGGACCACACCACCGAGGTAAAGCTGCCCCTGGACCGCCTGGCCGAGCCGACGGTGCGGGCCGCCCTGTGGTGCGCCCTGTACGCCGGAGCCCATGCCGTGCTCCGCCCGAGCACCCCCTGGGATGGCCAGCCCTTCGCTGGCCTCTGGGAGGGGGATCTGCCAAACCCCTTGCCATTGGACATTGGCTGACTAATTCTGAAGGTCAGTCCCAGGAGGCCCCCATGGCCGGAACCCCTAGCCGCAAGCCCCTCGAGTCCCCCAAGCCTGACGGGGCGAACCTCGTGAAGCCCGAGCGCATGCAGGCGGTGCTCGAGTCCATCCGCGATGCCGGGGAGAAGGGCATCACCAAGGCCGCCCTCACTCGCCGCCTGGGCGGGGTTGCTCCCCGCACCGTGGACCGGGCTATTCAGCTGCTGGAGGAGCAGGGCGCCCGCTTCGGCAAGGACCGCCAGGGCCGCCCCCCGGTGATCCACTTCACCCTGGAGAAGGGCCCCGAGTGGGACACCCGCATCACCCCCCACGCCCGCATGGCGCTGGAGGTGGCCCTCATGGCCCTGGAGGGCACGGCCACGGAGCTCTGGTACGACCAGCTGGAAGGCCTGCGGAAGCTGGCGGACAGCCACCTGAGCACCCGGGACCGGGATCTGTTCAAGGCCCTCCAGGAGCATGTCTGCGTGCGCGGCGGCGCCGATGACCAGCAGGCCCTGGACACCAGGATGCTCACCCAGGTCCTGCTGGCCCTGGGCCACCCGGATGGCCCACGAGAGCTGGAGCTGACCTACCAGGCCGCCTCCACCGGCCGCACCAGCACCCGCACTGTCATTCCTTTCACCCTCACCCACGATGTCTTCTCGGGGGGTGCCTTCCTGCTGGCCTGGGACCCGGCCAAGCAGGAGCCCCGGCACTTCCGGCTGGCCCGCATCGTCGAGGCCAAGGCCCTGGGTCGGCGGGGTCTGATCCCGGACAAGGGCCCCATGGAGCTGGCCCGGGACTGCCAGATCGGCGGCTGGTTCAGCCCAGGCACCCCCTTCCGCATCCAGCTCCGCATCAGCGGCACCAACTGGCCCCAGGCCCTCCTGGACGCCCCCCCGGCCCTGCCCTCCGTGGAGGTGCGCAAGGAGAAGGGGGGTACCGTCCTGGTCACGTTCCTGGCCACCGAGCCCTCGGGCCCCACCCGCTTCATCCTCCAGTTCGGCGGCGATGCCGAGGTGCTGGAGCCGAAGACCCTGCGGACCCATCTGGCCTCGGTCATCAAGGCCATGGGCGCAAAGTATCGCTGAGGAGGCGGGCCGGTCCGTCCCCTATACTGGCCAACCCGGAGGGCCCATGTCCCAGTCCATCGACCGCCCCGACCTCAGCCCCGCCGAGTGGGAGCTCATCCAGGACCTGCGGTCCCTGCCGGACGCGGCCCTGCAGGCCCGCATGCTGGGCTCGGTGAAGGAGCTGGTCTTCTTCTTCAGCAACCCCCGCTGCCAGGGCATGGGAGTGGAGGGCTTCCCCTGCGGCGAGCCCCGCTCCACCTGCGACGAGTGCCACCAGGTCTGGGACATGCTGGATCGCCTCTCGGCGCGCAACCGGAAGCCCTGAAGTCCCGTTGAGCCTGATTCTCCTTCACAGGAAAAGGGCGGGCCTGGGAGATTTCAGGCATCATTGATGACAGCTCGGTTATCATCGGTGTTCACCCGGAGGTTCCATGCGCATCCCCGCCACCCTTGCTCTCATGATCCTGTTGCCCGCCTGCCTCAGCGCTGCGGGCGCCCGCAAGTACGGCCAGCCCCTCGCCCTCAAGGACGAGGTGAAGGTCGCCGAGATCCTTGCCAACCCTGATGCCTACGCCGGCAAGAAGGTCCGCGTGACGGGCCTCGTGACGGAAGTCTGCGAAGAGCGCGGCTGCTGGATCAAGATTGGCGCCGACAAGAAGGAGATCATGTTCAAGGTCGAGGACGGCGTCATCGCCTTCCCCATGGCCGCCAAGGGCGGCACCGTGGTGGCCGAGGGCACGGTGTCCAAGCGCGTCCTCTCCGTCGAGCAGCAGAAGGCCATGTGC
>CAIMFT010000021.1 GCA_903840385.1 uncultured Holophagaceae bacterium
CCAACGCTTCTTCACGATCAACCCGTGTCGGCCGCCAGGGATCCAGCCGAAAAGTGTTCGCGACCTTGGGGGCCATCGCTCTGTTCCTCGCCGCGACGCGCCCAGCCGCAGCCCAGACATCGCCTCAGCCCCCGGCGGCTTGGGAGTTCTATGTCTCCGGTGGTTGGCTCATCCCCACCGGCGCTCAGCGGGCCAGCATAAAGGGCGCAGACCTGACAGCGGTGGTGGTGTCCTATGTCCCACGCCCGTCGTTCGCCATCACGGCCACCTTTGAGTGGGCGCGGAGCCACGACCTTGCTGTCGCTGGCGAGCCCAAGCTCGACATCTTCATCTGTGATGTTGGAGCGGAAGCGCGGGGCACCCAAATGCCCCTGGGCGGAGCCTGGAAGGTCGCACCTTTTGTCGGCATCGGCGGTGGCGCTCGGAGCACCAACATTCCCAAGCTCCCCACCGATCCCACCACCAGCCTCGCCGCCTATGGCAGTGCCGGAGGTGAGTTCGCCATTCACCGCGTGCGACTGCGCCTCGAGGTTCGGGACTATGTGTCCACCTTCAAGGCGATCGCAGGCGGCGGCAAGGCCACAACGCGCAACGATGTCGTCATCATGCTCGGCCTGCGCTTCGCCAAGAAAGGAGCGTGAGAAGTCGTGAAGACCTCTGCTGCGAAAGCCGAATGGCTCCTCCCCGCCGGGTTGATCGGGCTCAGCTTCTTCCCCGTTCTGGCGGGCGCCTTCCGCCTCTTTCAGCTGGGTGGCGGCGCAGGGATCACGCCCGAAAACGCCCGCTTCTTCGCGACCCCCCTGCCCTTCGTGCTGCACCTCATCAGCGTCACCATCTACTGCGTGCTGGGCGCCTTCCAGTTCGCCCCCGGCTTTCGCCGGAGGAGGCCCGAATGGCACCGCCTGGCGGGGCGGGTGGTGGTCCCCTGCGGGCTGGTGGCCGCCCTCACGGGTCTGTGGATGACCCAGTATTATCCGCGCCCCCTCTATGACGGCACGCTCCTGTATGCCATGCGGCTTGGGGTCGGTGTGGCGATGGTGCTGTGCCTCGGTCTCGGCATGTCCGCCATCGGGCGGCGCGACATCCCCGCCCACCGTCCTTGGATGATGCGCGGCTATGCCCTCGGCCTCGGCGCGGGCACGCAGGTGCTGACCCACCTGCCGTGGTTTCTGTTCCCCAGCATTCGAGGCGAGCTGACCCGCGCCGTTCTCATGGGGGCGGGCTGGGCCATCAACCTCGCCTGGGTCGAATGGCTCCTCCTGCGCGAACGCTCGCAGGTGCAACGCAGGGCGCGCACAGCAGCAAGGCAAACCACAACCAGCCAAACAGGAGGCACACCATGTTCAGCCAAGACGTAAGGACGGCCCACAGCGGCCGCATCATGAACCAGTCGGCCCACACCGGCGTCAGCCACTTCACGAGGACTGCCATGAAAACAATCGCTCGGTACTGCCTGCTCGCCATTGCCCTTCTGCTCCTCGCGGCCCGGCCTTTGGTCGCTCAGGTGGGCTGGTCCCAGTACGAGGTCCCCGGCAAGGGCGAGAGCACGCCGGCCATCACCGTGGCGCTCTTCTACCCCAGCGCAGCGCCAGGGCGCGAGATCCCCATGGGGCCCTTCAGCATCCGCGCCGCCATCAGGGGCGCGTCGGCACCCACGGTGAAGGGGCTGATCGTCCTCAGCCACGGCCTGGGTGGCGTGGAGCTCGCCCACAGCCGCTTGGCGGAGGCCCTGGCCGCGCGGGGCTACCTGGTGGCCGCCCTGCGCCACCCGGGCGACAACTATCTGGATGGTTCCTTGTTCAAGAAGACCCCGGAGCGCTACTTCGCCGAGCGGCCGCGCCAGGTCAGCCGGGTCCTCGATGCCTTGCTGGCCGACCCCCAGTGGAAGGACCGCATCGCTCGCGACGCCAAGGGCCCGCGCATTGGCGTCCTGGGACATTCAGCGGGTGGCTATACCGTCCTGGCCCTGGCCGGTGGGGTGCCCGACCTGGCCCAGTCGAAGCAGCACTGCCAGGAGGAAGGCCAGGACGATCCGTTGTACTGCCGTACCGTCGGCACTGGGTGGCCCGTGGTCCCACCCCAGGCTGGCCCCCCGCTGAAGGATGCCAGGGTTCGCGCAGTGGTGGCCATGGCCCCCATGGGCGTCGTCTTTTCTGCCGAATCCCTGGCCAAGGTCCAGGTCCCGGTGGCGGTCTATGCAGGCGTGAAGGACCGCTGGCTGGTGCCGCGCTTCCACGCCATGTGGGTCGCCAAAAACATCCCCGGCGCAGAGCTGCACCTGGTGCCCAACGCCTGGCACTTTGCCTTCATGGATGCGCCCAGCATGCCCATCCAGACCCCGGACGGCGACATCGCCGCCGATCCCCCCGGGTTCGACCGGGCCGCCTTCCTGAAGGCCCTGGGGCCCGAGCTGGCGGACTTCTTCGACAAGACACTCAAGTAGGGCCTGGCCCAAGAAACGGAGCGGAAATGAGAGGTCTGTTCTTCAATGCGGAAAACCGGCTGCGGAGTGGTTGGTGGATCCTTATCTTTCTGGCGCTCCTTGCCGCTGGCATGGGGGGCTTCCAAGTCCTGCTGCCGGCGTTGAAGCGCCATGGGATCCGCCTCGGGGTCTGGGTTCCCGGTGTGCTCTTCCTCCTGTCCCTGCTGGCCACCGGGGTTTGCCTGGCCCTTCGCAAGGAACCCCTTGCCAGCGTGGGCTGGCAGCTGGATCGGGTTTGGGCCAGGGAGTTTGTCCTGGGAACCCTGCTGGGCGTGGGGCTGATGGTGCTTGCGGCCGGACTGCTGTGGAGCCTCGGCGCGGTGACCTGGGAGCTGGATCCAGCCCGCAGCCTGCGGGCCCTGAGCCTGGGCCTCCTGACCTTCACCCTGGTGGCCTTCTGGGAGGAGAGCCTCTTCCGGGGGTTCGTCTTCCAGCGCCTCCTCGGTGGCCTGGGGGTGTGGCCCACCCAGGCCCTGTTGGCCCTCTTCTTCGCCCTGGCCCACTGGAGCAACCCCGGCATGCATGGTGCGACCAAGCTCTGGGCTTCGCTTGGCATCGCCCTGGCGGCGGTCCTGCTGGGTCTGGCCTACCTCCGCACCCGCAGCCTGGCGCTACCGATTGGCATTCACCTGGGGTGGAACTGGTGCCAGGGCAGCGTGCTGGGCTTTGGCGTGAGTGGCAACAGCCAGCGTGGCTGGGTCCAGCCGCTCTTCCACGGCAGAGCCGAGTGGATCAGTGGGGGTGCCTTCGGACCGGAGGCCAGCGTCTTTGGCTCAGTCGCCGTGGTCTTGGGGATCGTCCTGCTCTGGAAGTGGCAGGGCCGACCGGCCCCCAACACGACGGCAGAGGACGCCCAGGCCTCATAGCCCGGAGCAAGCTGACTGCCGGGTTCCTTCCAGCGTGGGTGGGTCAGCGGTCGAGCCAGGCTTCGGCTTGGCGCAGGGACACCGCAAGCCGCGCGGTGCGCTGGCCCGAAGGAGAAGCCCGCTCTCACTGCCCGAAAAACGCCCCCGCCAGGGGGCCTTTTTCGGATGCCATGGGAAGGCCCTTACCTGGTCGAGGACGGCTCCATGGAGAGCTGGTTGGACACCTCGAAGGAGGTCTCCTCGGGGGGGGTGGCAAACCCGCCGGCGATGCCCTGCTGCATCCTCGGGATCAGCGTCTCATTGCGGAACTTCTCCCAGCTGGCCTTGGACTCGTGGATGGCCACGATGGTCCAGCCACCAGAGGAGGCCCCAGCGGAGTGGAAGATCTGGCCCTTTGGCAGGCTGGTCCTGCTGCCATGCACGGCGGTGATGGTGGCCAGGTACTGCTGCTCGGTACCCCCGGGAAAGTGATGGACAATTCCGTAGGACATGGGCGTTCTCCTCATGAAAAGTGTTAGCCCTGACTGCATTGACCTGTACCTGCGCCGGCACCACCCATGCGGTCGCCGCAGACCTTGAGTGAGGTCAATTTAGTTGTTTTTAATATTGAGTCAATATCTCTTTTAATTGTTTTTTCCATTAGACAATCAATCAGGCACTATCCATTGAAGTTCCAACTAAACTTCTCTGTTCGGAGGGTCATCTGCCCGAGGGCTTGCCCTTCCTCCTCCATTGCAGCTGAATTGAGGCTCATCCCAACCGAGCACCCACGCCCACGGAGGCACCCTCCATGAAGCTCATCCTGGTCGTCGCGCAAGCCCTCCTGGTTGCCCTCCCAGCGTTCGCACAGTGGGCCTACCCGCCGACCAAGCAGGTGGACGCAACGGACACCTACTTCGGGACCACCTACAAGGATCCCTACCGCTGGCTGGAGGATCTGAAGGGCCCGGAGGCCACCGCTTGGTTCAAGGCCCAGGCGACCTTGACGGATGACCTGCTGGCGAAGATTCCCGGTCGAGAGGCCCTGGTTCAGGAGTGGATGGCTCTGGATCGTCTCAAGCCGGCGGCCTACCGAGACATCACCAGCATGAAGGGGCAGGTGTTCTACCGGAAGACCCTGGCGGGTGAAGATGTGGGGAAGCTGTTCTGCCGCAAGGGTTGGTGGGGCAAGGAGCGATTGCTATTTGACCCCTCCTCCTACAAGCCCGGCGTGACCTCGACCCTGCAGACCATCCTGCCCTCCTTCGACGGCAAGTTCGTGGCGCTGGGGATCTCTGCGGCCGGTGCCGAGGTGGGGGATGTCCGGGTGCTGGAGGTGGCCACGGGCAGGCTGCTGCCGGACCTCATCGAAGCCAGCTACGGGCCCTCCAGCTGGGCGCCCAACAGCCGGTCCTTCCTCTATGACTTCGGTAACCCGGGAGACCCACAGAGTGTGGAAGCCCACCTCAATCGCAGCTCCAAGCGGCACACCCTGGGCACGCCCCCGGCCAAGGATCTGACGGTCCTCAGCCGGGAGAGCTTCCCCAGCCTGGGCCTCGCCCCTGAAGAGCTGCCGACCACCTGGGTGGATCCATCGTCCCCGGCCTATGTGGTGGGGGTTGCCGCCACCGCCCAGAGCGAGCAGCGGCTGTTCGTGGCCTCGGTCAAGTCGGTCCAGGCTGGGGCTCCCGAGTGGCGAGTGCTCTGCCGGCGCACGGACAACCTGGTGGACTTCGCCGTCCACGGGGACCAGGTCTTTGCCATCACCCACTCCGGCGCCCCTAGGTTCAAGGTCGTCCAGACCAGCCTGGAGCACCCGGACTGGAGCCGGGCCAAGACAGTCATTCCCGAGAGCCAGGATGTCATCAGGTCCATCACCAGCGGCAAGGACTACCTCTTCATCGTCGCCTCGAATGGCATTGTGGGCCGGGTCACCCAGTACGCCTTTAAGACCGGCAAGATCACCGAGGTGCAGCTCCCCATGACGGGCAGCGTGGGACTCTCCTGCCCCGACCCGACCTCTAACCGCTGCCTCATTTCCATCTCCTCCTGGACGGTTCCAACCACCCTTTTCGAGCTGGATGCAGCCCGGCAAACCATGGAGAAGAGCTCGTTCAACACGGCCATCACCTACCCCGGGTTTGAGTCCCTGGTGGCCGAGGAGGTCGAGGTGCCAGGGCAGGATGGGACCCCGATCCCGCTGTCCATCATCCACCGGCGAGACCTGCCTCTCGACGGTTCCTCCAGCTGCATCCTCGAGGGCTACGGCTGCTATGGCATGAGCCTCACGCCCAACTTCCGGCTCCTGCATTCCGTGGCAAACCGTGGCGTGGTGCTCGCCTTCGCCCATGTGCGCGGGGGCGGAGAAAAGGGGGAGGCTTGGCACAAGGCCGGCTTCAAGACCACGAAACCGAACACCTGGAAGGACTTCAACGCCTGTGCGGCGGACCTGATCAAGAAGGGCTACACGACAGCCCAGCGCCTTGGCGGGATGGGCACCAGTGCGGGAGGAATTCTGATCAGCCGCGCCATCACTGAGCGTCCGGACCTGTTTGCGGCAGTGGTCTGCAATGTGGGAGACGCCAACGCCATGCGCTCCGAGTTCGGCACCGATGGACCCGCCAACGCCAAGGAGTATGGGTCTGTGCAAGACCCTGCCGAGTGCCTGGCCCTCTACGAAATGGATGGCGTTCAGCATGTCCGTCCGGGGGTGCAGTATCCGGCGGTCCTGGGGGTCGGTGGCTGGAATGACCCGCGGGTGGCGCCTTGGCAGCCAGGGAAGTTCATCGCCGCCCTGCAGAACGCCACCACCTCGTCCCGGCCGGTTCTCATGAAGGTGAACTACGACAACGGCCACTTCACCGAGGACAAGTCCGTCACCTTCCGGAACTTCGCCGGACAGTTTGCCTTCCTGCTCTGGCAGACCGGCCACAAGGACTTCCAGCCCGCGAAATAGCTCTCCACCCGGCTGGAGCAAGAGCACCCCGAACTACAGCGCAAGCAGGCGTTGTCCGATCTTCTTCCTGTAGGGGTCTGCCGACTGTTTCGGCCAGGCCCTCCGCAGGAGGTTCCGATGGAATACAAGGTACTCACGGCGATCTCGGCCTTTGTGGAAGACGGCACGGACAGCCTCTCGGAGCTGGTGAATGCGGCCATTGCGACTGGCTGGAAGCCCATCGGGGGCGTGGCCACCTGCATCGATCCCAGCGTGGCGGGCGGGCAGGTCCATGTGTCCCAGGCCGTCATTCGTGGGTGACTTGCCCTAGTTGCCTTTGCTCGCCTGCAGCTTGTCCACGGCCTGCTTCAGGGCGCGGCTGGGGGTGAAGTCGAAGTAGCGGGCCAGGTTGATGGAGATGATGGCCTGGTCGACCTTCTGGCCATCGAGGCGGCGGCTCTGGCGGTAGCCGAACTTGAAGTCGCGGTAGGACGCGATCAGGCCCAGACCGCTGCTGCGCTCGCCCTCGGCCTTCAGGGTGACCAGCACGCCCAGGCCCCAGGTGGGCTTGTACCCGGCCCCGGGGTCGTACCACTGGAGGCCCAGAACCTCCGCGCCGGTGATGGGGCTCCCGCTGGAGGACTGGCGGCCCTGGAAGGCCACGACGCCGCTCACAGGGTGGAAGAGCTTCACCTGCCGGGTGGGGATGTCCGTGATGGGCCGCTTCACATCCAGCCAGCCGTTGGCCGTGGACTCCCAGGGGTACTCCTGCAGGGTGACGCTCTCGTAGAAGGTCTTCCACTGCGCGGCCAGGCGCTGGATCTGGGCGTCCTTTTCCTGGATGAAGACCCGGGCGCTGGGCTGGGTGATCTCCCCAAAGACCTGGGCCTGGATCTTGAGCACGGCCTGGACGGTCTTGGCGTCCTCGGGAGTCAGCTGCAGGTTGAAGAGCCACCGCTCACCGCGGGTCTGCCGGTCCAGCTCCCAGACCGGGTTCAGCTCCCCCACGGCCCGCACGGACTCCGGCAGCGGCGCAGGGGCGGCAGCGGGCTTGCCGCTGGCAAAGGATTCCAGGGCCGGGGCCGGAAGGCCAGGGATGGCCAGCACCCGCTGCCGCAGCAGACCCAGGTTCCGGGCCGTCTCGTCCCGGAGGCGCTGGACGCTTGGAGCCTGGGGATCGCTGGCGAAGGCGGCCTCGAGATCGGCCAGGCTCTGGTCGATGAGCTGCAGGGCCCGGCCCTGGATGGGGATGGTGGCCATCCTGGCCGGAGAGGTCGGCGGTGCGGCGCAGAGGTGCAGCGGGCAACAGAGACCGATCAGCAGGGTGAGGGAGACTGAGGTTCGCATGGCAGCCTCACCAGAGCTTCTGGCCGGTCATGGACTGGATGAGCTTCAGGAAATCCTGGAACCCGGGCTTGTCGGCGTAGTGCTGAGCGAGGTCGCGGAGGACCGCCTGGCGAGCCACTGTGGCGGGGTTCGGGGCGGCTCCGAGGGCCATCTCCTGCTGCTCCCGCTCGGGGGTGTAGGTGGCTTCATCCAGGGTGATGCTCCACAGCAGCGGCATGTACACCTCGGGCGCCTTGATGTAGGTGAGGATGTCGTGGGGCTGCACACCCGCTCCCCAGGCCTTGAAGGTGGTGCTCTGGAACCACCGGCCGGACCAGGGCGGGCGGAAGGCGTCCACCAAGGGGATGGGGTCCAGCTCATTGCGGTAGCTGTGGTAGCGCTGCAGGGCACCCTTGTCGGCGGGTTCCCGGGTCCAGGGCCGGCAGAGACTGGGCTCCGGCGGGCTGTTGTAGGCGGGCCGCTCCGGGCGCTCCAGCACCTTGGCCACATTGGCCAGCATGTGGAGGGCGGGGAGCTTCTTGTAGTCCGTCACCCCCTGCTCCGCCAGGAGATGAATCACATCCGTGGCGACGGCCGTGCCCAGGCTGTGGGCGATGACCACCAGCTGCCGATCCGGCCCTTCCGTCAGGTCCACCAGCAGCGGCGACAGGGCTGCGGCCAGCTGGGTGATGACTCGCGCGCGGGCCTGCGTGTGGAAGCGCCAGATCAGCACGTCGAGGACGTGGGTATAGAGGAATAGATCGGAAGCCTGGAGGTCCTGGAGAACGCCAAGGACTCCCGCGTCATAGATGAAGGGCTGGAGGTCAGCCAGGGATCCCGTCTGCCTTAGGGACTCAAAGATGTCGTCGTACACGAAGGGAATGGCCGTGGCGGCCAGGGGCTGGCCCGACAGGCTCTGATGCTTCTCCTGCAGGAAGGCCCAGGCCGCCTCATGGAAGGTGGCGTCGTGCTTGCCCATGCCATGCAGGAAGACAACCGTGGTCTCAGTATTCATGCTGTGTGTCCTTGGAAGACCGCATCCACCGAGTGCTCACCCAGCTTGCGGTAGGCCTCCCACTGGGCCTCGTCAAAAAACTGGTCCGCCGTGGACTCGTGGGGGAAGTCCGGGTGGGTCGCATGGTAGTAGCGGATATCCATGGGCTCGTCGCCCACCAGCGCCGGCTTGAGCACCAGCAGGAAGGAGTGCGCGGGCTGTCCGTCCGGTCCGCAGGGATAAGTAATCTTTGCCAGCGCGGCATGGGCGCGGGAGAGGCCCTCGGTGGCGGCCTTGGCGAGGACAGCACCGCCCTCGCCCTGCACCCAGTCGCCGCGGCGCAGGGCGTCCAGGGGACCCAGGCCGGCCCCGACGCCCAGCCCGGTCGGCAGCCCAAGCCCCTGCTCGATCTCCAGCCAGGCCCCGGCCAGCTCCGGAGCCGCCAGGAAGCGCAGCTCTGCACCAAAGTCGTTGCGCAGCTTGAGGGTGAGGTTGCCCAGGTCGTCGAAGACGTAGTCCGCATCGCCCCCGGCATCGCACAGGATGATGAAGGGGACGCGGCGCCGGGCCAGCTCATAGACCCCCGAGTTCTCGAAGTGCCCGCCATCGCTGAGGTACCAGTAGCGCCGCACGGTGCCCTGGAAGCGGGCCATCCACTCGTCGAGCAGGTGGGCATGCACGGGCAGGGCCCGGGAGAAGCGGTGCCAGAGGCCGGACTGACCTGCAGCCCTGTCGGTGCGCTTTGCGGAGTCCACGCCGCTCTGCCACCAGTAGCCGGTGCGGATGTTGAAGAACCCGCAGAGAAAGCTCAAGCCGAAGCTGGTGCGGGCGCCCATGCCCGTGCTGACCGCCGCACCGGAGATGCCCACCCACTGGCCCAGGGTCAGGGGCTGGGGGGCCAGGGCCTCGCCCTGGCTGGAGAAGAAGACAGGCCAGCGGCTCCCCACCTCGGGCTGGAGCAGGCAGGGATCCCCCTGCGCCCACAGCGCATGGTGCCGCACACCCACACTGAGGCCCGCCGGACCCGCCGCCAGGATCAGGCCCTTGCGGTCCTGGTTCTGGATCTGGGTGGAGCCATCCAGGGTCTCGTTGATGGTCACATTCACAAAGTGTAGGGGGCCCCCCTGCTGCCAGGGCTGATAGCTCTCGAAGGGCAGGTCATCGCCCGGCGCATGGTCCCGCGGGCTGGTGGTGCGGGCCCGGCGCTCGGGGTTGCTGGCCCCCAGGAAGGTGCGCGTCAGGCGCTGCTGGTAGAAGGCGCTCATGGCGCTGAGGTTCAGGAAGGCCAGGTTGCGCCCGAAGGCGAAGATGCTCATGGCGGCAGCCACCAGCAGGGCACCCAGCCACACCCGCCGGGCGAAGGGTGCGCCGGGGGCGGTGATGGCTGGCGGCGGCACCGCTGCCTCAGGCAACCGCGCCGGACTGGCGGCGGGACGCGCCTGGACCGGGGCGGATGGCTGCAGCAGCAGGGCCCCCACGGAGCCCGTCGGCTGGGCCGTCTGCAGGGGCCAGCCCACGGGCTTGAAGCCCCAGGCCAGGCCCGTGGCCAGGGCCGCATAGCCCACCAGCAGCGTGACGAGGAGGAGGGCGGCCGCGACCCCCGCCAGCAGGTTCACGGGAAGGGGCACGCCTTTCTTACGCTCGGGCAGCAGGGTGGCCAGCTTGTGCCCCCACACGGACAGGGCGCCGGCCACCGAGGCGAAGCCCGCCGCCCACAGGGCCACCCCATGGCGACCCTGGTCGGACCAGATGGCATAGGCAGATTGGCCGAGGGTGTCCGCTCCGGCAAAGAGGAGCACCAGGAGAGTGAGCATGAGGCCCGCGTTGAGCAGGTGGGAGAGCCGCCAGCGCAGCCAGGCGGCGCGCTGGGCCGGCAGGGGCTCGAAGGGCGCACTCTGGCCCAGGCCGCTCGCCCGGGCGAAGCTCCGCTCCAGGAGGGCCAGCCAGGCCACGGCCTGCAGACCCTCCAGAGCCGCAGCGAACCCCGCCCAGGTCACCCAGGAGACCCCGAACAAGGGCCGGGTCGCCTCCCGGACGGAGGGTGCCCAGAGGCCGATGCAACCCACCCCGGCAAACAGCAGGACCGACCCGACCGCCACCCGCACCGGCGAGAACAGCCGGGACTTGCGGTCCTCGCCCTGGGCCTCCACCAGCCAGTAGGCCCAGCCTGGCGGCACCGCCGCCAGCAGGAAGAGCAGGCCCGCCACGATGCCCCAGGGACTCAGCCAGAGGCTGGACCCAGGCTGGGCGGTCCAGGCCAGGAAGGAGGCTGGAATGGGCAGGGCCCAGACCCCCTTCAGGGCCAGCAGGACCCCGAGGAAGAAGAGCCCCAGGACCACCTGCACGGCCACCCAGTTGCGAAACAGGATCGAGGCGATGAGCAGGAGGTCCCCGCTGCCGCTGGGGGCCAGGTAGCGACCATTGTTCCGCAGCCAGCGGATGGGCGAGGCGGCCTGGGAGGGCGCCGCTTTGGAGGCCTGCCCGGCACTCCCCGGCACCGGTGGTGGATCGTTTTCCAGACAGCTCAGCGCACCAGCCAGGCCATCCCGCTGGATGAGGGCGCCCAGGAAGCTCCCGGCGTAGCCGCCACCGGAGACCGTGCTCAGGAAGTCCGCCTTCGCCAGGATGCCCTTGCGGGCCAGTCCCCGCAGCACCCCCAGACAGAAGGTGGCGCTGCGGATCCCCCCGCCTGAGAGGGCCAATCCGATGGAGCCGCTGCCCGTCAGAGGCTGACCCAGCTCCTGCTCGGCCTTGGCCCGCCGCGCCTGCACCCGGACGGACTCCTCCTGGGCGAGAGCTTCCGGGTACTCAGACCCGCGTCCTTGGAGCGTGAATGGGGCGTGGGACATGCCGCCTCCAGGAGAGAACCGCACCAGGCATGGAGACCCAGCCGGAGCGGGTCGCTGGGAAAGGCATTGAATTCAGATTCGTAGTATTTCCCCCCCAAGAACGATGTCAACCGTTCTTTTCTTAGTCAATTCGTTACAACAGAGAACAATTCCTGGACAGAGCTAGGCCCAGCCAAACCCAGGAACCCCCCTCGCCTAGGGCTCGAGGAGGCCCTTGGCCATGGCGTAGGTCGTCAGGGCCGCCACGGAGTGCAGGCCCAGGCGCTTCATCAGGTTCGCGCGGTGGCGCTCCACGGTCTTGGGGCTGATGCCCAGGTGGGTGGCGATGTCCTTGCTGCGCCTGCCTTCAGCCACCAGCTTAAGGACCTCCCGCTCCCGCACGGAGAGGAGGTCGTAGACGGACGGATCAGCAGGGGAGGCCTCCTTCGAGAGGTAGCGGGCGACCACCTTGGTGGCGATGGTAGGCGTCAGGAAGCGCTGTCCAGCCAGCACACTGTCCAGGGCAATGCGCAGCTCCTCGGCGTCGGAGTCCTTCAGGAAATACCCATCGGCCCCCGCGCCAAGCGCCGCGAAGAGGTGCTCCTCATCCTTGTGCGCCGTGACCACGAGCACCCGGGTCCCCTCGCTGACCCGCTTGATCTCCCTGAGGGCCTCGATGCCGTTGGTGCCAGGCATGGACAGGTCCAGGAGGGCCAGGTCGGGCTGGAGGTCATCGGCGAGCCGGATGCCCTCCTTGCCCTCTGCAGCCTCGCCGACGACCGTAAAGCCGGGCCAGGACTCCAGGAGGGCACGCAGGCCCTTCCTCATGAGGGCGTGGTCCTCCACGATGAGCACGCTGTGGGACTTGTTCTGGCTCATCGTGCCCTCCGTTGCGGGGCGGTCCTGGCTGAGGGTGGGGTGCTCGGCTCTGGTGCCTTCGCAGCTGCGGACCGTGGGCCAAACTCGGCCGGGCCCAGGAGCGGAGCCCCAAAGGACAGGGGCCAGGCAGCCACGAGCTGGGTGCCCTTGCCCGGGGACGATAGAACCTCGAAGGTCCCGCCGCTGGATTCGGCCCGCTCCCGCATGGAGGAGAGGCCCAGGCCTCCGCCCCCGCTGGCCCGGTCCTGGGCCGTGGGGTCAAACCCCTTCCCATTGTCGCTGAGGCTCAGGCTCAGGGTCCCCCGCGCCAGGCTCAGGGAGAGGGCGATCTCGCTGGCATGGCCGTGCTGCGTAGCGTTGTGGAAGGCTTCCTGGACGATTCGGAAGATGGTGATCTTCAACGCCTCGGGGATCGCCCCCTCAGCAACCCGGATCCGCCTGTTCACCTGGATGGTTGGATGGCTGGCCTTGAAGCCGCGGAGGAACCAGTTGAGGGTGGGCAGGATGCCGAGGTCATCCAGCATGGAGGGCCGCAGGTCCATGGAGATGCGCCGGACCTCCTCGATGGCCCCACTCAGGATGGTCATCATGGCTGGCGTGCAGGCCAGGTGCCCGCCCTTCCCCTTGGCGTTGGCCCCGACCACCCGTCCCCCCATGAGCCGCAGGGCACTCAGGGTCTGGCCCAGGCTGTCGTGCAGATCCAGGGCAATCCGCTTGCGCTCGTCATCCTGGGCCGTGAGCAGGCGGGCGGACAGCCGCTCCAGCAGGGTGGACTGGGCCTGCTGCTGGTCCTCCAGGCTCCGGTTGAGCTTCAGGAGGCTGTCCTCGCGCCGCCGGCGTTCGGTGACATCGATGCAAAACAGGTTGGCATAGCTGGCCTCGGGCACTGGCGTCACGAAGCAGAGCCAGTCGGTGCCTCGGTGACTGCTCGCCAACTTGCAGGGGCTGCCCTTGCGAAGAACCCGCGCAACGGTCTCACTCAGCTCCGCTGGCACCGGCTCGCCAGTGATCAGAGGCCACTCGACCAGGTGCTTCAGGGCACCCTCATTGGCATACAGCAGGTGGCCATCCTGGGAGATCCGCAGGATGGGGTTCAGGTTCTCCGAGGGGAAGCGGGCCAGGTCCCGGAGCGACTCTTCCAGCTGCTTGAGGGGGGTGATATCGGAGACCGCCAGGAGGTACTCGAGCGGGCCGTTCGCCGCGGGCAGGACCCGGAGCTCGATACGCGCCCAGAACAGGGGCCCCTGCTTCGGAACCATGCGCAGCTCGAAAGCCACCGTCGCGGTGGTCTCTCGGGACTTGGGCCGGTGCCGGTAGAAGATGTCCTGGTCCTCGCGGACAATGAACGCAGAAAAGCGCTGCACTAGCAGCTGGCCTCGGGGCGAGCCCAGCTGGGTGGCCAGGGTGAGGTTGGCCTTCAGGATCAGCCCCTGCTCGCTGAGGGTGCAGTAGCCCACCGGTGCCAGCTCATAGAGGTCGAAGTAGCGTGACAGGGAGGCGTCCAGCTCCAGCTGCACCCGGCGCAGCTCCTCGTTCTGGATTTCCAGCTCGATCTGATGGACCTGGAGCTCATGGATCAGCCGATGCAGCTCTTCAGGCGAGGCCTCGGAGCTGCTGTCAGTGGGCTCCGGCGGGCGACCCGCGAAGACCCTCTCCGCCTGGCGCCGGAGGTCATCGATGGGTTCCGAGCACGCTGCTCTGAGACCCTTTTTTGTTCCCATCATGGGGCACCGCCCATAGGCATCATGCGCCAAATTCCATGACTATTGGGTGCATTCCGGCCCCTGGACCACCGAATCAGGCGCATGCTTCCCACAGCAGAGGTGCGCCATGGCCCGAAGAACGGAACCCAAGCCCAAACGCACGTCCACGGCCCCCGCGGCTTCCCCGCCGGCAAAGCCCGTCGCCCCGCCCACGGCGCAGGGCGCCCCCGACGCCTTGCTAAGGCAGCCAGCGACCTCCTTCCCCATCGTAGGCATCGGCGCCTCGGCGGGTGGCCTGGGGGCTTTTGAAGCCTTCTTCTCGGGCATGCCCGCCAAGGCGGATCCCGGCATGGCCTTTGTGCTGGTCCAGCACTTGGCCCCCGATCACAAGAGCCTCCTGACGGAGCTCATCCGGCGCTACACCCGCATGGACGTCTTCGAAGTGACGGATGGGATGGTGGTCCAGCCCAACTGTGCCTACATCATCCCGCCAGGCCGGGACATGGCCTTCCTGAACGGCACCCTGCAGCTGCTGGAGCCGGCGGCACCGCGCGGCCAGCGCCTGCCCATCGACTTCTTCTTCCGCTCCCTGGCCCAGGACCAGCGGGAGCGGGCCATCGGCATCGTGCTCTCGGGCACCGGGAGTGACGGCACCCTGGGCATCCGGGCCATCAAGGGCGAGGGTGGGATGGTGATGGCTCAGACCCCGGAGTCCACCGAGTTCGCCGGCATGCCTCAGAGTGCCCTGGCCACGAGCCTGGTGGACTTCGTGCTGCCACCCGCCGAGATGGTCGCCCAGCTCATCGCCTATGCGGCCCGCGCCTTCGGCCAGCCCTTCTCCCGCACGGCGGCCACGCCGTCACCCAAGCTGGAAAACGCCCTGAAGAAGATCTTCATCCTGCTGCGGTCCCAGACGGGCCATGACTTCTCCCAGTACAAGCCGAGCACCATCCACCGCCGCATCGAGCGCCGCATGGCCGTGCATCAGATCGACGCCGTCGAGACCTATGTGAGCTACTTGCAGCAGGCGCCGGTGGAGGTGGAGGCGCTCTTCCGGGATCTGCTCATCGGCGTCACCAACTTCTTCCGGGACCCAGCGGCGTTCCAGAGCCTGGAAGACCTGGCCCTCCCCAGCCTCTTCGCCGACAAGCCGACAGGCGCGGTAATCCGGGTCTGGTGCGCCGGCTGCAGCACCGGGGAGGAGGCCTACTCCCTCGCCATCCTGCTGCAGGAGCGCATGGAGGCGATGAAGCAGCGCTTCACACTGCAGGTGTTCGCCACGGACATCGACAGCCGGGCGGTGGCCGCGGCCCGGGCGGGGCTCTATCCGGCCAGCATCGCCGTTGACCTCTCGCCGGAACGGCTGGCGCGGTTTTTCGTGCCCGAGCCCGGCGGCGGGAGCTACCGGATCCACAAGGGCATCCGGGACACAGTGGTGTTCTCCGAGCAGAACGTGATCAAGGACCCGCCCTTCTCCAGGCTGGATCTCGTCTGCTGCCGGAACCTCATGATCTACCTGGGCAGCGACCTGCAGAAGAAGCTCCTCCCGCTGTTCCACTACGCCCTGAACCCCGGTGGCATGCTCTTCCTGGGCACCTCGGAGACCGTGGGCGAGCATGTGGATCTCTTCAGCGTGGTGGACCGCCAGGCCAAGCTGTACCAGCGCAAGGAGGACCTTCGCAGCACCCGCCGGGCGGCCTTCGGGCCCTTCAGCCCCCCCATGACGGCGATCCACGCCTCCCTGCCCCAAGTGGGTGGGAAATCGGCCTACCCCGTGAGGAATCAGCTGCGGGAGCTGACGGAGCAGGCCCTCCTGCAGAAGGCCAGCCCGTCCGGAGCCCTGGTCAACAGCCAGGGCGACATCCTGTATCTGCACGGCCGCACGGGGACCTTCCTGGAGCTGGCCGCCGGCGAGGTCGGCCTCCCCAACATCCTGAAGATGGCCCGGGAGGGTCTGCGTCGCGAGCTGACCACGGCCCTCCACAGGGCTGGGGGAACCAGCGAGCCGGTGTGCTGCCCGGGCCTGCAGGTCAGGACCAACGGTCACTTCACGCGGGTCAACCTGAGCATCCATCCCCTGGTAGGCCGAGGGGCCAAGGTGGCTCTGGGGTCCCTGGAGGCCGATCTCTTCCTGGTCGTCCTGGACGAAGCGCCCGCCCTGCTCTCAGCAGCACCGGAGCCAGGTCTGCCAGCCCCGGAGGCCGCCCTGGGGCTCGGTGGGGGCATCTCGGCTCTAAAGCAGGAGCTGCGAATCAAGGAGGAGTACCTCCAGACGGCCAATGAGCAGCTGGAGACCTCCAACGAGGAGCTCAAGTCCTCCAACGAAGAGATGCAGTCGGTGAACGAGGAGCTGCAGTCCACCAACGAGGAGCTGGAGACCTCCAAGGAGGAGCTGCAATCGGTGAACGAGGAGCTGGCCACGGTCAATGGGGAGCTGCAGACCAAGGTGGTGGATCTGTCCCGGGCCAGCAACGACATGAACAACCTGCTGGCGGGCACGGGCATCGGCACGGTCTTCGTGGACCTGAAGCTGCGCATCCTCCGCTTTACCCCCACGGCCAGTGCCATCATCAACCTGATACCCAACGACGTGGGGCGCCCCGTGGCCCATCTGGTGTCCAACCTGGTGGGCTGCGACCACATGATCACGGATGCGCAGGCGGTCCTGGATACGCTGATCCCCAGGGAAGCGGAAGTGATGACCACGGACGGCAGGTGGTTCACCATGAGGATCCAGCCCTATCGCACCCTGGACAATGTCATCGAAGGCGCCGTGATCACCTTCGTGGACATCACTGAGCAGAAGCTGGTCCGGGAAGAGCTACGGAAGGCCAACGACCTGCTCCGCCTGGCGGTGGTGGTGCGCGATGCCCACGATGCCATCACGGTGCAGGACCTCAACGGCCAGACCCTGGCCTGGAACCCCGGTGCGGTCCGAATGTATGGCTGGACCGAAGCCGAAGCCCTGGCCATGAATGTCCGGGAGCGGATTCCGCAGGAGCTCAGGCAAGGGGCCCTGGCCACCCTGGCCCGGCTGAGCCACGCCGAGATTCTGGCTCCATATCTGACCCAGCGGCTCGCCAAGGATGGCGCCACCCTGGCCGTCTCGATCATCTCCACCGCCCTGCTCAGGGAATCCGGAGAGCTGTACGCCATCGCCACCACCGAGCGACCCGCGCCCTCAACCGCACCAAGCACCTGACCAGCAAGCCATGGAACCCTCGCCAGGGATCATTCCGATGGACAGGAGTGCGTCCAAGGCGCAGGCTCACGCTGCACCACGGTCGTGGTGACTGCGGGGTGGCTTGTGGGCACGGAAGATGAAGGCGCTGTCCTGCGGGTGCTGGCGGAGCGCTACCCCACCCTCAAGGAGCTGCGGAAGGCCAACCCCCCGGAGGCCGTGAACTTCCTGAAGGGCACCCAGAAGCAGTCCGAGAGCTGGCCAGTGGACGCGCTGATCGACGGCTACCTGGACAACCAGCCCTAGGGCCACGCCCTCTGCGCCCGCCTGGCGCCTTCGACGACACCTCGGGAGCGGCTCCGCCGTTCCCGAGCGAGGCCGTGGGCTGGGCTTGGGTATTTGTCCTTGAGTCAACAAAGCAAAAAATGGGATGGCGCTTCAAAATTCAAGTTTTTTACCATTTTCCCGAAAGCTTCCCTTGCGACTGACCCCATCTCTGCCCCTTTCCACCCGCCCCAAAAAAAGGGGGTCCTGTGACCGCCAAGAACTTCCGCCGCTCCCTCGGAGCCAAGGTGCTCACCCTGGCTTCGGTCATCATCGTCCTGGTCTTCACCCTGATCCTGGTGGTCGGTGCCATCTCCGAGCGGCGGGACGCCACGAAGCGGATCTCCCAGGGGGGCCGGAATGTGGCCGGAATGCTGGCCCTGGCCATGGACGGCACCATGCTCCGGGGGGATGTGGACGAGATGCGTGCTGTCTTCCAGAAAGCCCGCGACCTCAACCCGAACCTGACCCTGCACCTCACGGATGCGACCGGCAAGGTCAAGTTCACCACCCGGGATACCCTCCTGGGCTCGAGCCTGACCGCCACAGCGGCCCAGACGGACCTGCGGGAGATGGTGGCTGAGGCCATCCAGAAGCAGGCTGAGCCCCAGCGCCTGGTGGACCTGGACGGACGGCGCAGCTTCATCCAGGTGCGGACCGTCGTCAATGAGCCCCGCTGCCAGGCCTGTCACGACCCAGCCGTGGCCATCTCCGGGAGCATGGTCACCATCCAGGACGTGAGCGCCGACTGGCGCGCCATGAATATGCAGAACGGGCTTGCGGCGGGCCTCTCCCTGGGGGGCCTGCTCATCCTGATGGTGGGCCTTGGCTGGGTGATCCACACCCAGGTGACCCTGCCCCTGAAGGCCGTGGGGGCGGTGATGGAGACCGTCGCCCAGGGCGACCTGACCCGCCGGGTGGAGTTGCAGTCCCAGGATGAGCTGGGTGAGCTGGGGCAGGTCCTCAACGCCTCCAACGAAGGGCTGCGCCAGCTGGTGGTCCGCATCCAGGAGAGTGCCGAGGCCATCGCCACGGCCGCCGGCGAAATCTCCATGGGGAACAACGATCTCAGCCGCCGCACGGAGGAGCAGGCCGCCAGCCTCGAAGAGACCGCCAGCAGCATGGAGCAGATCACCAGCAATGTGACCCAGACCGCGAACAACGCCCACTCCGCCAACAGCGAGTCCACCAAGGCCCGCCAGGTGGCTCAGGCTGGCGGTGTCGCAGTCACCCAGGTCATCTCCGCCATGGAGGCCATCAACGAGTCCTCCGCCAAGATCAACGAAATCATTGGCGTGGTGGATGAGATCGCCTTCCAGACCAACCTGCTGGCCCTCAACGCCGCGGTGGAAGCCGCCCGCGCCGGAGAGCAGGGGCGCGGGTTCGCCGTGGTGGCTGCCGAGGTGCGCAACCTGGCCAAGCGCAGCGCCGATGCCGCCAAGGAGATCAAGGGCCTGATCCGCGAGAGCGTGGCCAGGTCCACGGATGGCAACAAGGTGGCCGCCCACGCCGGGGCCACCATCCAGGAGGTGGTCGCCAATGTGCAGCGGGTGACCGGCCTGGTGGGTGAGATTGCCCACGCCACCCAGGAGCAGAGCACGGGCCTGAGCGAGGTCAACAAGGCCGTGGTGCAGATGGACGAAGTCACCCAGCAGAATGCCGCCCTGGTGGAGCAGGCCGCCGCCGCCGCCGAGTCCCTGGACGGCCAGGCCCGCACCCTCACGGAGATCGTCGCGCGGTTCAGGACCTGAAGGCTCTCCGGCGGGACGCCACTGAAAAAGGCGCTCAGGCCGGCAGCCGCAAGGTCACCCCGTCCACTGGGGGCGGGAGTGGCCAGCGGCTGCGGCGCCCCATCGCAAGGATGGCCTCAGCCAGATCCTGGGGGTCGAAGTAGGTCACCCCCCGGTACTCCCACTCCCACAGGTCCTCGGTGTAGAAGACCGTGAACGCAGCGTCCCCTATCCGGCACTGGCCCCCGCTGGGAGTCTGGTGCGTGAGGGCGCAGATCTGATTTTCGAGGAAGACTTTGTAGGAGAACATGCGGGTCTCCTTCAAGGCTTGCGCAGAGGGGCGCCCGGGTATCCCGAGGAACCCCGGGATGGGTGCAGGCGCCGGGCCTGCGGGTGGCGCTGGACGCAACGCTGACAGAGCCCTCCAGCGGCGGAGCCCGAGGTCTCACTGCCCGCCAGCCAGGGCAGCGGGTTTGGCACCCAGGCCACGGCCACCCTCACGGCACCGCACCCGGCACAGCGGACGATGGGGCTGGGAGGTGGCATGCCCGACTCCAGGAACCGTACCTGGCGACGAATTGTTGCGCCCGGTACAGAAGAATTCGAATGTCGGTTCGACCACTGTTTTTAGCAAGTGGCATCTCAGTGTTTATTATCAAATCACCTTTCAGTCTTTTGACTCATCTGAGCTCAGCCTCCCCTGCCCCACTGGTCACCCGCCCCCGGAATCACGCCATTGGGCCATGCGGAACCTCTGTCCAGTCGGCGTGGGGCGACAGGCGGCAGGCTCCGCCCTACCTTCCAGTTGGGAGCGCGATTCCCCGCGCCACCCATCTCAGGAGCTGTCGCCATGATCCCTGCCCTGCTGCTGTGCCCTCTGCTGGCCGCCCTGCCCCAGGCCCAGGACGCCACGCGTCCTCCGCGCCCGGTCTCCCCCATCCTCCTGGCCCTGGACCTGAATGGGGACGGCATCCTGGATGCCGGTGAGCTCGCCGCTGCAGCCAAGTCCCTGCTGAAGCTCGACAAGAATGGGGATGGCCAGCTGACCCCGGACGAGTACCGGCCGCCCCGCCCCGATGGGCAGGCTCAGGGCAACCCGCCACCCCGGCCCGCAGACCAGGGGAATCAGGCCCCACGGCCCCCCCAGCGTCCCCGCCCCCCCCTGGACACGGCCCTGGACGCTGACGGCGACGAAATCATCAGCGCTGCCGAGCTCGCCATGGCGCCCCTGCTGCTGAAGAAGCTGGATGTGAACGGCGATGGCAGGCTGACGCCGGACGAGTTCCAGCCAAAACGCCCGGAGGGCGCCCCAGCCCGGCCTGACAAACCGTAAAAGCACCAGCCGCCTATAGCGTTATTAAGGCTCTCCGCCGCTAATCACTTGCCGGGACCCAGGCGTCCCTTAACACTTGGCTCCAGGGTCGCCCCCTTGCGGCGCCCTTGGAGCCTAGCCATGGACACCCGAGCCTGCGGATTCAACACCAAGCTGGTCCATGCGGGCATCCCCGACGACGCCCATGGCAGCGTGGTGACCCCCATCTACCAGACCTCCACCTTCGCCTTCCGGGACGCCCAGCAGGGCGCCAACCGCTTTGCGGGTACCGAGGATGGGTACATCTACACCCGCATCGGCAATCCCACCACCGTGGCCCTGGAAGAGAACGTCGCCCAGCTGGAAAACGGCTTCGGCGCCACGGCCATGGCCAGCGGCATGGGTGCCGTCACCACGGTGTACCTGGCGCTGCTCAGCGCCGGGGACCACATCGTGAGCACCGACTCCGTGTATGGCCCCAGCCGGGGCCTCATGGAAAAGCACATGAGCCGCTTCGGGGTGGCCTCCACCTACGTGGACACCTCGGACCTGGCCAACCTGCGGGGGGCCCTGCGCCCCAACACCAGGGTGGTCTACATCGAGTCGCCGTCGAACCCCGCCATGTCCGTCACGGACCTCGCTGCCGCCGCCGAGATTGCCCACGCCGCCGGGGCCCTGCTGGTGGTGGACAACACCTTCGCCAGCCCGCACCTGCAGAAGCCCCTGGACCTGGGTGCTGACCTGGTGCTCCACTCCGTCACCAAGTTCATCAACGGCCATGCGGATGTGGTGGGCGGCATCGTGGTGTCCAAGACCGAGGCCCTGCACAAGCAGATCCGGGCCATGCTCATCAACCTGGGCGCCAACATGGACCCCCACCAGGCCTACCTGGTGAGCCGGGGCCTCAAGACCCTCGCCCTGCGGGTGGAGCGGGCCGAGCAAAGCGCCCGCCTCGTCGCCCCCTGGCTGGAGGCCCGGCCCGAGGTGGCCTGGGTCCGCTACATCGGCCTGCCCAGCCACCCCCAGCATGCGCTGGCGGGACGGCAGATGACGGGCTATGGGTCCATGATCGCCTTCGAGCTGAAGGGTGGCACCGAGGCCGGCCGCATCGTGATGGACGGCGTAAAGCTGGCGGGCCTGGCCGTGTCCCTGGGCGGCGTCGAGACGCTCATCAGCCACCCCGCCTCCATGACCCACGCAGGCATGGCCCGGGAGAACCGCCTGGCCGCCGGCATCACGGATGGCCTGGTGCGCCTCTCCATCGGCATCGAGGACGTGGAAGACATCCTGGCCGACCTGGACCAGGCCCTCCGCCGCACCGTCGGCGCCTGAGCGGCAATCGCCGCAAAGGCGCACTTTGAAGGCCCGAGTTGGCGGAGTCAGGCCGATAGTTAGGCGCTGGCGCTCTCCATGGCGCTGAGCTCGCCATCGGACAGGAGGCGGTCGAGGTCCAGCAGGATCAGCATGGTGTCGGTCCCTGTCGCCCCGGGCAGGCTGGCCAGACCCGAGATGAACTCCCGGCCCAGGGCGCTCTGGGTGCCCAGCTCCGGAGCGGGCCGGATGGCGCTGGCCTCCAGGTCCAGCACATCGGAGACCGAGTCCACGCGCAGGCCCACGGTGCGCCCCTGGACCTCCACAATGACGATGACCGGGCGGGTCTCCTCCGGTGCTGCCCCCAGGGAGAACCGCTCCCTGAGCTCGAGGATGGGGACGATGGCCCCCCGGAGGTTGATGACGCCAGGCATGCAGGGCGGCGCACTGGGGATACGGGTGAGGGTGGCCTGGGCCTGGATCTCCCGGACCTTGAGGATGGGCAGGGCGTAGGCTTCCCCGCCCAGGGCAAAGCAGAGGACCTGCTGGAGGGCCTGGGAGGTGGTGTCGCTGGTGGCCATGGGGTGCTCCTCAGAAGGCCTGCCAGGAGGCTTCCTCGTCCGGGACCGGTGCGGGGCTGGGGGTTCGACCAGCAGCCAGCTCAGGGCGACCCGAGGGCTGCCTCAGGGCGGTGCGGACCGGCGGCCGCATGGGGGCGGGGCGCGGCGCCATGGCTCGGGCAGCCTGGGGGCGATGCACCTCGACGCCGGTCTTGAAGCGGGCCACGATCTCCGTGAGCGCCTGGGCCTGGGCGTCCATGGACTCGGCGGCGGCAGCGGACTCCTCCACCAGCGCGGCGTTCTGCTGCGTCACTTCGTCCATCTGCACCACGGCCTTGTTGATTTCGTTCAGGCCCGTGCTCTGCTCCTGGGTGGCGTTGGCAATCTCACTGACCAGGGAGGTCACTCGCTGCACGTTGGTGACCACGGCCTGGATGGTGGCCCCGGCGTGGGCGGCCACCTTATTGCCGTCCTCGGACTTGGCCACGCTCTCGCGGATCAGGCCCTTGATCTCCTTGGCGGCGTCGGCGCTGCGCTTGGCGAGGTTGCGCACCTCGGCAGCCACCACGGCAAAGCCCCGGCCCTGCTCACCCGCCCGGGCGGCTTCCACGGCCGCGTTGAGGGCCAGGAGGTTGGTCTGGAAAGCGATCTCATCCACCACGCCGATGATCTCGTTGATCTTGGCGGAGGAGGCATTGATGGACTCCATGGCGGCAATCACCTGGGTGACGGCGGCGCCGCCATCCTGGGCCACCTGGCGGGTCTTGGCGGACTCGGTGTTGGCAGACCGCGCATTGTCGGCGGTCTGGTTCACGTTGGCGGTGATCTGCTCCATGCTGCTGGCGGTCTCCTCCAGGCTGGCGGCCTGCTCTTCCGTGCGGCGACTGAGGTCCGTGTTGCCCATGGAGATCTCGCCCGAGGCCGTGGAGATGGCCAGGGCGCTCTCCTGGATCTGTAGCACCATCTCTCGGAGCCCCTCGTTGGTGGTGTTCAGGATGCCCCCCAAGACCCCCAGCTCATCCTTGGACTTGATCTCCAGCCGCTGGGTGAGGTCGCCCTGGGCCACCGTCTCGATGACCAGACCCATGGCTGCGATCGGCCGGGTGACGCTCCGGGTGATGGTGAGGGAGATGCCAACGCCGACGACCAGGGCCAGTGCCGCCAGGGAGAGCGAGAAGATCACCGCACTGCGATGGCTGGCCTGGGCCTGCTCATAGCGCTTCTGGATGCCGGCCTTGCAGTGGTCCTGGAGCTTGGCAAGGCTGTCCTGGAAGGCCTTCTCCGTGGGCCGAACTTCATCAAACAGGATGCGGACAGACTCCTTGTCACGGCCCTCTGCGAGGGTATCCAGGGCCTTCCCATTCGCCATCCGGTACTTCTGGAGGTTGGCCTGGATGGTGGCGAACTCGACCTTGGAGGCATCGCTGCTCAGGGTGCCTTCCAGCTCCTTGGCTTTGACGTCATAGGCCTCACGAGCCTTGGCAATGCGGACCAGATTCTCCTTCCGGTCGGCCGGATTCTCCATGACGTACATGGTCCGCACCATGCGAGTGATGAGAAACACCTGCTCGGACATGTCGTTGGTCAGGGCCAGCTGCCGGTTGTAGTGGGTGACGATGCTCTCCGTGTCCCCTGCGATGGCGCCCATGCGGTTGAGGCCCACCCCGGCGGTGAGCAGGAGCAGCACGAGGATGAGGCCAAAGCCGAGTCCAAGCCGGACTCCAATGCGCAGGTTGTTCAGCATGTCTGCCCCCGGTGCGAACACCGCTCGGTCGAGCAGAAGCTGCTCCGAGGGAGTGCGCATTCGATCAGGTATCGGACCCTGGCCCAGCGACCTTTAATAAAATGATGAACAGGTAATCTATCATTGCGTTCTGCAAATGTTGACTTAGGGTAGCTTCAAGCAAAGGCCCTCGGGCAATCCCAGCACCCGAGTGGAGGCTTATGCCAAAACACCACGAGCCTATCCGGGAATTTCGGGACGAGAGCTCGGCTCAGCGCAGGGAGCTCCCTCCCGAAATTCCCGGATGTGAGGATAGACCCGGAGGGTTCCCCAGCCAGGGTGGATTACTTCTTCCCCGGCATCTTCTGGAGGTCCATGCGGGTGGCGCGCTTGGTGAGGGCCGTGTGCAGCTTGTCCAGGTGTGCCTTGTCGTGGCACTTGCCGCAGGTGGCGTCCATGTTCTGGCGGGCCACCCGGGAGGCGGGATCCTTGCGGGACAGCAGCTCGTGGGCGTGACCGTGGCAGGTCATGCAGGTGGGGGCGTGGTCCTTCCCCTTCTTCCGGGCCATGCCGTGCACGCTGTTGGCGTACTCCTGGCCCTGGTGGTCATGGCAGCGCACGCAGTTGGGCGGCGACATCTTGTCGGGGTGGGGCAGCTTCTTCGTGGCCGTGTGGCAGGCGAAGCACTGGAGGCCCCCATGGGCCCGGGTGCGGAACACGTCCAGCTTGATGGTGTCGTGGCAGGCCACGCAGTCCTCGGCATCCGGCGGCGGAGCTGCGGCGAGGGCCGTGGCCAGCAGGGCGGCGAACAACAAGCGCATGGGGTCTCCCGAGAAGGCTGGGGACCAACCTAGCACAACTCAAGAGCTTGTCCTTACATCAAAGGGCGTAGGTCTTATAGAAATACCAGGCGGCCAAGACAAAGCCGATGCTGATGACGCCGTAGCGGACGGTGGTGCGCCCCACCCGGTGGGCCATGTGGGAGCCGAAGAGTCCACCCAGGCCCGCAGCGATGGCCATGAACCCGGCGATGGCCCACTGCACATTGCCCGGGTGCCGCAGGTACTCCATGCCCAGGAAGGCAAAGACAGCGATGCCGTTCATGCACAGGGCCAGCAGGTTCTTGAGGCCGTTCATCTGGTGGATGTCGGTGAGGCCCAGCAGGCTCAGGGCCGCCAGCATGAGGATGCCGATGCCGGCACCGAAGTAGCCGCCGTAGATGCCCACGATGAACTGGAACACCATGGCGCCGAGCCACCAGCCGGTGGTGCGCTCATGGCTCCCCATCTTCTTGAGCAGCTTGCCCACGGGATCATTGGCCGCCAGCAGCACGGTGGCCGCCAGGATGAGCCAGGGCACCAGCTGATCGAAGAGCTTCTGGGGCGTGACCAGCATGGCCCAGGCGCCCAGCACACCGCCCACCAGGGACACGGGGATCAGCCGCTTGGCGAAGACCTTGGTGCCCGCCAGGTCATCCCGGTGGCCCCAGAACCCACCGAAGGAGCCGGGCAGCAGAGCCAGGGTGCTGGTCACATTCGCCTGCTGGCCCGTCAGGCCGATGCCAAGCAAAGCGGGGAACGACACCAAGGTGCCGCCCCCCGCGATGGAGTTGATGGCGCCAGCAACGAACGCAGCGGCCATGACTGTGAGAGTGGACCCGATGTGCATGCCTCATAAGATGACATGCTCATCCGGACTTCAGAAGCCCCCTACTTCCACTTGAAGGGGAAGATGGGCTTCTTGGAGGAGTAGGCAGTGGGCCAGACGGTCTCGTGCTTGCCGTTCTGGATCTGCTCCACCAGCATCTGGTGCTTGTTCTGGTTGGTGTAGCCGGTGTAGTCCACGAAGGCCACTTCGCCCATGATGCCGTTCCACTTGCCGGTACGGAGGGCATCCCGGAGGCGCTCGCGGTTCCCGCCCACCTTGGCGGCGGCCTCGGCCATCACCATCATCGAAGCGTAGGCATTGGCGGCGTGGTAGGGGACTTCGTCCTTGCCGAACTTGGCCTTGTAGCGCTTGCCAAAGTCCTTGGCGCCGGGCCAGTTCACGTCAGTGGTCCACTGGGTGCTGGAGAACACGCCGTGGGAGATGGCCTGCTCCCGGGCGAACTCGGAGGAGGCAAACCCGGCACCAGCGCCGAGGAAGGCCTGGGGCAGGAGGCCCACTTCCCGGGCCTGCCGCATGAGCAGGATGCCATCGGCCACGTAGGACACCATGAAGACGAGGTCTGGCTTCAGGCCCTTGATCTTGGCCAGGGTGGAGCGGTAGTCCGGGGAGCCCGAGGCGTAGGCCTCCTCGGCGATCACCTGGATGCCCACCTGCGTGGCGTAGGCCTTGGCGGACTTGGCGCCGGAGGTGCCGAAGTCGGTGTTCTCGTTGAGGATCGCCATGGTCTTGGGCTTGCCGAGGCTCTGGGCCATGGAGATCAGGATGTTGGCGTAGTCCTCGGTGGTGGCGCTGAGGCGGAAGACATACTTCTGGTTCTGCCGGGTGATGTCCTCCTTGGAGGCCACAGGCACCAGGAGGGGCACCTTGTACTTCTCGGCGAGCTTGGAGACGGCGTTGGCACAGGCGGAGCTGTAGGGACCGACGACGCCGGCCACCTGGTCGCGGGTCACCAGCTTCTCCATGGCGGACATGGACACCTGGGGCTTGCCCGTGTCGTCCTCGATCACGAGCTCAACCTTGATGCCCTTCTTGGCCAGGTCTTCCAAGGCGATCTTGTAGCCGTTGCTCATGTACTCGCCGATGGGCGCCTGGGTGCCGGTGGCACAGTTGATGACGCCGATCTTCAGCGCGGTCTGGGCCTGCAGGGCCAGTCCGAGCGCAAAGAGCGAGGCCAGGATCCTCTTGTTCATGCTTCCTCCGAAGGGGGGTTGGATGGGTTGATGCCTGCAAACTTATCACATACCTACAGGTGATTTGATCCGAGACTGCCCAAGCGCCAGGATCCAGGCCAGGACTGGGTTTCATGGCAGGATGTGTCGCCCAGAGGAACGTCGACACAAGCGCTTTCATTGGCATGAAAGCGCCGTTAAAAAACCGTCTCAGAGAAGCCTTAGGCCAGGGATTCGCAGAACGCCTCGATTCCCTCCTCAGTCTTCTAGCAGCCGCCGGGCCTCCTCCCGGCTGAGGACTCGCCAAGGGCGGGGCACCAGGGCGGGCACCCGGTCCCGGTAGCGGCGGTAGGCTTCGCCGAAGCGGTCCATCAGCTTGCCCTCCTCCAGGCGGGAGCCAATCACGAAATAGGCCGTGATTGCCAGGGCCGAGACCAGCCGGGCGGCGTTCATGTCCCGGGTCCAGAGCACCACCACGGACAGGGCGTACCAGGGCGGCTGGCAGGTCCCAGGCGTGATTGTGGGGGAAGGGGAGGCGCAGAACCACCGGTGCGGAGGCTATCCTGGAGGCATGCTCTGGCCCCAGCCGACCCGTGTCGCCCTCATCCTGGCCCTGCTCTGGGTCGTCTATGTCCTCCTGTGGACGCCAGGCCCCCTCTCTCTGCGGGTCCTGGGCCTCTATCCCAAGCAGGCCGGCTCGGCCCTGGTGGGCTGGCTCGCCACCCGCACCCTGCCCGCCCCCTGGCGTCAGCCCCTGCTGGGCGGCTTCGCCCGCCAGTACGGCATCGACCTGGCCGAGGCCGAGCACCCGCTGAGCGACTACCCCAGCTTCCAGGCCTTCTTCACGCGCCGCCTCAAGCCCGGGCTGCGCCCCCAGGCCCCCCCGGTGCCGGGCTTCGTGAACAGCCCCGTGGACGGCCGGATCATCGCCAGCGGACGCATCACCGCCGGCCAGGCCATCCAGGCCAAGGGCCTGCCCTACCAGGTGGCGGAGCTGCTCAAGCACGATGGGGCCGCTGCCCGCTTCGAGGGCGGGTACTTCCTCACCCTCTACCTCAGCCCCCGGGACTACCACCGCATCCACGTGCCCATGGCGGGCCAGGTCTCCGCCGTGAGCCGCGTGGAGGGCGAGCTGTGGCCTGTGAACGACGCCAGCACCGGGAACCTGCCGCGCCTCTACGAGCGCAACCGGCGGGCCACCTGGACGGCCACAGGCACCGGTCCCTGCGAGGGCCTGGAGGTTGCGGCAGTGCTGGTGGGCGCCACCCATGTGGGCGGGGTGATCATCGATGCCCGCTGGCTCCAGGGCCAGGCCCTGCCCCGGGATGGCGGCCTGAGCGTCCCCCTCCTGCCCTGTGTAGCGGGGGATGACCTGGGCACCTTCGAGTTCGGCTCCACCGTCGTGCTGCTCATCGGTGGACCGGGCGCCGCCACCTGGGCGCCCCTGCAGACGGACGGCGTCGCCAAGATGGGACAGCGGCTGGGGGCCTTCCGATGACGGACCAGGATCTCTTTCATCAGTCCCCCCTCTGGGATGCCGAGGGCGACCTGCCGGGGGCCCTGGAGGCCCTCTTCACCGCGGCAGGCGAGGTGCTGGACCTGCCCCGCCTCCGGGAGCTCACGGGGCTGGGCGAAGGCGCCCTGCTCCAGGGCATCGAGAAGCTCCAGGAGCGCCTCGCAGGTGCCTCCGGCCTGCGCCTGCTGGAGGTGGGCGGGGGCTGGCGCATGGCCACCAGCCCGGTGTACCGGGAGATGGTCTCCCGCCTGGTGACCACCACCCGCAGCGGCCGCCTCACCCCAGCGCAGATCGAGGCCCTGGCCATCGTGGCCTACCGCCAGCCCGTCACCATCACGGAGCTGAACGCCATCCGGGGCGTGACCAGCAGCGCCAATCAGATCAAGAGCCTCCTGGAGCGGGAGCTCATCATCCCCGCTGGCCGCAAGCCTGTGGTGGGCCGCCCCATGACCTACGCCACCACCCAGGCCTTCCTCCTCCACTTCGGCCTCAAGAGCCTGCACGACCTGCCCCACCTGGCGGACTTCGGTGAAGGTCGCCTGGAGGCCGAGGCCCTGGCGGCGCTGGAGCCGGCCCTACCCGAGGACGGCCTGTTCGGTGCCGGTGTGCTGAACCTCGAGCCAGAGGCGGACCTGGACCCTGAGCTCGAGCTGGCCGAGCAAGCGGAGCCGCCGCCTGCTGATGCGGACCCGGCATGAGCCAGCAGACCCTCAGCCTGGAAGAGCAGCCCAAGGCCCCCGAGGCCAGCCCTACGGGCCTGATCCTCCTGCCCTGGCAGAAGGGGGTGCTCCTCATCGTGCTGCTGGGCCTCCTCTACCTCCGCTTCTGGCGGCGCAAGCGGGCCCGGATCCAGGTCTGCAGCCACTGCGAAGCCAAGAACCCGCCCCACCAGACCAACTGCAGCAACTGCGCCGCGCCCCTGGCACGTCTTAGCCAGAGCTGATGCTGGTTTGAAGTTCAAAGAGCCAAAGATCACCGCCAGAAGGCTTTTTGTCTTTTTCTGCCTGAGGTTCGAAGGCTAGCTGCTCCCCGCCAGGGTGAGCACG